>NZ_JAKUGJ010000006.1:0-332268 GCF_022663915.1 Bacillus cereus group sp. BfR-BA-01331
GCAACATTCACGCTCGCTATTTCTAGCCACGTTGTAGTTCAATCAGCTTTAGGGATTGCCCGCAGTTAACCCTCACTACTAGCCAATCACTTGACTAGCAGGGCTTACTGATATATTTAATTAACTTTGGTTATAATTGGTTAAATAAATCGTAACAGTTAGTTACCCTTCTCGTTGTATTGTAATCATATTAATCACTATATTAAGTATAATGGATAAAGTTTAAAAATTGAAATTAATTCTCATCTCAATTTGAGTAGAAACCTACTACCACTTGTGTAAAAACAAATAGTTCATTATCCTTAAACTATATAATCTCATTCGTTCGGAGGGAACTATGCTACAAAAATTCGGTTTCTCACAATATGAAAGCCAAGCTTATGAAGTTGTCGTATCAAGCAATGAACCATTAGATGCAACAACTATAGTGAAACATTCAGGTGTTCCAAAAGCAAAAATATACGAAGTGTTAGCACGACTCATTGATAAAGGGATGGTAATGGATTCTGTTTCTGAAAAGAAAAAATTGTATACAGCATTACCACTCAAGTTAGCAATTGAAAAGTTAACGACAGAATTCCAATCTAATATTAAAGAACTTGAAAATAATATTTCTAAAAAATCATTTACAGATGACCGCGTTTGGAGTTTAAAAATGCAGTCTTCTATTAAAGTACAAAGTAGGCAACTTATAGAAGATGCGAAAGAATCCATACGCATCTCCGCATGGAACGATACCCTTTTAG
Organism: Bacillus cereus group sp. BfR-BA-01331; assembly: GCF_022663915.1. Taxonomy (NCBI): domain Bacteria; kingdom Bacillati; phylum Bacillota; class Bacilli; order Caryophanales; family Bacillaceae; genus Bacillus; species Bacillus cereus group sp. BfR-BA-01331. Next base: position 747 of record NZ_JAKUGJ010000006.1, read on the forward strand.
AATATCTTCCTTTACTAGAACAAAAAGAAAAACAAGGCGTCCAAGTCGAGTCCCTCATAGTTGGAAAAGTGGAAACTGACTTAGAAAACATGCATTTTTTAATCCCAGCTCAAGAACCTAACGCATTAGAGCGTTATTTACTACTCATCGTTGACGATCGTGAAATTTTATTTGCTGGTGTAGAGCAAGAATCATGGCAAGCGATGAAAACAATGTCACAACCTTTCGTGAAGTTCTTTACGGAGTTCTTCTATCATGACGTTGCACTTGCGAAGATTACAGAGAAGCACCATGACCTCTTTATGCAGGATGAAGAAATTAAGGAATTGTTGATGAAGTTGAGGTATTAACAAATCCCAAAATCGATTCTACCATTTGAATAGATAATATAATTTTTCATACAAAAAAAGCTGTACCAAACGGAGTTTTACATACTCATTTGGTACAGCTCTTTTTTACGCTTTCGCTAATTTAATTTTATGTAGGTGGTTTTTCGGATGGTTTTGATTTGTAAATACAGAACGTTCATTTTACGATTTTTTTTGCTCCTTTATCTCCCTCAAAAGCTCAATAATCTTCTCATTTTGCTCTACTTGTTTCTCAGAATTTTGATAGATGAAACGAATCCATCTAAATACAAAAATAATAAGAAATAATGGGACTAAAGAAATTAGAAAACCAATAATTGAAAAATTAGACTCCATATACTATCACCTCGCTATATACTTCCTTCTCCATTTCTCTACTAACCCCTGCATTTTTTTACACACAAAAAAAAGAACCTATCAAACGATAGATTCTTCTTTCCTAAGCTGATTCGAGCGTCCTCTCGTAATAGAGAAAATCGCACAAAGCAGTGCCAATATAATGAAAACGCCGCCTACCCAAGCGTTATATATAACAGATGATTTCTCAATAACAACTCCGCCTACTGTTGAACCGAGCGCAATTCCTAAATGAAGTGCAGAGTTATTTAAACCTTGCTGAATACCAGCTGATTCTGGCGCAATTTCAATTAAATAGTTTTGCTGTGCTGGCGAAATTGCCCAGCTCAGCATACTCCAAAGACCCATCATAATAATGAAGAGCGGGAATGAGAATGTCATCATCGGCAACATAAAGATTGCACATGCAAATACGATAATGATGGAAATAATACTTTTCTTCGATCCCCATTTATCAGCAAGCCAGCCGCCAAGGCCACCTCCAAGTACCGCTGCAATTCCGAAAATGAAGTAAAACACACTAATCCAATTTGCTTCAACATGCATCACATCTTTTAAAAACGGTGTTAAATATGCGTATAGCGTTAAATGTCCTGTTAAAAATAAAAATGATGTTAACTGTGCACTTACAATTTTTTTATCCTTTAACGTAGCAATTTGTTCTCTTATTGATAATACCGATGTCGGGGGTACTTTCGTTAAGAATAATGAAATACAAGCAATCGCCATAACCGTTAATATTGAAATTAATACAAATGGTGCACGCCATCCATATGCATTTCCGAGCACAAGACCTAGCGGTACTCCAAGTACGAGTGATCCACTAATACCCATGAAAATGATTCCAATTGCACGCGCACGGAAATGCGGCTCTACTACACTAGAAGCAAGTGTTACCGATAGTGCAATAATAAGCGATCCACTCGCTGCACAAATTACTCTCGAGAACATTAGCATCCCGTAATTCACACTAAATGCCGAAATGATATTTCCAATTAAGAAAATTGATAATGCCACAACATACAATTTCTTTCTTTCAAACTTGCCTGTTAATGCTAATAAAACTGGCCCTGATAGAGCGAATACTACTGAAAATATTGTAATAAGCTGACCAGCTGCACTAATCGACACACCTAAATCATTAGCAACTAAATCAAGCGTTCCTCCTATAATTAGCTCAACCGTTCCGACTACGAAAGCCGCAATAGCTAAAATATATACACGAAAATTCAAGCCTTTCCCCACACTTTCTCTTTTGGTTACTACCATTATAGTAACCAAAAGAGAAAGTGGACGCAAGTACAAATTTTTTTACAACAAAAAAAGCAGGCGTATAATACGCCTGCCCTTCAATCATTAAACTCCAGTTTCTTTCTTCTTATTTAAGTACCAATACACCGGAAGTCCAGTAAATACAATTCCAATTGATAAGAAGCAGCTTACCGGATCGTTAATAATTGCACTTCCAAGTACAAACAACGATCCTAAAATCGCAACGATTGGTACAATCGGGAATAACGGTACACTGTATGCACGCTCTTTATTCTTGTTACGTTTTCTTAAGATGAAGACACCTATAAATGTCATTACATAGAAAATATAAATAATGAATACGGAAATCTCGGATAGCTTATTCGGATCACTAATAATCATTAAAATAATTCCTAATATGATTTCAACAGTAATTGCATTCGCTGGTGTTTTAAATCTCGAATTTTCTTTTGCAATAAACTTAGAAAACGGAAGGTGTCCACGCTCTGCCATCGACATCGGAATACGTGGGAATGTTAAAATCTTTCCATTTAAACAACCGAAAATAGAAATGATAATACCGATACTAATAATTTTCCCGCCATATTCTCCAAGTAACATTCCCGCAGCTGTCGCCGTTGCATTTTCTCCAAGGGCTACGATTTTCGCTGCTGGTAATACATTTAGTAACGCTAAGTTAATTAATACGTAAGCAGCTGTTACAATTAAAATCCCAACTGTCATTGCCTTCGGTAATAACTTTGTTGGATTCTTCATTTCTCCGCCAATAGAAGCAAGCAAAATCCAGCCATCATAGGCAAATAAAGTTGCTAAAATTGCCATCCCGATACTTTGATTTTCTGATATCGGTACAACTACGTTGAAGATATCACTATTCCCTTTCCAAAACCCTAGCACAACAATTAATATAATTGGAATCATCTTCCCAACTGTCGTAACCGTTTGGACGATGCCCCCATATTTTGTTCCCAAACTATTTATAACGCCTAGGAACACAACTGTTCCAATTGCGATTGGTAAATTCCAGACTTTATCTAAATAGAAAAAATTGATCATTAAAGAACTAAAATACAAACCTAACGTTCCAATAATAGCTGGTCCATAAACAATTGTTTGCATCCAGCCAGATAAATACCCCCAAAAACTTCCGTAAATCTCCTCTAAATACGTATACAACCCACCATTTTTCGGAATTTGCGCTCCAATTTCGGCTACTGTTAAACCACTTGCTAACGTCAACAGACCACCAATTACCCAAGCAAGAATAGCCATATTAGAACTCCCTGAGTAATCTAATACGCTCCCTGGTTTCATAAACACACCAGACCCAATAATAGTTCCTACTACGATAGAGAGTGCTACTGTTAAACCAATTTTGTTTTTCTCATCATGATGCATGCTGCGTATCCTCCTTCCAATTCTAGTGTGATGCAAAAATGAAATAAAAAAACACTCCTCCCTAAAAAAGGGACGAGTGTTGTATTCGTGGTTCCACCCTTGTTTCAATTAGTAAAGTGACATACTTCACCAATTTCTCAAGTCTAAATAACGGTTTTTGCCGGCATGCAATTACTAGATATCCGTTCACTGCTGCAGTTCAGAGGTGGTAATCGATTTTTCCGTATTAGGAAGCTCACAGCCAAAGGCCTCCCTCTCTGATAATCGTAAAAAACTGATCATATCCTCATCATCACTTCTTGATGTCGAATTTTTTAGTTATTGTTCATTATATTGAATTGTTAGAAAAAATCAATATATTTTTTTATATAACATAAGAAATGTTTCTCTTCTTATATTATAACAGAAGTTACGACACTTCTCTAATTCCCTAAAAATGGTACAATCTATATAGGAGGTGCACCAATAATGATTGCTATTTTTTGTATCATCGCTACGGTTCTTTCTTTTATATTCGCTATCATGTATCAATATAAGTATCCTGGTTATAGCATTTTAGCGGTAGCTATTATACCAGCTGCTTCCTTCTACGTATTAGGTAAATACCAATATACTGAAGTGTTTATCGGTTTTGTAATCTTCTACTGCATCTTTGGATACATACTAACAATGAAAAGAATTTTATTGAATCATTAAAAGGGACCGATTTCTGCTTACAGAAATCGGTCCTCGCATGCATCATATCCCTCGGTTGCCCACACGAAAGATACGACATAGTTCAATTATTTATCTTCATTTTTCATAAAAAATTTATGATTTGGAAGATCCACATTTAAATCTGCTAATTGTTTCTTTTCCTTTTCTAGAATCGCTTTCGCTTTTTCTTTTGTCGCCTCATCTAAATTTGCAAAGATGTCTTCATGCTTCCCTTTCTCTGGAAGATTCACACCTAGTTTTGTCAATTCTTCTTTCGCTTGCTCGCGAGTTAATTTCCCGGACTTTTCTTGCTCAAAAATGGACTTCGCTTTTTCTTTTGTCGCCTCATCTAGATTCGCGAACATATCACCGTGCTTCCCTTTCTCTGGGAATTTCACACCTAGTTCTTTCAACTTCGCTTTCGCTTGCTCACGAGTTAGTGTTCCAGACTTTTCTTGCTTCAAAATTGCTTCCGCCTTTTCTTTTGTCGCCTCATCTAAATTCGCGAATATGTCACCATGCTTCCCTTTCTCTGGAAGCGTTACTCCTAATTCTTTCAATTTCTCTTTCACTTGCTCATGCGTTAATGCTCCGGACTTCCCTTGCTCAAAAATGGACTTCGCTTTTTCTTTTGTCGCCTCATCTAAATTCGCGAATATATCTTTGTGCTTACCTTTCTCTGGGAATTTCACGCCTAGCTTTGTTAATTCCTCATTTGCTTGTTCGCGAGTTAATTTCCCGGATTTTTCTTGCTCTAGAATCGACTTTGCTTTTTCTTTCGCCTGATCATCTAGTCCTGCAAACATTTCCTTGTGCTTACCCTTCTCTGGGAATTTCACACCTAATCCCTCTAACTGTTTCTTTGTATCATCCATAATCGTTTTTACTTTTTGTTTTGTTGCTTCATCTAAATTCTTCTTCGCAGTTCCTTTTGTAACTTGCTCAGCTGCTGGAGTATTAGTTGCCGCAAACGCTGGTATACCAGCTCCTCCTATAATTCCAAATGATAAAGCACCTGCAATTGCTAAATATCCAACTGTTTTCTTCTTCATAGGAAATTTCCTCCTTCATATTTCTAAAGCATGTACACTTTCGTATACAATGCCAATAGTAATGTTGGTTTCTTAAAATTTCCTTAACGATTTAAATAAAAAACACCGCTCATCACGAGCGGTGTTTTTCTAAGCTTTTTGTAATTGTAATTCTTCACGTTCCATTACTTTTCTTAATACAATTGTTTGTGTCATTGTAAATAAGTTACCTGTAATCCAATACAGCACCAGTCCTGATGGCGCCGCAAATCCCATAAATAGAATCATTGCAGGCATCATAATTTGCTGTATTTTCAGCATTTGAACTTGTTCTCCAGGCGTTACATTTGATTGGAACACCTTCATTTGAATAAATGTTGTTAACGCTGCGATAATCGGTAATATATGATATGGATCTGCATGTCCTAGGTTCACCCATAAAAATGAAGATGTACGAATCTCTTCAGTTCGGCTAATCGCATAATACAAAGCAGAGAAAATCGGCATTTGTATAAAGATTGGCCAGCACCCAGCTAACGGATTCCAACCGCCTGATTTCATTAGTTCTGACATTTCTTTTTGATACTGCTTTTGTTTTTCAAGATCTTTACCCACATCACCGTATTTCTGTTTCAGCTTCTGTAATTCAGGTTGCATTTTTTTCATTTTCGCTTGGCTACGATATTGCGAAACAGCTAATGGAATCATTGCTGAACGAATAACGAGCGTCATGATAATGATGGCAATCCCGAAGCTAGCTCCAGGTATATGATGAGCAACAAATTGAATCATAAATGAGATTGGATATACGAAATAATGGTTCCAAATTCCCGTACTATGTGAATCAATTGTACCTGCATTGCTGCAGCCAGATAAAACAAAAACAAGTAATAATGATAAACTAATGAGCCTAGCTCGGTATGATTTTAACATGTTCATTCCTCCAATGTTTCGTAATTAATTAGCGAAACATTGGTGTATACGGACCTACCTCGTCACTCTCTCCACTCGATTCTTGTCTGCGGACAGAACGAATCATTCCATATTTATAAAAAATAGAAAATAGCGGTACATTTCTTGTACCCTCTTCACACGTATCTACTAGTTTAAAAGCTCTCTGTCTACCGCTCGATGCTTGCTGACGCACAAAGCGAGAAACGTTAGCAAGAAAAAAGACCTCTAATACACAAAGCGCTGTCGTTACAAACGATATATATAGAATTGCATCCTGCAATAAAAATTCCATCGCTTCACATCCTTAATAAAGTCATTTTAGCATATTCAGCAAACATTCTCTATTTCCTTTTGTTCTCAAAAGTTTTTTTTGCATATTTTCTCAAAAAATTATGCTAGAAAACCAATGTATTCGCTTTCTTTAGTATATTCACACGTATCTTTGAATAGGTTTAATTTTTTAGAAATTTATAAAATTTTTGCATTATAATAAAACTATTGCCAGTTTTTGAAAAAAGCTTTATTCTCTTCTTGTAATCAAAAATGAATATGGAGATGAAACATACTATGGGTCAACTAGGAGACGCCGATTACGTTCCCGACACCGCCTTTTTATCCTTCCCAGCAGCTAAAACATTTCATTTAGAATTTATCATACAGTTAGTTGTTATTTTTATAGCTTCTATTTTGTATGCAATTTCTATGAATATGTTTTTTATCCCGCATAATATGATTAGCGGTGGATTCGCTGGTGTAGGGATGATTATCGGTTATTTAATGCACTACAATATCGGAGCACTTATCTTTTTACTAAACATTCCGCTTCTTATTTTAAGTCACTTTTACTTAGGAAAGAAGACAACCTTTTTAACGGCATACTTTGTGGCTGTATCATCTTTAGCGATGAACATTATCCCAGTACACCAAGTTTCAGATGATATTTTGCTGTCTTCTGTATTCGGTGGTGTCATCTGCGGTGCTGCCTCAGGAATCATATTCCGATTTGCTTCTTCAACAGGTGGTTTTGATGTTGTTGGATTGATTGTAGCGAAACATCGCGATGTTTCAATTGGAGCAATCATCTTTGGATTCAACTTAATCTTACTTGTTGCAGCAGGATTTATTTTCGGATGGGATATTACGCTTTATACGTTAATTAGTCGGTTTGTAGTCAGCAAAGTAATTGATGCCGTGCATACAAAACATATTAAATTAACGATAATGACAATTACAGAAAAAGGTGAGGAAATAAAAAGCTCACTATTACATCACGGCATACGTGGCGTAACAATGGTAGATGCTGTCGGCGGCTATACAAACCATAAGAAAAAAATGATTTACACTGTCGTAACTCGCTACGAGTTGGGCGAAATGAAACGTATTATCCGCCAAGTGGATAATAAAGCATTTATGAACATTACTGAAACAGTTGAAATTGTCGGCCGTTTCAAACGTATATAAAAAAGCGCAAGGAACTACAATTCCTTGCGCTTTTTATTTTTTACACTTATTACAAAATCAGATAATTCTATTATTGTATCACTAAATGTGTTATAATAAAACTAGACTAACAAAAAAGAGTATATAGACTTGGAAGTTTCTCTTATTTTTATAAGCAAAAAGAAACGAGCAGTCGGGTATATTTCAGACACCATACACGTAACGGTTTAAAAAAACCGATTATCTTAGTTATTCTTCACTGATCTTTTTATAAAGATACGTACAACTAAAATTCACTTCAATATACTATACCTACCTTTTTGACTTCCAAATCATCTTATTACATAAGGAGATGAACATATGAATCAATATATACGATACACACTAGCTGTCCTATTTGCCATCGTCGGCGGCGTGATCTGTTTCTGGACAAACACAGAGCTTGGAGAGAATATCATTTTTAATGGAATCGAAACCCTTGTAAGCGCTTCAATTTTAGGCGGATACATTTTCTTCCTCTTCAATCCAGAAGAAAATGCTCAAAAAACAATGTTATTAACAATGATCGGAATCGTTGGTGGATGTATTTCCTACTCAATGACAAACTATACATTACCACTTCAATTAAGCTCAGCTTTCTTCCATGGTCTATGGACTTGGTTTATCGCATTCTGCCTAGCAGACGTATTCAACCTATTACAAGACCACGAAGAAGAAAATGGTCAACAAATTGAAAGCAATTCTTAAGCTGGAAGATACTCTTCCAGCTTTTTTGTTTCCTGTTCTTTCCTGTTCATACCCCATCCCCAAAATAAAAAGAAGTTACCCCCACGGTAACTTCTTTTCCACATACCCCATCCGGTACTTACCGGAATATATCAACGATTCTCCAAATATATCGGCGATTTCTCCACTTATATCAACGATTTTTTCATTATATCGATTCAACGACATCCTTCGATAACCAAAACGCACAACATACCCTATCCCCCAAGCAGCTTACTGCCGAACTCTACAATTAAAAAGATAATTAATAGGACTGCGAGTATTTTTACTGCTACATATGCCACTTTAAAAATTACATAAATGAGTAAGACTAGCAAAATAATCGCTAAAATTTCCATATATAACTCCTCCAAACTTTGCTCTTCTTACCTCATTTTACTCGCCCCGATCTTTTTATGGAACGGCATAAGATTACATATAGAAAAGAGGATACCTCACCCATCGTAAGATACCCTCTCCTTCAACTGCTCGAACCACTCTCTATCCAATTGTAAATATCCTATTTCACTCTTCTCAGCGCTCTTCAATTCTTTATCCGCTTTCTTCATATAAATATGGCATGCTTCCATATCTTGCTCTAAATATTTGATAACCCCTTTTGCACGGTAATACCCATGTAAGTCCAGCATTGTAATTGCCTTCGCATGATTCTTCGCTTCTTGCAAGTAAAGATTTTCCTGCTGATAAAGTACTCTATATAAAAGATACCAACTATGAAAACTACCAACAAAATATTTATTTTCTTTTGTCACAGGTAACTGCACAATTTTCTCTAAATGTACTATCGCTTTTTCCATTCCCTCTTGATCAGCTCGGGCATAAAATACGAGCATAAGTCCGCTCATTATTTCTCTTATACTTTTATCCTCTTTTATTTTTTCTTCACTAATTTCTACTAATCTCTCATCCCAATCTTTCGGCCGTTTGTAGCTTAATAATTCACCCGATACTTGAATATTATATAAATGCCCTCTAGCCCTTTCATCATCTTTAATTAAAATGAGAAATTGCATGCCATCGCTCAGGAATGTTCCTTTTATCGGCACTATTGTAACGGCAAAAATCGTAAAGTGTAAAACGGAAAAATATAAAAGATATTGATAATAACTAACCATGTATATGTAACCTGAAGTAATACCGAATAGTGCACTTGTAATCGGACCACCTAAAGTCATCCACGCCCATTTTTTTGAAAGGTTCGATGTCTCTATAGAAGGCGGCACTAGCATCGCAACGCCTCCAAAGTACTCCCATAATTTATTTTCTCGAATTCGTATTTTTCCTTTCTCATTTTGCACAGTAATGGGTCCTACTGTCATAAATTTAAATGTCAAACCACCTATTACACCAAATGCTACATGTCCTAGCTCATGAATGGCTAACACTAACAATGAAATTCCAACTATTGCCCATAGGTTCAAAATTACTTCTAATTTCCCAGTTCGGATTACTCCGTATAAAATGGACAAAACTAGCGCCGCCGTCATGGAACCAGCTGGCCTTCTTAAAATATCCACCTTTTTCTCCCCTTAATAAATCATTTTTCTCTGCATTTCGTACATGAATTTTCCGAGATGCAATATCCAAATAAATGAGATTAAGCCAATTAATACAAAATCGATATCACTAGCTGCTGTATATATAACGGCAGCCCACCATACATATGCCAATATTGTATTCGTAAATTCATATGCTTTATATCCAGCCTCATGCACAATGTGCTTTAATCCTTCATCTGCGTTTTTCGTCCACATTTTCATAGATTCCATATATGTTACACCTTGTTCAGGATATAGCTTATTATAACGATTTTTTGTTATGAGCCCGATAACCACTACAATAGTTAAACAGACAATAGAAGCTACTAAATTCCACACTGCAAATGACACATTTGTATCCTGTAACAGTGCACGTCTACATGTAATAACTGCATATACAAACCATGCCTGCGTAACTATATCACCTACACGTAAATATATACTTATAATGCCTAATTTTCTGCCTTGTACGCTCTCTTCTTCATCGCGTACCTCCGCTAACATACGTGTATTCTTCCAAGTGTAGTACATCATTAAGATTCCAAAAATAGTACATACACCTATAAATGTATTAGATGATAATTTTCTCGGTTCATTCGAGAGTAAATTTAAAGCTATATAAGATGTTAAAAAGCCACCCATCATACTTAATGCTATTTTCCCCACAAAATCAAATTGTTTTTTTCGTTTACTCTTCATCTTCATCGTCCTCTTCCCCCTCCACTAACATAAATATCTCCTCCACCGGCGCTCCAAAAATTTGTGCGATTTTTAGCGATAACACAATAGATGGTGCATAATCCCCGCGCTCAATTAAACTAATGGTTTGCCGTGATGAGCCAATCGCTTTCCCTAAATCCCCTTGTGATAAACGATGCTTTGCTCGAAATTCCCTCACTCGATTTTGAAGCTTCATGTCTTCCCTCTTTTTCATTTATTTAATTAAAATTGTAAATAATATCCTTATCTTTGTCAATTATAATTGTCATTTTGACGCAGATACATGTCAAAAACGAATATATATTATACTAGACATAACGTATATAATAATCTTCAAGAACTACATAATTGAGGTCAACGTAAACTTCCTTATTACTGAAAATAGCACCTACCAAGGTTATAGCACTGGCTTTTCTAATGAATTTAATAAATATGAACCCCTTTCCGAACTAAGCGACGATACGTATGAACTTTCACCTAATAGAACGGGAACGTATTATATACCAGCCACCGGTTACGGTATCGATGGAAAAATAAAAGCAAACTGGAAAATACAATAAAAAAGGCAGTGCTTTTGCACTGCCTCCCTAAAATCTGACATAGAATGGATTCCATATTAACTTGCGTTTTGTAAAAATACTCGTTTTAGTTGCTTGCGGAAACGAATGCTTAACGTAATTGCTACAATGACAATGGCTCCGAAAATGATTTTGCCGATATGATCTCCTAGTAATCCGAAAATATCATGTAAGTTACCACCTAACCAGTAGCCACCGATTAAGAAGAACGATACCCAGAATAAAGCACCTGAATAAATTGTAATCGCAAAGCGGCGAAACGGTAAGTTAATGATACCTGCAAAGTATCCTGTAAAATGACGTACACCAGGAATGAAAAAGCCAATAAAGATAAGGAAATATCCGTATTTATCGAACCACATTCTCGTTAAATCAATTTTTCTTTGTGTTAAAAATACGTACTTCCCGTATTTTTGAACAAAAGGCATACCAAGCTTATTCCCTAAAAAGTATTGAATCGTCATTCCTACACTTGTCCCAATAAAGGATAGGATAATTAAAATAGGTAAACTTAGATCACCCTTCTGTGCTAAAAACCCCGCATATGCTAATGTTGGCTCTCCCGGAAACGGAAGTGCAATATATTCTAACAGCAGGCCTACAAGTACTACATAATACCCATATTGCTGAAATAATTCATGAACCCATTCCATGTCATCTCCCCTTTCATTCACGTACAACTTGTTACTATTATTGTATAAAAAAATTGTCGAAATAACTATCACAATAGCTTACATTTTTATTACATTTTTGTAAGGCTCATTCTAAAGTTTTTTGTTCTCTATTTACTTATATCTATTAGCATTTAAAAACAAGCTAACAACTATATATCACGCGAAGGAAATCCATTAATATACATTTTCCATCCAGTTTTTAACACTCGAAAACCACCTTATTTTGTTCTCTATAAAAAACCACCACAAACTCATATGAACTTCATATTAGCTTCATATACGTATTGTAAGATTATATCGGAATTTGTTGAAAAATTTAGCTAATATATGACTAAACATTAAACTGAATAAATATAAGTCGCTTTTCGAAATTGAAAAAAGGGTGAATAAGAAATGGAAGCTTATAAAATGCACGATTTTATTAATACGAATGTTGAATCTCATCAAAATGAAACCGTTTTTAATTTACAAATATGTGAAACAAATGAATTTGACGTAAGTTTAACAAAATCTACAACGCTGTCTTTTATCGTTTCAAAAAAGAACATTAAGATCGTCACGAGAAAATGGGTTAATTCAAATCAAGAAAGCATGATTGGCAAAAGCTACATCATTCCAACGAAAGCTTTTCACTATTTCTTACCGATTATTTCTGAAACTGAAGATGAACTAAATATTCAAGTTCAAAGTTTTGGACTACATGGTGAGCTTTTATTAAATGAAAGATTACTTATTGATAAAAACAACAAATGTAATACAAAGATTACTACCTTCTTTGAAACATTAGATGAAAATGTCAATCAAGCATTACGAGGATTACAAATTCATTGTATGTAAGACTACTACAATACGTAAAAGGAGAATATAATGAAAAAACTATTATTAAGTGCGCTATTATCATTAGGATTTTTAACTCTTCCATTCACTACTGCAGAAGCAGCTACGACGAAAGATCAGCTTATCGTAAACACAAAAATAAATAAAATGGATTATTATCAAGATGGAAAATTCATAAAAAGTTTCACTGTCGCTACTGGAAAAGCAGCAACACCAACACCTAAGGGTACTTTTCAAATCGTAAATAAAATTAAAAACCGTCCTTACTATACAGGAAAAATTAAAGGCGGCGATCCACGTAATCCACTTGGGGACCGCTGGCTCGGATTAAATATGGCAGGAACTTATGGAACAACGTATGCGATTCATGGAACTAACAATAATCAAGCAATCGGGAAAGCAACAACACTTGGTTGTATTCGTATGTTTAACAATGATATTCACTGGTTATTTGAGCGCGTTCAGCAGCAAGCTACTGTCACTGTAAATTAGCCTAGGAACAAGATTTATGTGTAGCCAAGAATTTTATGTCTTGGCTTATTTTATTTATTCATTTACAGTAGCAAAACAACTGTATTTACATATATAATAAAAATAGATTGCATTCAACATCATCGCAACATTGATAAACATGGATATTAAAATTATACAGTTATAATATTTTATAAATTTTACAATACATACTATAATAGAACTACTGTAATTCTGAACTATTCAATGACACTAAACAATCCCCCTTGCTACTTTCATTACTATTTTATAGCGGGGGCTTATTATATGTATAAACAATCTGAGTCATCCAAAAAATGATGAATTCGAATATTGCAGTAAAAAGCGTTATTTAGGAGGTGTTACTATGACGCATATACTGGTGATTGAAGACAACCCAGATATACAAGAACTTATTCGTGAATTTCTAATGGCACAAAACTTTACTGTTGATGTAGTTGGTGCTGGAACAGAAGGCATTCTTCTTTTCCAAAAAAATTCATACGATCTTGTCCTCCTCGATGTAATGTTACCAGATATAGATGGCTATAGTATTTGTAAAATTATGCGAGGACAATCTGATGTACCAATCATTATGTTAACTGGCTTACATAATGAAGAAAGTGAAATTAAAGGATTTGAGTTAGGTATTGATGACTATATTACAAAACCGTTCCATTACACCGTATTTATAAAACGTGTAGAAGCTGTATTAAGAAGGGCAGCAACAAAGGAAGCAGAAGCTGCAACTATACTACAATTCCATGAATTGATGTTAAATTCTACAGCATATGCCGCTTATGTTCATGGTAATCAAATTGAATTGACTACAAAAGAATTTGAAATTATATATACTTTACTGCAAAATCGGGGAAAAGTACTATCAAGAAGTGATTTGTTGAATAAGGTATGGGGCTATGAACATTATGGTGATGTGAGGGTTATAGATACACATATTAAAAACTTACGAAAAAAATTAGAAATTCCTTATATTAAAACGGTGAAAGGCATTGGCTACAAAATCGAATCGTAGCAAAGACAACATCACCAAAAATATATTCATCAAAACCTTATTATTTTGTATTCTGTTATCACTTTGTCTTTATCAAATTATTTATTTTCTAGCCTCAAATTACGATAAAGATCGTTTGAAAGCTTCTGGAACGCAAACTGCGGAACAAGCGGAATCAGACAAACAAAACGACCAAAGTAAAACAAAGCAAAATAAAGCTGTGTCAGAGAGTAGCATCTCTAATTTTCAATCTTCTCAAATAGACATGAAAGCACTCTCTACAGCCATCAATCATCTTTTGCAGCCTAGCCAAACTGCAAAAGCAAAAGAACATGCACAAAATATTCCAGGGAAAAGTAACACAACGTCTTCACTTACAGAAGCGGAAAAGCAAGTTACTAACAATGATGCCTTACATACACAAAATGCAGCAAGTAAAGCAAATGATACACATGATAATCCAAAGTTAACAGATGTGTTGCAGCAGTTAGCTCCACATATTGGGGCGACAATGCTAGCATTATCTCTGCTTGGATCTTTAATCTACGCAAAAATAATCGCCAAACCTTTCCGATATATGAGCGATGCTTTAAAAGATATTATGAATCTTGATTTCTCAGATAAAAAGCTACTTAACAAAAATACAGATCAAACAGATTTTAATTTGCAAGTAGCTGCCTCACAAGTACCTACTATTGTGAAAAATTTACATGAAAGCAATCAAGATTTAAGAAATGAACTCAAGAAGGAACAACAGTTAGAACAATCTCGTAAAGAATTTATGTCTATGATATCCCATGAATTAAAAACACCAATCGCAGCCGTTATGGGACAACTCGATGGCATGATTCACGGAATTGGCGCTTATAAAGATAGAGATAAATATTTAAAACGTTCATATGAGATGATGCAAGATATTAACATATTAACGGAAAAAGTGTCAGAATTATCCAAAATACAAAACCCTCAATTTAAACCAAATTTAAAAGTTATCTCATTAACTAATATTATTGAGGACGTTATAAAGAAAGTAGATTATTTTGTATCTGTAAAACAATTAAATGTTCAATCTAACATTAAACAAGATGCACAAATTTTAGCTGATCCTAAATTTATGCAAACTGCTATTTTTAACATCATTTCAAATGCAATTCATTATACAATTGACCATCAGCATGTATATATAAAACTTTATGAAAAGCCAAACGGTTACGCATTAGAAGTATTAAATACAGGTTCTCAAATTGATGAAGATAAACTTGCTCATTTATTTGAACCATTCTATCGCGCAAATCCTGACAAACATGGCTTAGTACAAGGTAGTGGTCTTGGGTTATATATTGTAAAACAAATATTAGATAAACATCAGTTTCCTTATGGAATACAGAACACACCTCAAGGTGTAAAATGCTCCATTGTATTCCCAAAAGCAATGTAAATTACTACTACAATTTCATACCCCAAACTCATACTTCGTATGAGTGGCGGAATTTTGTAGAGTCTCTGACTCTGTTTCGTTCGCCCGTTTTCCTTATTAGGATAACGGGCGTTTTTTATTTATCCCGCTATTTGCGGGCAGTAAAACTCCCACCTCAAAATTTGGCTGGAGCAAAGAAGTTAAGTGGGAGCCCTGCTGCCCGTAAACGCCCGATTGGTGCGGGCTGATAATCAGTGGTGGATGAAGAAAACCCCCACTGATTAAAGTTTCACTTTATATAAGGAGGTTTTCACATGGAGAAATTTAAGTATTCATTACTAGTTTTATTCGGCGCTTGTAGCTACGGCGTACTTTCAACTATTTTTAAACTCGGATTCATCGACGGATTTTCCGCACACCAACTACTAGGAGGGCAATATGTCTTCGGATGGATTGGGCTCCTTTTACTCGTTCTGTTCTTTTCACGTCATAAAGTATCAAAAAAACAATTCTTTTCGTTACTAACAGTCGGCACAACAATGAGTATGACAGGTATTTTCTATGCTATTTCCGTAGAAGAATTGCCAGCCTCTATCGCTGTCGTTTTACTCTTTCAGTTCACTTGGATTGGTGTAGTCATCGAAGCGATTGCCAACCGGACATTCCCAAGCCGTGAGAAAGTTATATCTATTATTATTTTATTTACTGGTACATTGTTTGCTGGTGGAGTATTTGAAGGCCTTGGACAAAACTTTTCTACGAAAGGTATTATTTTCGGACTATTAGCTGCCGTCTCTTTCTCATTCTATGTATTTGTAAGCGGGCGCGTTGCTACAGATGTTCCGCCTTATACGAAAAGCTTTCTTATGACAACGAGTGCTACTCTTATTGTATGCTTATTTTTCCCGCCTACCTTTTTAACGGACGGCGCTTTACAAGCAGGCCTATGGAAATATGCTTTCTTCCTTGGACTGTTCGGGGTTATTATACCTGTCATTTGTTTTTCAATTGGTGTACCAAAAGTCGGAACGGGACTTGGTACAATATTAGGTGCAGCTGAATTACCAACAGCAATTATCGCTTCTATTACACTTGTTCATGAAATTGTATCGCCAATGCAGTGGATTGGGATTGTAGTTATATTACTCGGTATTTTTACACCACAACTACTTACTGCTAGGAAAGAAAAAAAACATAATCGTGTGCATAGTGCGTGACAACATCAACTTGTATATAAATGCGAATAAAGTTACGATATGTTAAACTTTATTACTACCTTCAAAATAACATATGATATTGCGGCTATTATTCTCGTAATCCTTGCTGTACTTTTCTTTTTGAAAGATAAGAAAGAGGGATATACAGCATAACAAAAGACCTTTCATTTATTTGAAAGGTCTTTTCCTTATATTTCACTTTACCGCTCCATATAACTTCTCTACCTCATCTTCAATTTGTTTTACATCGATTCGCTCAAATAATGGCTGTACATTATCAATTCGGTTTGGCAACGTATTTTGAGGTTCCCAATTTACTTTAACACTCGATAATGTATTTCTAACTCTTTCACTTGAAAACGGTAAAAATGGTTCAAGCAGTTGTGCAAAGTTTGCTATTAGGTAAACACAATTATAAATTGTTTCCTCACATGAAACTGGGTCGTCTTCTCTTTGTTTCCAAGGCTGCTTTTCATCAAAGTATTTATTTGCAAAGCGTACTGCATCAAATATTGTTTCTAGTGCCACCTTAAATTTAGTTTGTTCAATCGCCTCTCCTACACTTTTATATAATCCTTCTACTTTATCTTTCAG
This sequence comes from Bacillus cereus group sp. BfR-BA-01331, assembly GCF_022663915.1. Lineage (NCBI taxonomy): Bacteria > Bacillati > Bacillota > Bacilli > Caryophanales > Bacillaceae > Bacillus > Bacillus cereus group sp. BfR-BA-01331. The sequence goes on from NZ_JAKUGJ010000006.1 coordinate 18,125, forward strand.
CTCTACATCAATACTTCCCTTCGGTACAGCACCACCATAATATTTTTCAATAAACTTTAATGTCCGGTTCACAAAGTTCCCGTATGCACCTAACAATTCACTATTATGACTGTAAATGAATTCACGCCATGAAAAATCAGTATCACGATTTTCTGGTGCGTTAACTGTTAAAAAGTAACGAATAGAATCTGGATTATAGCGTTCCAATATATCAGGTACCCATACTGCCCAGTTTTTACTTGTCGATAATTTTCTTTTTTCTACTGTTAAATACTCATTCGAAACGATATGACGCGGGATCGCTTCTTCTCCTATTCCAAGTAATACCGCTGGCCAAATGATTGAATGAAACGGAATATTATCCTTACCATGTACATAATATGTTTTCGCTTCTTTATCCCAAAACTCTTGATCAGCTTTCTCTGTTTCTTCAGCCCAATGTTTACTCGCCGAATAATATCCTGCCACCGCTTCAATCCATACGTAAATTTTCTTATCTTCATATCCTGCCACCGGAATTGGTACCCCAATTGGTAAATCACGTGACACTGCCCTATCTTGTAATCCTTCCTTTAAATATCTCTCTGTTAATTGAATTGCATTGTCGCGCCATGTTCCTTTCTGCTTTGCAATTTCTACGACCTCTTTAATTTGCTGCTGAAATTTATGCAATGCAAAATAGAAATGCTCTGTTTCCTGTACTGATGGCGTACTACCACATAACTTACATTTCTTTTCTAACAAATCGAGTGGATCTAAAATAGCGGAACAAGCATCGCATTGATCGCCCCTTGCTGCTTCATGACAATGCGGACAAATACCTTCTACATATCGATCCGGTAAAAATTGCGTACACGTTTCGCAATAAGCTTGTTCAACTACTTTTTTATAAATATAACCTTCTTCTAATAGTCGCAAAAAGACTTTTTGAACCGTTTCATGATGATGCTCGCTATCTGTACGTGTATAGCAATCATAAGTAAAACCAAGGCTACGAAAACATCGCTCAAACTCCTCGTGATACTTATCAGCAATTTCTTTCACCGTCACACCGTCTTGCTTTGCTCTAATTGTAATCGGTGTTCCATTACAATCACTTCCTGAAACATACAACACATGCTCACCTTTTGCCCTGTAATAACGTGCTAAAATATCTCCTGGTAACAAACTAGCAATGTGTCCAAGATGTAACGAACCATTTGCATATGGCCAAGCGCCTCCAATAAAAATACTCATCTTATATTCCTCCTTTAAAATATAAAAAGCCCCGCCCTTATCTTAAAAAAGATAAGGGCGGGGCTGTATAAACAGTCGCGGTACCACCTTATTTCGTCAGTCATTCGCATAACTAACCTTAACAAGTACGGAGCTATATGCTCTTATACTGTGGTTTTGATAACGAGTACCAACTCTCGTCGCCGCCTACTATTATCATTTGATAAGTTCAGGACGAAGCTCAAAGGCCATTGTTCAAATGAATATTCTTGCTTCTTCTCAGCTACCGAAGCTCTCTGGACAGAATGATTTCATTCTACTTTTCCTTTTCAACGCTTTTATGTATAAAACGTATTTTACGACTTAACAACAGAAAAATCAAACTTTTATTCAAAAAAACAGGAAATTCTACTCACCCACCGAATAACTATACGTTCACAAAAGGAGTGATAAGATTGAATCAAAAGCAACTAAGTACTATTAATGAAAAAAGTTGGAACGCAGCTGCTTATGAAGCTTGGACAAATCGCCACGGGGCGCCAGAGGATTATGCGAAAAAGCTCATGGAAGATCCCGTGCGCGAGGTAAATCATTATTTACCTTACATACAATCTCCAAAAGGAACGCGTATTATTAATTTACTCGGATCAAAAGGAAATAAAGCAGTTGCTCTTGCTCTTTTAGGAGCCGATGTAACAGTTGTAGACATTTCAGCAAGTAATGAAAAATATGCAACCGAACTAGCCGAAGCTGCTGGTGTCTCTATTCAATATATCGTTTCCGATGTACTAGATTTAAATCTATCTCAATCATTTGATATCGTGTTACTGGAACTTGGCGTGCTCCATTACTTTTTAGACTTAAAACCACTCTTTCATATAATCTCTCACTTACTAAAACAAGATGGGACCTTTATACTACGTGACTATCATCCCGTTTATACAAAATTATTAGGAGTAGATCATCCATCATTTCGAGCAAATGGAAATTATTTCGACGAGGAACTTATTGAAGATGACGTAGCTTATAGCACTCTCCTTACGGGATCACAGAAATACGCTTTACCGAGAACAAAAATTAGGCGCTGGACACTAGGAGAAATCATTACATCAATGGCAGAAACAAATTTCAAGGTTGAAAAATTGATTGAAGAACACGGATCTCATCAAAAGTGGGTTTTCCCTTCTACTTCACCCGAAGGAATTGAAGAACGTATACCAGGTCTATACACATTAATTGCGACAACATGCAAAAAAGGATCCCTTCACGGATAGGATCCTTTTTTGCATGCTTACGCATATAAGTTGAGGTTGGAGATTACCATAATTCTGTAGAATAGGACACAAGATATTTCAACATTCGTCTCTGACTTACGTCGTCAAAAAGGGGTATGACCAACATAACGAAGAGTAATGTTCAGTTGATAGTGATAATCGTTATCAACTAATTAGAAGTATACAGGATGTTATTTCAAATTACAATACCATTTCTGATTTTTATTTATGAATTTTTTGATATACAAATGTATACATTTTAAGAACATTTACTCACATTAATCTGCCATATTCCATTATCTGCTATAATTTTCATTGAACAGATTAATAACTTCTTAATTATGTTTTTATTAGTTTCGTTCCCAATATTTATAAATTATAATAAATAGTTTTTCAAAAAAGGTAGGGGTAACAATGAAATATGTTAGCATTCGAAAAAAACTACTGTTCACACTCTTAAGCATTTCTTCCTTATTTAGCATTGCTCTTATTGTTATTCTTTCATTCGCGATGAATCAAGCAAGTGAAATCGAAACATTAAAGAATGATGTATCGAAAAGAGCAACGATTTTAAAAGAACGTGGCGATTGGTTCCAAGCGCAGGTCGCTGGTTTACAAGAATATTTACTATCACATGACCAAAAAGGATTGGATAAATTCAACCGGGAAGGAAAAAAACTAGCTGATACTAGGGAGAAAGTAACAAGTGATAAAAAACTCCCAGAAGGAATGAAAGAGGCCATTTTAATGGGAGCAAAATGGCGCAGCGTCGTAGATAATGAAGTCCTCCCTCTTGCACGGGAAGGAAAATGGGATGAAGCATCCAAAATTGCTCTTGCTCAAACAGATTATGTAAATGATCTTTTAAGTCGTTTTACTAAATATGCAAATGAAGAAAATGACAAACGGGACGTATTAATTGCTGACGTAGAGTCTTCTTCATCCCTTATTCAATATATTATTTTCTTCTCACTCATTACATGTACATTAACGTCTATTCTATTGGCATGGTGGTTCTCTGGTAAACTCGTTAAACCGATTCGACAAATTGATGCGAAGTTAAAAGAATTAGCTTCTCAAGATGGCGATTTAACCGCTAGATTACACGTAACGAGTAAAGATGAAATTGGTGACATCGCAAATTCCTTTAATCAAATGCTTGCTAACTTACAGCGTATAATAAAGCAAGTTCAACAAACATCAACAAGTGTAAAAGAAGCTTCTGAAAATGTGTTTATCGAAACAACTGCTTCTATGGAAAATACCGCAAAAACTAAAGAGACTATGAATGCTCTTGAGCACAATATTCGTTCACAAGTTTCTAGCATTGAAGAAAGTTCAACCGCAATGGATGATATGGCAACGAGTGTTCAGCGCATTGCACAAGCTGCCTCTTCTGCCGCTAGCCTAACTGTTACAACTTCTGAAAAAGCAGATGATGGAAATAAAGTCATTGAAAAATCTATTACACAAATGCATACAATTAACGAAGCTGTTAACGCTACATCACAAGTGGTAGAGCGACTCATTACACATACGAATCATATTGATACTGCACTTCAATCTATTTCTAATATTGCCGAGCAGACGAATTTGCTCGCTTTAAATGCTTCTATTGAAGCGGCCCGTGCTGGTGAACACGGAAAAGGATTCGCTGTTGTTGCCGATGAAGTACGAAAACTTGCTGAACAATCTCAGCTAGCAGCAAATGACATTAACCATTTACTTCATCAAATTCAAGCGGACACAAAAATAGCAAATGACATGATGACACAAGGTCAGTCAGAAGCTTCTGAAGGAATTACAGTCATTCGTACCGCTGGATCTTCATTCTCAGAAATTGTTAATCACATTAACAATTTCTCTACACAAATACAAGAAATGTCTGCAACTGCTGAAGAAATGGCCGCAAGTTCTGAAGAAATGAATGCAGCTTTAAATAATATCGCTTCTATTTCAAATGAAGTTGCTGCCGAAACATCGAAAACAGCAACTTCAGCTGGTGACCAAGTAAACAAAATGAGTGTCGTTGCTAAAAAATCATCAGAAATGAAAACAATTGTGCAAGAACTTGAAGTGCTCGTTTCTCATTTCAAAACAAATAGTTAAAATGAAAATTTCATTTATACTTCTACGAACTCTAAATTGTTAGAAAGAGCGATTTAGAGTCTCTCTTTTTTCACGCTAAAATATCTCTTTCTATCTCCCATTCTGTCTGCTATAATTCCTAAAGGAAAGAAGAAAGCTTTATTCCAGATGGAGTAAAGCTTTCTTTCAATTTTTTACATTAATTAATTAATTCTAATACTAAGATTTTACAAGGAGGATTTTTATCATATGAATTTTATTAGCATTCGAAAAAAACTAATGTTTATGATGGGAATGATTTGCGCTTTATTCGGTATCGCCTTAGCTTTTATTTTATTCTTTACCATGGATCAGTCTCATAAAGCTGAAACATTACAAAAAGAAATTTCTCCTCTTGCAACAGAATTGAAAGAGCGCGGAGACGCTTATCAAGTACAACTTTCTGCTTTAAGAGGTTATTTACTACAACATGATCAAGTCGAATTAGACAAGTTTAATGAGATGAGTAAACGTCTTGAAGATACAAAAGGGCAACTTCTTTCTAACCCTAACACTTCTCAGTCCGTGAAAAACACAACGGAATTAGGATCCACTTGGAGAAAGTTCATTGAAGAGAAAGTATTCACTCTTGCAAAAGAACAAAAATGGGAAGAAGCTTTACAAGTAGCTTCTTCAGAGAATGGCACTGTTTATAAAGTAATCGGTGATTTCACAAATTACAGTAATGAACAAGCTAAATTACGTGAACAAGCTATTGAAAAAATCGATCAATCTTCACTACGAATTGAATATGTTGTCTTCTTATCACTTGTTATTTGTATTGTAACTGCAATTATTCTTGCATGGTGGTTCTCTGGTAAGCTTGTAAAACCAATTCAACAAATTGATACTAAACTAAAAGAATTGGCCTCTCAAGAAGGCGACTTAACAGCCCGTCTACAAGTAAATAGCAATGATGAAATCGGTGCTATTGCCACATCATTTAATAAAATGTTAGAAAACTTGCAGCATATCATTAATCGTGTTCAAAAAACATCTGTAGAAGTACAAACGGCTTCTGAAAATATGCTAGAAAAGACTAATACATCACGCGAGGCGACAATAAGAGTTCAAAGCTCGATGTCCAACTTAAATTCAAGTATTCAATCGCAAACTTCTAGTATGGAAGAAAGCTCGACTGCGATGGATGATATGGCAATAAGTGTTCAGCGTATCGCTGAATCTGCTTCATCTGTAGCCGAACTTGCTGTAGCTACATCTGAACATGCTAACGACGGAAGTACTGTTATCCAAAAATCTGTTTCACAAATGACAACGATACATGAAGCTGTAAATGCTACATCAGAAGTAGTCGAACGTCTAATCACCCATACGAAATATATTGATACGGCTGTACAATCTATTTCTAATATCGCTGAGCAAACGAATCTACTTGCTTTAAATGCTTCTATTGAAGCGGCTCGTGCTGGTGAACAAGGAAAAGGATTTGCTGTCGTAGCTGATGAAGTTCGTAAACTTGCGGAACAATCAAAAACAGCGGCAAAAGATATTAACCAATTGCTTCATCAAATTCAAAATGATACGGAAACTGCTAGCTCTATGATGTCTCAAGGCCGCTCTGAAGCATTTGAAGGCATTACTGTCGTTCGTGAGGCTGGTACTTCTTTCACAACAATTGTTGAACAAGTAAATAAAGTATCAACTCAAATGCAAGACATATCAGCAACTGCTGAAGAAATGGCTGCAAGCGCTGAAGAAATGAACGCTTCACTTAATAACATTGCTTCTATTTCAAATGAAGTATCTAGTGAAACAGCCGCAACGGCACAATCTGCTGAACAGAAAGTCATCGTGATGAATGAAATGACTCTCACTGCAAAACAAATGAAACAAACAGTTGAAGAATTAGATCAGCTTGTATCTCATTTTAAAACTGAATAGCTTTTCAAAAAAATATTCCTCTCTCAGAGAGGAATATTTTTTTGAGCTCATTTCCTGCACTTATCCCGCATATCCGTTATAATGAGAACCGATATCATTAATATTTAGGGGGTGCTACACATGTCACAACAAGCGTTTGAAGAAAAGTTATATGCAAACTTAGAAGCTGTTATTGACCCTGAGCTAGGTGTTGATATTATCAATCTCGGATTAGTTTATGACGTTACAGCAGATGAAAATAATAATGCTGTCGTTACAATGACGATGACTTCTATCGGTTGTCCAATGGCTGGCCAAATCGTATCAGACGTTAAAAAAGTATTATCAACGAACGTACCTGAAGTAAATGAAATAGAAGTAAACGTTGTATGGAATCCGCCATGGACGAAAGAACGTATGTCGCGTATGGCGAAAATCGCACTAGGTATTCGTGATTAAATAAGGAAAAGACCTGACAATCCAGTCAGGTCTTTTTTCTCTTATTATTTTACTCCTACAGCGTCATAAGCTTTCGTTACAGCTTGTACCTCTTTAGAGTTTTTACCGAATAAATCTTCTGCTGATTGAAGTGCAGCTTGACGCATCATTTTGAAATCAGAGTTTGCAGTTAAATATTTTGTAAGAGCACGATAGTAAATTTTTTCTGTTGCTTCACGGCCCACTCCAGTTACTTTCACATTGTAATGCGTGCCGCCCTCAGAAACTAAATACGCCGCCTTATTGTTAATACTACTGTTAATATGAACGCCGCCATTATCAGCTGTTCCAGTATAACGTTTATTGTAGTGATCTGGGTAACCTTCACCTGGTTTTAATGGGTTTGGAATAGATGCTGGATCCTTCAGAGAACGAAGTGCATCTCCAGGTTTACCAGGTGTATAAATATCAGCACCTAAATCCCAGCTCTTCTTCTCAACCATGACGCCCATAATATCAGATAACGATTCATTTAACGCTCCTGATTCATTTTTATATACAAGGTTTGCTGTATGTTCAGTTACAGCATGCGTTAATTCGTGGCCAATAACGTCTAGGCCAGCTGATAATGGAATAAATGTCTTACCATCTCCATCACCATACATCATTTGTACACCGTTCCACGCTGCGTTATTCCAAGATTCACCTACGTGAACAGCAGAAATAAGTTTTGCACCTTTATCATCGAAAGAGTTACGGTTAAATGTCTTTTTATAATAATCATATACTTTTCCTGCATTCACATGCGCATCAACTGCCGCTTTATCTTCGAAGAACTTAGATTTACTTCCAATTTCTTCTCCTGTATATCCAAGAATTTGTGAGAATAAATTAAACCAGTCTTCGTTCATATTCTCTGCATCAAATGTATGGACACCTTGTCCTCGTGTACCATCAAATAAGTTGAACGCTCCTGTTTTCGTATCTTGAGCAATTTCAAATGATTGTCTAGCACCTAATACTCCGTAACCAAATCCAGTAATGTTATCTACAGCATTATATTTCTCAATAACATTTCCATTTGTTGCATCAACAAAGTAATGCCAATATCCTGGAGCTGGTTTCGAAACCGACGCTTTTACAAGATATGCAAGATAGTATTGACCATCTTTTTCATACACATATAAATCTTTTTTCACACCATCATAATTCTTTACTTTACCAATTTCTTTCTCAATATTAGCTTTTGCAATCGTTTCTGCTTGTTCCGCACTAATACTTGCAGATGCAGGAATATTTTTATTCTCTAAATTCGGAATAACTTGTCCGAAAAATGCTTTTACATTGTTCTCTTTATCAAGCGTAACTGTTTGATCTGAACCATACACAGGAATGTTATTATGCTTCTCAACTAACTTCACATGTGTTGTACCAGACTCAGCATCTTTTTCTTCACCAACGATATTGAAATGTTTGTCAATATTTCCTGCTAGTTTAAACATATCTTTTTTACTCTCTAAATATTGAAAGACCGTCTCTTTTTTATCTAGTCCTTCCGGCGCTTTCCATTCTTCACCTATGTAAGCTGGTGTTTTAAACTCTTGGTGATACTGGATTTTTTGCTCTTCTGCTTTCGTCGTAGTTGCTCCAAATGCCCCAAACCCACTTGCGATAACAGTTAATGCTAATGCTGATGAAATTACTTGCTTTTTCAATCTAACACTCCCCATTTCCCTAAAAGTTTTTAACACCTTTATAAATATTCTGAATAATCTTTCTAATACCTGCTCTCAAAAATTGAGAAAGTTTTTTCTGATAATTAAACTCACCAAAAAGAGGACATCGAAAAACGATGTCCTCTTTCCTATAACTTTTCATTCCGCTATTTATATGCTGGAAAGCCACCACCGATTAAAGCCTCACTTTATTGCATTTTCATTTCAATTGCTAAATAGTGAGACTTCTCTTTCGCTTGAATGTGAATATCTTCTTCTACAGCCTCCGCTGCATCACGCATTACAAGTGTTTCACCGTTTACAACGCTGCTACCGTCAATTTGTACAAGGTACAATTGACGTCCTTCTTTAACAGGAAAATGAATTTCTTTACCAGCTTCTAATGATAAAGAATATAAATTTGCATCTTGGTGAATATGAATTGGTGCATCTCCATCAGAAGGAGATACCATATGGAACCACTCATTTTCACGTTTACTCCAATCAAATTTAAACTCACCATAGTTTGGTTTATGACCGTCGCGGTCTGGTAAAATCCAAATTTGCAATAAACGTAATGTTTCACTTCCTAAGTTATGCTCACTGTGAAATACACCAGTACCTGCACTCATATATTGAACATGCCCACGCTCAATTGTCCCGCGGTTCCCCATACTATCTTCATGTGTTAATTCACCATCTATAACGTAAGAGATAATCTCCATATCACGGTGCGGATGCATATCAAAACCAGTTTGTGGCGCTATTAAATCATCATTCATAACACGTACTGCTCCAAAATTCATGTTGTTTGGATTATAATAATTTGCAAAGGAAAAATGAAAATGTGTATTTAACCACCCATGATTTGCTCTTCCCATATTTTTATGATCAACTTTTCTAAACATATCCTTCACCTCATATTATCTCGAAATCGAGATAATTATTTTTAATTTTTATCACTGCAACTTCTTCAGTAATTCTAATAATTGTTTTTGTTCTTCTCTATTTAACTTATCAAATTGCTCTGCTTGAAATGTTTCTTGCGGCGGGACTATTTCTTCATATAGAACCTTTCCCTTTTCTGTTAATGAAATATATTTCGTAGTACCTTCTTGTTCACGCTGAATCCAATCTAGTTGCTCCATCTTATTTAAAAGTTGAGTAACATTTCCTTTCGTAACAAACAACTTATTTCCAAGTTCTTGCTGCGTTAAACGATCGTTTCCTCCAATTTGAACTAATACATCAAACTGAGCGGCAGATACATTCCACTTTTTCAAATGCTGATTCGTCTCACGAATACTTCTATTATAAAAGCGTGATAAACGAAACCATAATAGTACTCCAAGTCTTTCCCCTGCTTTCATTCCATCACCTCGCTCATTTGATACTATTAGTTTAGAACTAAACTTATTAAAGGTCAACTACTTATTTTTAATTAGCAATAAATAAAAGCACAGTGATTTTTCTCCACTATGCTTCAGATTAAATTTCTATTTTTATATTCATCTAGCTTCCTCTCCGCGAAATGCCTCGCATCTTTCTCAATCCATCTTTCTTCGTATAGTTCATTTCCAACATATAGTACATCGTCCTTATGCTGCATCGCATGCCTGAATTCATGCAATAGCGTTTTGAGCACTTGCTCATACTCTTCCCACATACAAACGAAAATTAATTGTTTTTCTTTATGATAAAAACCACCTACTGGGAATAAAAACTCCTCTTCTTCTTCTCCTAATGATAAAAGTACATGATTCGCATCACACGTATCACAAAAAATAACTGGCGTTGCACTTACTTCAATAAGAGAAAATAAATCATTTCTTAACTTTTTGACATCCCAAGGAAGCTCCGAATCCAACACATACCAATTCTCAACTTGTTGATATACATTTTGAAACTGGAGTTCCATTTCTCAATAATCCCCTTCCTAAACTCCCTTTTCCTATATATATGCCACAATATGGTAAATATTAAACATACACTTTCATCCTTTAAAAAATGACGATAAAAAAGAATCTATGTCAGCATAGATTCTTTTTCCGTAATCACTTTTTTTTCATCATTTTTTTTAATATAAAATAACCAATTGCACAAACAATAGCAGCAAGTGCAAAGTATTTCACATATGGCCCAGCTACTTTATTAATACTTTCCCACTCTGTTCCTAATTTAAAACCTAAATATACAAATACAATTGACCATGGAATGACAGCTAGTGTAGTTAGCGTAATAAACTTAGCATGTGACATTTTCGCAATACCCGCTGGTATCGAAATAGCATGACGCACAACAGGAATAAAACGCGCTGTAAAAATAACACCAGTTCCGTAACGATTAAACCACGCTTCAGCATAATCAATATGTTTCTTCTGAATCAAAATATATTTTCCATATCGCTCAAGAACAGGTCTTCCTCCGTATCGACCGATCCAATAAATGAATAGTTGTGCGATTACACCACCAATTGTACCGAACGCGACAGCCCCCCAAAATGTAATGCTTCCTGTTGATACTAAATAACCTGCATAAGATAATACGATTTCACTTGGGATAACCTCTATCATTAATCCCAGCATAATTCCCCAATAACCAAGTCCTTCTAGAAAAACTAAAACTGAGTGAATCAACTCTCCTAACATCATTTACCTCTCTTTACTGTTTTCATTGCAAAAAATAAAAGTACAAGCAGTAAATATCTTGTACTTTTATTTTTTCAAAATTTATCTAGTCTTCGTATCCCACTTAAAGATTTTATTTAAAAATTTATATACATTCTTTGACTCTTTCGTCAGAAGTGGACCTAAGATCGATAGTATAAGCACGTATAGTGCTGAGAATGGTTTCAGTACTGACATTAAACCACCGGCGATGCCGATATTAGCCATAATGATGGAGAATTCTCCTCTTGAAACGATTGTTAATCCAATATTTGTTGATGCTTTATGAGATAATCCAGCTTGTCTTCCTGCAATCATCCCTGCAACAAAGTTTCCGACGATTGTAAGAAGGACAGCACCTAACGTTAACCATATCGCCCCGCCTAATGAAAACGGATCGATACTTAATCCGAAACTGAAGAAGAAAATAGCTCCGAAGAAGTCTCTAAATGGAACAACAAGATGTTCAATTCGATCACTATGCTCTGTCTCAGAGAAAACTAACCCTAAAAGAAGTGCCCCGATTGCTTCTGCAACGTGAATTGTTTCTGAAAAACCTGCAATAAAGAATAACGAAGCAAATACTACAATAATGAAAATTTCATCTGAACTAATATTGAGCAATTTATTTAATAACGGCGTCGCCTTTCTAGCTACAATAAAGAAGAGAAGCATGTATCCTAAAGCAATTCCAATTGAAGTAAGAGCACCTAAGAAGGAAGCATGATCCCCAAGAACTAAGCCTGAAACGACTGATAAATATACAGCAAGGAATATATCTTCAAACATAATAATTCCTAAAATTAATTCGGTTTCATTATTACCAGTTCTTCTTAAATCCACTAACACTTTAGCAACGATAGCACTAGAAGAAATCGTAATAATACCCGCAATAATTAAGATTTCGAGTAATGGGAATCCCATTATAAATCCGTATAATAATCCTAGCGAAAAGTTAATCAAAATATAGATTGTTCCACCAATCGCGATAGAACGTCCAGATTTAATTAGTTTTTTCATCGAAAACTCTAATCCCAGATAGAAAAGAAGGTACAGAACGCCAATCCTTCCAAGGAAGGATATCACACTTGCACTTTCAATAAATTTGAGATCGATAACACCTATTGTCGGCGCGTGCGGTCCTACTAACATCCCAAGAACAATTAGAAAAGGAATTACTGAGAATTTAAACTTTCCAGCAATTACCGCCGCAATTGCTACTAAAACTAAAGCTGTACCAACTTCAAAAATTAAAGTATCCATCTAGTCAGTCCCCCTATTCGAAAGTAATTCATTAATAATTTTTTTAATTTCTTCTCTCTCACCTGAAACTACAAGCATATCTCCTTCTTCAATCACCGTGTCTGGACCTGGATTAAATAGCTTTTTCATATTCTTTTTCATAACTGCAATTATCGTTACGCTATATGTTTTTCTTATTTCAAGATCACCAATTGTTTTTCCAATTGCTGGTGCTGCATTCTCCACTTTGAACCACTCAATTGCTAAACCTTCAAAGACCATCTCAACATTTTCTAGTGCCCTAGGCTTATATACCATCCCGCCTAATATTGCTGCAATTTGTCTTGCCTCTGAGTCGCGCAATGAAATGCTTGATAGACTTTCTTCATGGTCTGAATCGAAATGATACATTTCTCTACGTCCATCATCATGAATAACAATCACCATTTTTTCGTTACCTTTCGTAACGATTTGAAACTTGTAACCAATACCTGGAAGTTCACTTTCTCTAATATTCATCTTTAACTCCTCCTCAACGGATTTATATTTAAATTTTCTGTTTTTCTGTCTTTTATTCATCCAATCAATTTTAGAAATTCTAACCATTCAGGATATTTGTGATTTGGAAATCTTTTATTGTAATAATAAGCAGCTCCTAGAAACATACTTGAAGATGTAACGATAAAAAATAAATTACTTCTCGTTTTCAAAATCTTAAGGCTTACTTTTAATAAAGATTCTTCTTTCAAATTATCCCCTCTTTCTCGCTTTAAATTTAGTTTTTTAAAATGTAAATAATTCTAAAAACTTTATGATGTAACTTAATCATAACATAAAACACATTTAAGTAACATATTTTTTTGCAGGATTTGATTCTGGTATACTTTTTGCATATACTTTTCTTATTATGAAAAAAAGGAAGTGTATTATATGGTTGATATCTTTAGCAGATTCCTTGAAGTAACGAATAATATTTTGTGGTCATATATTCTTATTGCAATGCTAATCGGCTTCGGTCTTTATTTCTCTTTTAAATTAAAATTTGTCCAAATTACTCATTTCGGTGAAATGGTCAGTTTAATTAGTAAAGGGTTCAATCGAAAAGAAAAGAAAAAAGATAGCGTCTCTCCATTCCAAGCATTTTGCTTAAGTGCAGCTGCACGTATTGGTATCGGGAACTTAGCTGGTGTAGCACTAGCAATTTCAATGGGCGGACCTGGCGCAATATTTTGGATGTGGTTTATCGCCATTATCGGTGCAGCTACTAGTTTTGTAGAATGTACTCTCGCACAAATTTATAAAGTAAAAGACGGACGTGGATTCCGTGGTGGTCCTGCTTACTATATGGAAAAAGGCTTAAACAAGCGCTGGATGGGTATTTGGTTTTCACTTCTCATTACAGTTGCATACGGATTAATCTTCAACTCAGTACAAGCAAATACAGTAACAATAGCGTTTGAAAATGCTTTTGGACTAGAGCGAACTATCGTAGGAGCTGTATTAGCTTTATTAGTTGCTGTTATTATTTTTGGTGGTATTAAAAGCATTTCACGTATTACAGAATTGATTGTTCCTCCAATGGCAATCATTTATATCGGCGTAGCTGTTTTTGTCGTTATTAACAACTTCAATATGTTACCAAGCATTTTCATGGAAATATTTAACGGCGCATTTGGTTTAGACCAAGCCATCGCTGGTGGTATTGGAGCAGCAATCAAGTTCGGAATTCAGCGCGGTTTATTCGCGACAGAAGCAGGTATGGGTAGCTCTCCTAACGCAGCTGCAACATCAGATGTATCTCATCCTGTAAAACAAGGACTTGTTCAAGCATTAGGTGTTTTCGTAGATACATTCTTAGTATGTACATCAACAGCATTTATCGTATTATGTTCTGGACTTTACAAAGGATCAAATTTACAAGGAATTGAATTAACACAACAAGCATTAAGTTCACAAATTGGATCGTGGGCTAGCACTTTCTTAGCGATTATTATTTTCCTATTCGCTTTCAGTTCTTTACTTGGAAACTACTATTATGGTGAAACAAATATCGCATTCATTAAAGAAAGCAAAACATGGCTAATGATTTATCGTGTTGCAGTTGTAGGAATGGTTTTCTTCGGATCAACCGCTGCCCTTCAAACAGTTTGGAGCTTAGCTGATTTATTCATGGGACTAATGGTACTCACAAACTTAATTGCCATCTCATTCCTTAGCAAATTTGCCTACTCAGCATTAGTAGACTATATAAAACAAAAGAAACAAGGAAAAGATCCTGTTTTCCTTGCAAGTTCTATCCCTGGCTTAAAGAATACTGAGTGTTGGGATGGGCAAGATTTAGAAGAGAAGAAACAAGCTATATAATAATTAAAAGCGGATGCGGCTCGTTCAGAACAAGAGGGTGTTGGAACTCCTGATTCCGAGGCGCTCTTTGCCTCGAATGAAGGAGTGAAACAACCGACTGTTCTAGCCGCTGGAGCTGGATAGCATTAAAAGCGGATGCGGCTCGTTCAGAATGTGAGGAGGATGGAGCTTTTGATGTAGAGGCGCTCTTTGCCTCGCAGGAAGAAGCGAAGCCACCGAACATTCTAGCCACTGGAGCTATATATCAAATAAAAATCCCTATTACTTCACAGTAATAGGGATTTTTTATTTACAACAGTTCATAATTTGTTCAAATTAATTCCAGCAAAAGGGTTGATTTATACAAATTACTAGATTATAATAATTATAAATTAGTAATTCGTATAAAATAATAACTCAAGAGGAGATTGATCATAATGAATACACAAGTAATCGAAGCATTAAACAAACAAGTAGCAAACTGGAGCGTTTTATTTACAAAACTACACAACTTCCATTGGTACGTAAAAGGACCTCAATTCTTCACACTACATGAAAAATTTGAAGAGCTTTACACAGAATCAGCTACTCACATCGATGAAATCGCAGAACGCATTTTAGCAATTGGCGGCAAACCAGTAGCAACAATGAAAGAATACTTAGAACTATCTTCTATTCAAGAAGCAGCTTACGGAGAAACTGCAGAAGGGATGGTCGAAGCAATCATGAAAGACTACGAAATGATGCTAACTGAACTGAAAAAAGGCATGGAAATCGCTCAAGAATCTGACGACGAAATGACATCTGACCTACTACTAGGCATCTACACAGAACTAGAAAAACACGCTTGGATGCTACGTGCATTCTTGAATCAATAATAGATTTTAAAGCGGAGGTGACTTGCTCAGAACAAGAGGGCATTGGAGCTCCTGACGAAGAGGCGCTTTTTGCCTCACAGGAAGGCGCGAAATGACCGACTGTTCTAGTCACCGGAGCTGGATAGATTTAAAGCGGAGGTGGCTCGTTCAGCTCTGACTGGCTAAGGTTCTTTCACATAGAAGGCGCTTTTGCCTTCTTATGTGGAAGGTTCTTAGACACGAAGAGCTAGCCACCGGAGCTGGATACCACTTAAAGCGCAAGCGGCTCGTTCAGAACAGGAGGGTGTTGGAACTCCTGATTCCGAGGCGCTTTTTGCCTCGAATGAAGGAGTGAAACAACCGACTGTTCTAGCCGCTGGAGCTGGATACCACTTAAAGCGCAAGCGGCTCGCTCAGAATGTGAGGGGGATGGAGCTTTTGACGTAGAGGCGCTCTTTGCCTCGCAGGAAAAAGCGAAGCCACCAAACATTCTAGCCGCTGGAGCTGGATACCACTTAAAGCGCAAGCGGCTCGCTCAGAATGTGAGGGGGATGGAGCTTTTGACGTAGAGGCGCTCTTTGCCTCGCAGGAAAAAGCGAAGCCACCAAACATTCTAGCCGCTGGAGCTAGATACCACTTAAAGCGCAAGCGGCTCGTTCAGAGTCGCTTTTTTCTATTGATTGGTCGCACTTGATAATACATAAAATTATATCGATCGCAACTCACGATATATCAACGTTTCGACAAAGAATATCGCTTTACCAACAAATCACGACAATATTAGCCCCCCTCTCCTCTACTTTTATCAATATATTACAATCCCTTTTATGTTAAAATATAGGTAACACCCTTTAGTAAAATAGATCCAAAAAAGCTTTTCCATATTCATCATTTACTACTTAAATGGCGGGAGTGGTTCAGTTGAAAGACTACTTAATTAGAGCATTTTTTGCGTTAATAACAGTTGGGATTCTCTTACTCATAGCTAATATTTTCAACATACGTGTCGAGGTTAAAGACTATGCTTTCCTCGTTGTTGTAGCAATTGGTGGCGGCTGGGGTGGCTGGTACCTGTATAAAAAACAAAGTAATCAAAATGATAAAGGCATTCCGAAGTAATATGGAATGCCTTTTTTTATTTCCGTCTATAGTAGATAACGAAATTCAGACCACTGATCAAAACAATCCCAATAAACATATTAGAAGACTGCACATCGCCACCTAAACTATATTCATCAGCAATAAATCCTAGCATAACAAGTGTTATCGCAGAAACACCAATACATATAACCGAAATAAACCAAAGCGAAAACTCATTAATTAGCTCTTTCTTCTGTCTTAAAACAATTAGCATAACAAGAATAGACGCTGCTAAAATACTTTTAAAAACAGGACGTAAATACACAAACTCCTCCATCTATTTCTCCTTTTTGAAAACTTTATATTTTAACATTAACATATTTAACTATATTAAAAACACATGCCTTTTTACGATAAAAAGACATGTGTTTCTATAAATCGCTATAAAAATGTACTATGATAATTGCTTCCACTTCGTCCCCAAGACAGGACGCTCGTAATTTTGGATTTCATGAATTAGTTTATCTGCCGTCTCAGCGGAAACGATTAACTCTTTATTCGATGGATTCATAAAGCCTTCTTCCGCTGCGCGATCAACCATTTGCAGAATTGGCCCGTAAAAGTCTTTAATGTTTAATAAACCAACCGGCTTATCATGTATACCAATTTGTGACCAACATACAACTTCAAATAATTCTTCAAATGTTCCGTATCCACCTGGTAATGCAATGAAAGCATCCGCAAGCTCTGCCATTTTTGCTTTACGTTCGTGCATCGTTTCTACTTCAATTAATTCTGTTAATCCTGTATGAACGATTTCACCACGGAATAAACCACGCGGCATAACACCTGTTACACGTCCACCTAAACGAAGAACTTCGTTTGCTACTTCTCCCATTAATCCAACGCATGAACCGCCGTATACAAGCTCATAATCGTTCTCAACAAACATTTTCCCTAACTCTATTGCCTGCTCTTTAAATTCTGGTCTTCCCCCTAAATTTGAACCTGCAAACACACAAATCTTTCTCATCCCTACACCCCGAAACTATATATTGTTATGATACAATGAGTATTGTACAACATATTGAAGGGATGAGGAAGAAATGGATATCGTCGCATTTCAAAGATGGGTGGAGGAATTTTACGAAAAACGAAGCTGGTCACAGTACAACTCCTTTATTCGCTTAAATTTCTTAACTGAGGAAGTTGGGGAAGTTTCACGCGTTGTTCGCGCAATTGAAATCGGTCGTGATCGCCCTGATGAACAAACGAAAACACAAGAAGAGCTAAAACAAGAACTAAAAGAAGAACTTGGTGATGTACTATCTAATCTTATTGTTCTTTCACAAAAATATGATTTGGATTTACAAGACATTATGGAAACACACGTCACAAAGCTTTCAAAAAGATTCGAAACATCTAAATGAGAACATTATCAATTGTGATATAATGTTCTTGTCAAAATAATAAGGGGGATTTTATGTTATCTAAAAAATTGCACGACGCACTAAATGAACAAATGAATTTTGAATTTTACTCTGCCCACGCTTATATGGCAATGGCTGCTTACTGTACAGCGGAAAGCTACGATGGATTCGCTAACTTTTTCCTTGTACAAGCTGAAGAAGAGCGTTTCCACGCAATGAAGCTTTACAACTACATTAATGACCGCGGCGAGCGCGCTATTATTACTGGATTTGATCATCCTAATAACGAATATGAGTCTGTATTGAATGCTTTTGAAGTAGCACTTGAGCATGAACGTGAAGTAACGAAGCGCATTTATCACTTATCTGATATCGCTTGGGATGAGCGTGAACACGCAACAATTACCTTCTTAAAATGGTTCGTTGATGAGCAAGTAGAAGAAGAAGCTTCATTTGATAGCATCATCCAAAAATTAAAACGTATTACAAGCGATTCAAACGCACTATTTATGCTAGATGCTGAATTAGAGAAACGTACATTTACGCCTCCAGCTGAATAATATTTCAATCACCTTAATGAATGGATTAAGGTGATTTTTTTATTTCTTCTCTCAGCTTAATAACCTTACCCACATCTTTCTTATAAAACCTTGAAACCTTTTCAACAAAGTCACTATGAGTAAAAGTCCCGTCTCCTTCCTCTACTATGTTCAAATATCCATATATCAATTTTAAAAATGCTCTAGCATCTTCTCCAGTTAATTGATCAATGTTCTCTATAATCTCATCAAACTCCCTTAAACTATCTCGTTCTTTCACCCTAATTCCCCCTCTCTATATTATTTATCATACCAAAATAAAAAAGTCGTTCATCCCTCTAGGCGAGAGATAAACGACTTCTTTACTATTTTATTAAAGCATAACCCCAACGATAATCGCTGATAATATACTTACTAACGTTGCACCGTATACAAGTTTTAGTCCGAATGATGATACAACATTTGCTTGTTTTCCGTCAATACTCTTCGTTGCACCTGCGATAATTCCGATAGATGAGAAGTTCGCAAATGATACAAGGAAGATTGATAAAATACCTACTGTACGAGTTGATAACTCACCAGCTACTTTTCCAAGATCAAGCATTGCAACGAATTCGTTCGTTACTAATTTCGTTGCCATAATTTGTCCTGCTGTTAGCATCTCAGATGTTGGAATACCCATTACGAATGCTAATGGTGAGAAGACATATCCTAAAATGCTTTGGAATGTGATTCCGAAAATTGAATCGAATACACCGTTAATTGCTGTAATTAATGCTACGAAACCGATTAACATCGCCGCTACTGTTACAGCGATAGAGAAACCAAGCATAATATATTCGCCTAACATTTCAAAGAATGTTTGTTTTTTATCTTCTTGTAATTCTAAAATATCGTCTTCTTCTTTTACTTCATATGGATTAATGATATGAACGATAATGAATCCACTGAATAAGTTTAATACAAGTGCTGTTACTACATATTTCGGATCAATCATTTTCATATAAGAACCGACGATTGACATCGATACTGTCGACATTGAAGATGCACATAGTGTATATAAACGATTTCTTGGTAATTTGCTTAGTTGATCTTTTACTGTAATAAATACTTCACCTTGACCAACAATTGCAGCTGCTACCGCATTATATGATTCTAGTTTTCCTAAACCGTTAATTTTACTTAATACGAAACCGACTGCACGAATGATAATCGGTAAAACTTTAATATGTTGTAAGATCCCGATTAATACTGCTAAGAAAATAATTGGTAATAATACTGTTAAGAAGAATGGTGCTTGTCCATCGTTTGCTAGACCACCAAATACGAAATTAACCCCAGCTTCCGCAAATTTTAAAATAGCGCCAAATCCATCTGCAATCCCTTTTACTAATACAAATCCGACCTTTGTATTTAGTAAGAAATACGCAAGTACCAATTGAATGACAAGCATAAGTGCAATTGGTTTATATTTAATTTTCTTACGATCTGAACTTATAAGGAAACCTAGTACAAATACTACAAGTAAACCGACTAGAAACATTACTATTTTCATATGTGAATCCTCCACTTCTCCCACGAGTTATTGGTCGTATAACGTATAACGAATGACGTCTGACCATTGATGTTAAAAAAATTTAAAACCCCTAAATATTATTCAACTGTTTTCTAAAATCAGTAAGCGTTTACATAAATTGCAATTTATAAAAGGTAGCTTCTTCTCTCCTACCATACTTGAAAGTCTGAAATTGATACCACCTACAAATCAAATTGTAAGCGTTATCTAATCGAAATGCAATATAAATTTTAAAAGATTTTCATATGTAAATATATTCCTCACCAATTGGTTTTTTTATGAAATTTACCACAAAAAAATAGCCCTAGCTATGAACTAGGACCACCTTTTTTTACAACATAACACCAACGATAATCGCCGATAAAAGACTTACTAATGTCGCACCGTATACAAGTCGTAATCCGAATGATGAAACAACGTTTGATTGGTTTTCATCGATCCCTTTCGTTGCACCTGCGATAATTCCGATAGATGAGAAGTTCGCGAATGATACAAGGAATACAGAAAGAATACCGACTGTACGAGCTGATAAATCACCAGCTACTTTTCCTAGATCAAGCATCGCAACAAACTCGTTTGATACTAATTTTGTTGCCATAATTTGTCCCGCTGTTACCATTTCTGCTTGCGGGATACCCATTACGAATGCTAATGGAGAGAAAATATATCCTAAAATAGCTTGGAATGTAATACCGAACACTGAATCAAACAAGCTATTGATTGCTGTAATTAATGCTACGAAACCAAGTAACATTGCTGCTACCGTAATCGCAATCGTGAAACCAAGCATAATATATTCGCTCAGCATTTCAAAGAATGACTGTTTTTTCTTATTTTCTAACTTCAGTGTATCTTCTTCTTCCGTAATATCGTACGGATTAATAATATGAATAATAATGAAACCACTAAATAAATTTAATACAAGTGCTGTTACTACATATTTTGGTTCAATCATTTTCATATAAGAACCAACGATCGACATCGATACTGTCGACATGGAAGATGCACATAGTGTATATAAACGATGTTTTGGGATTTTACTTAATTGATCTTTTACTGTAATAAATACTTCTGCTTGCCCAACAATTGCGGCCGCTACTGCATTATATGATTCTAATTTTCCTAAACCATTTACTTTACTTAGCATAGTACCAATAGCACGAATAAATATCGGTAAAATTTTAAAGTGTTGCAGAATTCCGATTAACACTGCAAAGAATACGATTGGTAATAAAGCTGTTAAGAAGAATGAAACCTCTCCTTTATTAACAAGACCACCAAATACGAAAACGATTCCAGATTCCGCATATCCAAGAAGTGCTCCAAATCCATCTGAAATTCCTTTTACTAAAATATAACCAATTGGCGTATTTAATAAGAAATACGTTAACGCTAGCTGAATAACAAGCATAATTGCGATTGGTTTATACTTAATCTTCTTACGATCAGAACTTATAAGAAAGCCGAGTACGAATACAACTAGTAGTCCTACAAGAAACATAACAAACTTCATTAATAAAATCCTCCATTTAACTCTTCATTAACGTTGAACGTCTGACTACTCAAAACAAGGAATAATCCGAACTTTCCATTTCTCCTCCAAAACCTTCAATCGGATATGAAAAGCCATAAAATCTCTTGTCTCAAAGCCATTTTCCATTCTAACACAAATTATAACTCACATCCGCACTTTTCTTAAAAAAAATACATTTTATTATAAAACACTCATTAATGTTCGTATTTTCCCTCTTCCTTTAGTTTATCACCATAAAAAAAACGAGCATCAAATTCCTCTGATGCTCGTTCCTTTTTGTTATACAGCTTTTTCTTTATCTGCTACTGCTGGCTTGTCCCAGCACTCTGTATTGTTTAAACCAGGAATAGACTCCGCATAAAAGACTGGATCTTTTCCTTGTTTCTTTTGTTTTACGTAATCTGATAATGCCGCGAAAGCATACTTAGAAAGGAATACAATCGCCACTAAGTTAATAATAGCCATGATACCCATGAATAAATCTGCTAAGTCCCAAACAATTTGAATTGTTGCTACAGACCCTAACATAACCATACCAAGTACCGCGATTCGATAAACATTTAGTAAAACTTTACTTCCATTTAAAAACTCAATATTCGTTTCACCATAATAATAGTTTCCTACCAATGAACTAAATGCAAATAAGAAGATTGCAACTGCTACAAATACAGAAGCCCATGGTCCGATATGTTGACTTAACGCTTGTTGCGTTAATTGAATTCCGTTTAAATCAGCCGCTCCAGGCACATCTGATAATAAAATGATAAATGCTGTACAACTACAAATTAATAATGTATCTGTAAATACCCCTAAAGTTTGAATGAAACCTTGTTTCACTGGATGCGTTACGTTAGCTGTCGCTGCAGCATTTGGCGCACTACCCATACCAGCTTCATTTGAGAATAATCCACGTTTTACCCCTAGTAAAATCGCAGCTCCTAATCCCCCGCCCACTACTTCTTTAATTCCGAAAGCATGTAAGAAAATTTCTTTAAATACATATGGAATTGCCGTAATGTTTGTTACAACAACGAATAATGCAACTGCTACATATATAATTGCCATTACTGGAACAATCATTTCAACCGCACGTGCAATACGTTTTACTCCGCCGAAGATAATGATTGCAAGTAAACCAGCCATAAACAGACCTACAAACTTACCATCTGTGTTAAATGCTCCATCAAAAGCCGCCGCTACTGTGTTTGACTGCACGGCGTTGAAAATTAATCCGAAACTAACTGTTATTAGAACAGAGAAGACAACTCCTAGCCAGCGTTTCTTTAAACCCTTTTCCATATAATACGCTGGACCACCACGGAACGCATTCCCATCTTTTACTTTATAAATTTGCGCTAATGTGCTCTCTACAAATGCAGAAGCACCCCCAATTACCGCGATTAACCACATCCAGAATACCGCTCCTGGTCCACCTGCTGAGATTGCGATAGCTACACCAGCTAAGTTACCAGTACCTACACGAGAAGCTGTACTCATACAAAATGCTTGGAATGACGATACACCACTTTTTTCTTTTTGCGCTTTTCTTGTTTTTGAACTCGCTCCATCCCCAAGTAAACGAATCATTTCTCCAAAGTAACGTATTTGAACAAACTTTACTCGGAAAGAAAAATAAAGCCCAAGTCCAATTAGCATTGCAATAATAATATATGACCATAGAACATTATTTATATCCCCAATAACACTAGTTAAAAAATCCATCATTGCGTTCCCCCTCTTCATAACACTAAGAAGATTATATTCTAAAAACTTTTAACAATCAAGAATTTTCGACAAGAAATGTAAGGTTTTATGACATGAAAATGTTAACAATTATAACATCCGTATTTTTTATAGACATTATATCAATCATCTTTTAGCCTTAATATCATTAATATCATTAATATCATTAATATCATTAATATCATTAATTACAATAAAAAAACAAGCATCGAATTCATCTCGATGCTCGCCTTTTTATTATACTGCTTTTTCTTTATCAGTTACCGCCGGCTTATCCCAACACTCTGTGTTCATTAAACCAGGGATAGAATCTGCACGGAAGACTGGATCTTTTCCTTGTTTCTTTTGTTTCACATAGTCCGCTAATGCTGCATATGCAAATCGTCCAAGAAGTGTAATCGCAATTAAGTTTGTAATTACCATTAGACCCATAAATAAGTCTGCCATATTCCATACAACTTGAAGCGTCGCAATAGAACCGAATAACACCATTCCCACTACCGCAATACGGTAAATCGTTAACCAAGTTTTACTTTGCTTAATAAACTCAATATTCGTTTCACCATAATAGTAGTTTCCTAGAAGTGAACTGAAAGCAAATAAGAAAATGATAATCGCTAAGAAGCTACTTGCCCATGGGCCAATTTGTGAACTTAATGCATTTTGCGTTAATTCAATACCTTCTAAATTTGTTGCTTTATATGCACCAGAACATAGTACGATAAACGCTGTTGATGTACATACTAAGAACGTATCTACTAAAACACCGATTGTTTGAATAAAACCTTGTTTCGCTGGATGCGTTACATCTGCTGTTGCCGCCGCATTTGGCGCACTCCCCATACCCGCTTCATTCGCAAATAATCCGCGCTGAATACCAAACTTCATTGCAGCACCAATACCGCCACCTACAGCTGAATCTAAACCAAATGCCCCTTTAAAGATTTCTGTAAACATATCCGGTATTAAATAATAATTTTTAATAACGACGAAAATTGCTACTGCAATATAAATAAGCGCCATTGGCGGAACGATCATTTCAGACATACGCGCAATACTTTTTACACCACCAAAAATAATAACCGCGACTAATACCGCAAGTACAATCCCCACAACATAACGCTCAATACCAAATGCATTTTTAAATGCTAATGTCACTGTATTCGCTTGTACGGAGTTGAAAATTAATCCGTAAGTAATTGTAATTAGAATAGAGAACCAAATTCCCATCCAACGTTTATTTAAACCTTTTTCCATATAATAAGCAGGACCACCACGGAAGCCACTGCCATCTTTTACTTTATAAATTTGTGCAAGCGTACTCTCTACGAAGCTCGAAGACGCACCGATAATCGCAATCACCCACATCCAAAATACAGCTCCTGGTCCTCCCATAGAAATAGCTAGCGCTACACCAGCTAAGTTCCCGATTCCAATACGAGCCGCTGAACTCATACAAAATGCTTGGAATGATGATACACTGCCTTTTTTACGTGTCTTTCCAGTTAATCCATCACTCATTAGTCGAATCATTTCCCCTAAATGAGTAAGTTGTACGAATTTCAATTTAATAGAAAAATAAAGACCTAAACCAATTAACATTGCAATAAGAATATATGACCAAAGAATTGTATTCGTTGATGAAACAAATTGCTCTAAAATATTCATACAATTAACCCCTCCTTTTCTCCATAAAACGAATTATATTTAAAAAACATTTAAAAATCAACATTTTTCGACAATTTACACTTTTCCAAATGTTAGTGATTATAACGTAACAATCTTTTTATGACTCTCCTCCCTTTAAATGTACATACTAAAACAAAAAATAAATTTACAAACAACACCATTGACAAAAAGACCAACCTGTAACTATAATGGTTACATCAGGTTGTAACAAACCTAATTACAATACATTCATTTACTTTCAGATATACATTTTAACAAAACACTTTGGAGGGATTTATTATGAAAATCGGAATCATCGGAGCAACTGGTAAAGCAGGAAGTCGCATTTTAAAAGAAGCTTTAGATCGCGGACATGAAGTAACTGCAATCGTAAGAAGCGCTGCAAAAATCACAGAAGAAAATGTAAAGGTTCTAGAGAAAGATGTATTCGCTCTTACATCTAACGACCTACAAACATTCGATGTAGTTGTAAATGCATTCGGTGCTCCAGCCGGACAAGAACATCTTCACGTAGATGCAGGAAACGTACTTATCGAAGCTATGAAAGGTGCACCTAATACAAAATTACTTGTTGTTGGCGGCGCTGGTAGCTTATTTGTAGACGAAGAGAAAACAACACGTGTATTTGATACACCAGGATTCCCAAATGAATATCTTGCAACAGCTCAAAACCAAGGTAAAAACTTAGAAATCCTAAATCAAACAAATGATATTACTTGGACATTCATTAGCCCTTCTGCACTATTTGCATTAGGAAAACGCACTGGCTCTTATACAGCTGGCAAAGACAACCTTCTTGTTAATGCGAAAGGTGATAGCTACGTAAGTTACGAAGACTTCGCAGTTGCAGCACTTGATGAAATCGAAAATCCAAAACATGTAAACGAACGCTTCACAGTTGTTTCAGAAGCTGAGTAATACAAAAATGCGCGTAGATCCAATATCTACGCGCATTTTTTATTACAATGTTTCCTTTACTAGCTCTAATCCACTTTGAGTGATTTTAAATGTAACTTCTGCTGAAGCTACTTGTTCTGCTAACTCATTCTTTTTATACCATTTCAGACGACTTGGTTCTGCATGATACACTTTTACAACATCCCCATACTCAAATGGAGTACCATTTACTTGTTCTGCAAAATTCTTTGAGGTTTCTTGACCGTCTGCTGATATATGCTTTTTCTCATTTCCATTTTGATCATAAATCGTAAAACCCAAATACTGTTCGTTCACAAAACGATAATGAATCACATCATTCGTAAATGTTGCATGTAATTTCTTTTCGTCATGATTTAACGTAACAATAGAACGTGTAACATTGGACACACCTTGATACACCAGGCTATCTCCATACGTCACTTCAATCGGTACTTCTGTTATTGTCTTATTCCCAAAACGATCTTTCGTCTCTACTTTTACTTTTTGCTCACCGAGTTTCATTGTGTCTGGTTTCTCTACAAATCCAATTACTTCTCCGTCTTTTACTTCAACAAAGTTTTTCACTTCTAACTTTTCAGCATCTGTTCCGATTACTACTTTTTGCTGTACTGCCTTTACTTCTTGTAGAGCTTCTATTCTTTCAAAACCTTTTTCTGTTACTTTAAAGAATAATTCTTTTTCTACTTTCGCCTTACCTTGACCAGTAAAGTTATTATTTTGATACCAATTAAATCGATCCGATTCTGCATGATACACTTTTACAACGTCACCGTATTCAAATTCTAAGCCGTTAATCGCTTTTGCAAACTCTTTCGTGTTTTCAACACCTTTTACAATCGCTTTCTTCTCTATTCCTTTTTGATCTAATAATGTAAATTCAAAGTACGTTTCTTCTTTAAAATAATGGTGCACCGGATTCGAATCAGCTGTCGTACTGAATTTTTTCTGATCATGTTGCAAAGTTACAATCGATTTAATATCAGTACTATAATTTAGCCCTTTAAATACCAAGCTATCTCCATACGTTACTTCTAATGATACTTCCGTTACTTTCTTATTCCCGAAACGATCTTTCGTTTCTACCTTTACTTTTTGTTCTCCGATTTTCGTTGTATTTGGTTTCTCTACAAAACCAATCACTTCTCCATCTTTCACTTGAACAAAATCTTTTGCACTTAATTTCGCATCATCTGTTCCGATTACTACTTTTTGCGGTACTGCTGTTACTCCTTGCTGAGCTTCCATTCTTTCGAAACCTTGCTCCGTAACTTTAAAGAACATTTCATGAATGCCATACTGTGCATCCACGAATTCATTCTTTTTATACACTTTAAATCTATCAAACTCTCTTTGATACACTTTTACTATATCGCCATATTCGAACGACATTCCCTTAAATTGCTCTGCGAATGCTTTCGTATTTTCAGACGCTTTTACAGATACTGCTTTCTTCTCTTTCCCATCTTTATCATATACAGTCATTCCCATATATTTCTCATCCGCAAATGAAGTATGCATTTTACCTTCTGAATCTGTTGTACCGAATTTCTTCTCTTCATGGTTCAAAGTTACAACCGATTTAATGTTTGTTCCGCCATAACTTGTACCAAAGAACATAATGCTATCTCCGTAAATTACTTCTAACGGCACTTCTGTCACTTTCTTATTTCCAAAACGATCTTTCGTCTCTACCTTTACTTTTTGCTCACCGATTTTTGATGTATTTGGTTTCTCTACAAATCCAACTACTTCTCCATCTTTTACTTCAACAAAGTTTTTCGCTTCTAACTTTTCTATATCTGTTCCAATTACTACTTTTTGTGGATTTGCTTTTACTGTTTGCTCACCGTCTAACCTTTCAAATCCATTTTCAGTAATTTTGAAGACTAATTCCTTTATCTCCTTACTGTTTCCTTCTCCCACATATAAATCTTTTTGGTACCAATGTAAACGAGAAGATTCTGCATGGTATACTTTCACAACATCTCCATACTCAAATGCAAGTCCATCTACTTCCTTGGCAAAAGCTTTCGTATTCTCCAAACCTTTTACCGCTATATTTTTCTTCTCTGTTCCCTCTTTATCGTACAGTGTGAATTCAAAATACTTCTCATCTTTAAAGTAATCATGAATCAGATTCTTTGTATCTGTTACACTCAGTTTTTTCGTATCATGATGTAACGTTATAATTGACTTCATATCGTCAGTACCATAGCTTAATCCATATACAAGTAAACTATCTCCATATGTTACTGTTAGAGGAACTTCCGTCACTTGCTTATTTCCAAAACGATCTTTCGTCTCTACTTTTACTTTTTGTTTACCGATTTTTGATGTATTTGGTTTTTCTGCAAAACCACTCACTTCTCCATCTTTTACTTGTACGAAGTTTTTCGCTTCTAACTTTTCAACATCTGTTCCGACTACTACTTTTTGCGGGACTGCTGTTACTTCTTGTAAACCATCTTTAAACTCGAACCCTTGCGGAGTGATTTGGAATAATTTCTCTTTTTTATTTTTAGCATTCCCTCGATCTACAAGTGCGTTATTTTGATACCACTTCAAACGGTCTGGTTCTGCATGGAATACTTTTACTACATCACCATATTCAAAATCCAATCCATTTAGTTCAAGCGCAAATCGTTTTCCATTTTCTTGCCCTTCTGCCGATACACTTTTCTTTTCAATCCCATTTCGATCATATACCGTTAAGCCCATATATTCTTCTTTTTCAAAACGGTAATGTATTTTATTATTAGTAAAGTTTACATTTAATTTTTTTTCATTGTGACGAAGCATCACTGTGGACATTACTTCATTTGAAAGTCCTTGAAAAATTATACTGTCACCATAAACTCCATTAACTTGGACAGGAATTGAATTTTTATTTCCTTTCTCATCTTCAATTTCTACTAACACTTCCTGTTTTCCATTCTCTAATTTAGGCCATATGATCTTACCTGTTACTTTTACATTCTCACCTAAATTTTGAACAAGTTTACTCGCCTCGTTTTCATCAGAATCCGTACCAACTAAAAGGTTTTGTACCTCATTAGCAGGCTCACCATACGGAACCTTATACGGTTCAACTTGCCTCTCGCGAATATCATTACTATCAGTAGCTTTCCATATTTCCTTTTCTAATTTAGGTAAATTTAATTTTTCTATCTTCTCTCTAGTATCATCATTTGGCGTTAATCCCCATTCCTCAAAGAAAGGAATTAAATTTTGCCCAACCACTTTTGATGTCATATAAATAAATAGTTGCTTTTTCTCTTCATCAGAATTAGGCATTTCACTCTGAGGCAACAAACGATAAGCTTGATGTAACCTAGGATAAAAATGTTCTCCATACACTACATTTAATTGCCAAAACATTGTAAGAGGATTGATTTCATCAATGACCCTTTCTGCTTTAGGTCTCTCTAAATACTCAAATGATTCTTTATAGTGCTCATCCATTTCTAATTGATTCCCTAATGCCTTTTGAACAGCTAATGAGTAAATATTTACTGTGACTTCTCTTACTTTAGACCACTTCCAAGGTTCTTGCTGATGTAAATGTCCAACTTCATGCCATGGTCCCCAACCATCCTTTTCAAGTACTTCTAAATCTAAAACTCTATTCATTGCCGTCGGGATATATCCTGTATGATAATTTGTCGCAAACATAAAGTTCCCTTCAGCAGGATTCCGTTTTTCAACAAACTGAACATAATGAGTTGGAGATTTCGCAACCCCAACACCGTCCTCAGATAATCCTGCCACTGCGTTTTCCAAACGAATAATCTTATCGTGTAATTTCATTAGCTCTGTTGGATCCGTATTCTTCGTATATTTCTGCACAGAATCATAAGTAGTAGTAATTAAGCTTCTCTCACCTTTTAATTCAACTGCATAAGGATCCTTATATTTTTTTAACATTTCATCCCAATCTTTTTTCGTATGTTTACCTAAAATAAACAAAGGGAAGTGGCTACCACCATTCGTAACTGTAGCTGTTACATTACCTTCGCTATTCATATTGTAAAAATATAAAATACCGCCTCTTGGAGATGAAATAACGTTTTTCCCTGGTTTTAAATCAAACTCTTCTGGATCCTTTTCATCATAAGATCTCGTTCCTATGAAAGCTTGAATAGACTGCGTTCCTTTTATGTCAATTGTAATCTCTTCATTTGGCGCTGCATAAATTCCAGTCGGCTCATTAGCAGAAAGTTTCCAAGTAACTCTTAAACGTTCATTTTCTTCATCTACGCTACCTTTACCCGGCAACTGAAACGCCCTCTGCTCAAATTTATTCTCTTCTAAATTCCCACCTTTATTCTCTTCCAAAGGTGCCGCATATCCTTTTGATGCTTCGAAAGCTACTGGTGATAATAATGTAGATATACATATGCCAGCTACTAATACCCTACTCGTCTTTTTCTTCGACATAATCTGTGTCCCCTATTCTTTTTGTAATGCAAACCACCATAGATATATTCATTTACTGCAAAATCAATCTATCTTTATACAACCATTTAAAATACACAACAAAACTTCGCTTACCAATACCACTTACCTTTATTCCCTATATGTATTCGCTTTCTTATATAACAAAAATTTTAAAGTCTAAAATTCCTCCTCATCTTTCTCTATGTTTTATGATGAGTTCTCCTTTTTTCATCGCGGGATAATGATAAGAAATACATTTTAATAGGTATTGTTGTCTATACATGAAAAATGTGTATAAAAATATCGTTTTTTTACAATTCATTCATAGGCATCCATCTATGGACAGTTTTTCCAAAGTGAATTGTACACGATTTCTTTCTTGTTAGATAGACATTTCAATTAGATTAATATTACAATTTCATGAATTTAATCCAAAAATCTTAATGTTTAGATTCCTAACTTTAATGCTATTTTAGAATAAAAAACCCACCTGAAAGATACTAATCTTCCGGACAGGTTTTTATTAATCCAACATACGTTTCATTATAAATCCTTTTCCGTGTAACCACTCATCCTCAATTTCACCGGTTAAATGGAACCCAATTGATTCATATAATTTTTGCGCGAGTTTGTTTTCTGGATGTATGCTTAAATACATAACTTTGCAATTATATTCTGTTGTAAAATGCTCCATTAGCAAACGCAATAATGGTTTTGCATACCCTTTTCCTTGGCATGCACTATCGATGACAAATTGATTTAAATATACAGCCTTTTCTTCTTCCTCAAACCAGCCATACATTGCATATCCAATAGGTATATCACCATCATACAGACCTATGGAAACCGCATCTTCTTTATATTTTGTTTCAGCATCAACTAAACAATTTTCAACTGTACTTTCAATAAATTTATGCTGCTGTTCTGTTACTTTTAAGTTAGCAATTTCATGCCGATTTTCTGTCGTTATTTCACAAATACGAAGTTTCATTTTTCATCTCTCTCTCTAATTTCTTGTTTCATTATACCGTACTGATCAAAACATTAATGCTGGCGATGTAAGAAATCCGAAGCATGCAAACAAGAACATATATTGTAGCAATACAAGAAAATATATTTTCCTCCATAATTTTCTTTCACTTGAATTTAACCTTTCAAAAAATATCCCCACTCGTTTTTCTAATATAATAATTTGATATATGTACACATTAAGTCCAAACGGTAAAAGGAAACTAAGCCCTCCCCACCACCAAGACTTTTCATACTTATACAGAAGGATCGCTATATAGACTTGTGAGATAAAAAGAAATAGAGCAATCGCTATAAGTACTATCGTTAACATTACAATATCTTTATCGATTATAATTCCCTCCTTTTTACATCTACAAATAACCACCAAACCGTACATTGTAAAAGCGTCAGCCATATAATGAAAAGTACCGAAGATCCATTCATTGCATATACAAACTGTCTTACTAAAGATAATGGCTCTGTAAATAAATGAATCGAATGGAAACGCAAAAACCTTCCAATAAATATCCCGATACTAGAAAGTAATATAAAAACAAAGAGCATACCTTTTCTCCATTTCGTCTGTAAAAGATTGTTCACTTGTTTCAGCATAAGAATGTAATAATAAATTGCGATTATGACTCCACTTGTTAATACAAAAAAGTTTTTCCACTCTTCCAGTACTAGCCCTTTTTTATAATTAAACTCATATATATTTAGATGAATTAAATCTGTTACTACGTAAAATACATTCGGTGATAGTAGTATGAAAATAATATAAAATAGGCTACTCACCGGTATTTCACTTTTCTGTTTCACTTTAAATAATGGCAATAAAAAAGAAAGTTCTAGTGCAGCAAAGGCAAGGAACATATTCAAAATCATAAACGAGTATTTTATATCAAAAATAATTAAAATAGACAGGTAAATAAAAAAACTAATTCGCGCCTTTGAACGTTCATTCACGGTGTATCTCCCCTTATATATCGTAAATTATTTCTTAATTTTAACAGCATGTTGCAAAAACTATAATCTAGATACATTACAGCAACCTTACAAAAATGTAAGCATACAAAAAAAGCACTGGAACATACCAGTGCTTTTCTTTAATCTTTTATCTTTTATCTTGATTTGGTTTATGTGGTTCGTTTGGAGTATATGGTTTATTTGGTTTATTATCATGACCATTTGCTTTTTTCCAACTTACCGCCAACTCTGGACTTGTTTTCTCTTCACTACGCTCAAGTAATACAACTGCATTTTGAATTGTCGGTGTTCCTTTATGTGCAATTCCTTGTAGTTTCGTTAAATTCCCTGATACTTTAAAGCTAAATCCACCCGATGGTGTTTGTTTCGGAATTAAAATGCGGAACTTTTCTCCTACATTAAATTCTGTTTTTCCCTCGCCTTTTTCATTTACGAACTTCGTGCCTTCTGGTGCACCTGTTGCTTGCACTTTATACGTTCCACTTTTTGCATTTGTTTGCACTGTGTATAAACCTGTTTCAAAAAACTCATTTTTTAATACTGCCTCTTGTTCTTCTGATGGTACTACACTCATCGTAATTTCTTGTAGTTCCTCACTAGCGCTTGCTTTTGCAACTATATCTTTCGTTACTTTTTCTACATTTTTATTACGGAAATCTAAATCGTTAATATCAATTTGTTTTAACGCATTCCACACCGCAAGCTGCGTTGCGTAATGTGCCTCTCTCCAATCGGAAACACCTAATTCTTGTGGGCTCTTCTGCGGATACCCGTTTAATAGTACACGGTATACGTCAATATCTACTTTACCCATTTCAGGTAAATCTTGGCCGCTCGGAGATTTCAAATCCACATTTAAGCAAAAAGCAATTTTGCCATCTGCTGTTTTAATAAGCTCTGTTCGAATTGGTTTTTTCTTTGACTTACTATAACTCCAATCCATTTGATACTTCGTGTGATCCATAACCTCTGCGGATGCCTTTTGAAGTGGGAATAATAAGTTCGCAAATACAAATAAAACACTCAAAAAAGCGGCCATTAGCTTGAACGATCGTTTTATATTCATGTCTACAACCCCTTATAAAATAACAAATTTACTACTATGTATTATTTAGTTAGAAAAGTTTTTTATGCATAGACAAAACAAAAAAGAGTGCAAACTTTTTTGCACCCTTTGAACTTACCTCTATTAGAAATCAAAGTTATCAGGATCTGGACCAACGCGGTGGTTCTGATTTAAAGCATCAATCTTTTCCATATCTTCTTTTGTTAATTCGAAGTCGAATATATTAGCATTCGCAATAATACGCTGTTCTTTCGTTGATTTCGGAATCGTTACAACTTCATTTTGAAGATCCCAACGTAAAATGATTTGCGCTGTTGTTTTACCGTACTTATCAGCAACTTCTTGTAAAGTTTCATTATCTAATAATTGCCCTTGCATAAGTGGTGACCATGCTTCCATTTGGATTCCTTGTTCTTTACAGAAAGCTTGTAGTTCTTTCTGCGTTAAACGCGGGTGATACTCTACTTGGTTAATCATCGGCTTAATTTCCGCACCTTCCAGTACGTCTTTCAGATGATGGATTTGGAAGTTACTTACGCCAATTGCACGCACGCGTTCTTCTTTATAAAGTGTTTCTAACGCTCTCCACGAATCTTTATATTTCCCTTCAACAGGCCAATGGACAAGATATAAATCTAAATAATCTAGTTCTAATTTTTTTAAGCTCTCTTCGTATGCAGCAAGTGTCGTTTCATATCCTTGATCTGCGTTCCACACTTTTGAAGTAATGAATAAATCTTCTCGAGAAATTCCTGCTTCTTTTATACCAGCGCGAATGCCTTCTCCAACTGCTTTTTCATTTCCATAAATCGCAGCTGTATCAATGCTACGGTATCCTTCTTTAATGGCTACTTTCACAGCCTCTACAAGTTCCGGTCCATCTTCTACTTTAAATACACCTAAACCGAACCAAGGCATTTCCACACCGTTATGCAATGTTGTTTTACTTTGTAAATTTTTCATTATATTTTTCTCTCCTTTATTTTGCTTGATCTCTTTTTTCTAAGTTCATACTCCAAGCTGTTAAAATAACAGCGCCTACTACCATAATGCCGCCTACCCAAGCTGTATGAATTAATCCTAACGAGTTCGTTACAATACCGCCTAAATAAGCACCGAGGGCAATCCCTGCGTTAAATGCTGCAATATTCATTGCTGATGCGATATCAACGGCACTCGGCACGAAACGCTCAGCCAATATAACCACATACACTTGTAGTCCTGGAACATTCATAAACGCGAATAGCCCCATAAAAATAATTGTGATAAGCCCCGCTACTTGAAACTGCGCTGTAAATGTTAGTACGAATAATACAATTGCTTGAACAAAGAACATGTAAAATAGTGCTCGAATTGGATTATGATTCGATAATTTTCCGCCAATCATATTCCCAATCGCAATTGCGATCCCGTACACTAACAAAATGATTGTAACGGTACTCGATTTAAATCCTGTTACTTCTTGTAATAGCGGAGATAAATACGTAAATGTTACGAATGTTCCTCCGTATCCTAATGCAGTAATGACAAAAACAAGTAAGAGTCTTCCGTTCGTGATAAGTTTGAATTGATCACGAAATGATACTCGTGTACCCTTTTTTAAGTTAGACGGAATTAACATGCTGTTTGCGACTAAGGCAACAATTCCAATGACCACAATCACCATAAAAGATGCTCTCCAGCCAAATTGTTGACCAATAAACGTTCCAATTGGTACACCTGTAATCGTCGCAACGGTTAAACCAGTAAACATAAATGCTATTGCACTAGCACGTTTATTCTCTGGTACAAGTGCAGCCGCAATTGTGGATCCGATCGACATAAAAACGCCATGTGCAAACGCAGAGACAACCCTCGCGATAAGTAACACAGTAAAACTCGTTGCTACCGCTGCAATTCCATTACCGATAATAAAGACAATCATAATCCACATTAATAATGTTTTTCGCGACATACTAGCAGTTAGCGAAGTTAAAACAGGAGCACCGAATGCTACTCCTAACGCGTATAAAGAAACGGTTAAGCCCGCTGTTGTAACAGAAACATGTAAATCTTCCGAAATAGATGGTAATAAACCGACACTAATAAACTCGGTTGTACCAATTCCAAATGCACTAATTGCTAGCGCTAATAAAGCAAACATACTTCGTCGATTCGTCTGAACAGCCGAAGATGATACTGCATATGAATTCAATTGAACTCCTCCTTAATACGAGAAATCCAATCATAATAGTATGATAAAAAGGCCTTTTTATCTTCTACAAAAATAACTTTACTGCTGATAAATGCTATTATGAATGGCTTCACTCTTTTTTTGAAGAACGCACTTTAAAGTACGATAGGTACCCAAAAGTAACATAGGCACTTTTTAGTACCGTACTACTCATTTCCCTCTTACGTATGCTATTATGAAACATATTCAACACGATAAAAAGTACGTACTTTAAAGTGCTATAGGCACTAAAAAGTAACATTTAGCTTCTTTTGTTGAAGAAATGAAATCTACATTCATCAAAGGAGATTTTTATATGAAGAAATATAATATTCCCGTTGAAGCGACTTTAGAGGTTATCGGCGGAAAATGGAAAGTCGTTATTCTTTGCCACTTAACGAAAGGTACAAAGAGAACGAGTGAATTAAAACGTCTCATGCCTGGTATTACACAAAAGATGTTAACACAGCAATTACGCGAATTAGAAGAAGACGGAGTTATTCAAAGAAAGGTATACAATCAAGTACCACCGAAAGTAGAATATTCTCTTACAGACTACGGTTGGTCTTTAGAATCTATTCTTGATTCTCTTTGTACTTGGGGCGAATGCCACCTTGAAAAAAGCGGTAACACATCAATGCTAATTACAGAAGGTGAACAATAAAAAAAGGAAAAAATGAACATAAATTTGTCCATTTCCTCCTTTTTTTCTTTATATATATGTACATTTTTAAGATAGATAAAATAATTTATGCGCTTTCATGCCTTGTCAGTACTAGGTTACAGAATCAATATCAAATAATTAGGAATCATTTTTATGTTAACATACGTGTATATAGTATATAATATAGGATATATATTATATACACTTTCCGATAAGGGAACTTTCCATTATGCGGACAAGCCATGTATCGGACAGTTCATAAATAATAGGTAGGACATTATGGTTTTGGATTTATGATTTCAGCTTACTTGCTATCATAAATTTAAAGGCATTTTATTGTGCTTTGTGAAACTTTGTATAAAGTTTCATAAGCGTTTACTATCTTACCTATAAAAAATAAGAGTATTGCTATCGTAAAGGAGAATTGGAGATGCCAGAAACTATGACTCAAACAAAGCCAGAACAAGAAACTGTACAAATTTCTGCTAGCCAAGGACAACTTGATGTACTTGATCAGTTGTTAAAACCTGAGGTACAAGAATCATTAACAACACTAGTAGAACAGCTTCCAAAATTAACTGAGCTTGTTAACATTTTAACTAAGTCTTATGACTTCGCTCAAACTGTTGCTACTGATGAAGTATTAAAAAGCGACACTGTTAGTGCAATCACAGAGCTTGTAGAACCTGTAAAAGATACAGTAAAAGGCATGGCTGCAACTGCTATCGAAGCGAAAGATCGTGCTGATGAAAGCAACGAAGTTATCGGCCTGTTCGGTCTATTAAAATTACTAAAAGACCCACAAGCACAAAAAATGTTCCGCTTTGTGAACGCATACCTTCAAATTAGTGCAGAACGTAACAATAAATAATTTAACTTATAACAACAATTAGTAAAGACGGGGGATATCATACTATGTCAAAACAAATTGTCATCTTAGGCGCTGGTTATGGCGGTCTTCTTGCCGCTTTAAACGTACGTAAATATTACAGCAAATCAGAAGCACAAGTTACAGTGATTAACCAATACCCAACGCACCAAATCATCACTGAACTACACCGCCTTGCAGCTGGTAACGTTGCTGAGCAAGCAATTGCAATGCCACTTACAAAGCTTTTCAAAGGTAAAGACATCGATCTTAAAATTGCAACAGTTGAGTCATTCTCAGTTGATAGCAAAGAAATCAAACTAGCTGGTGGCACTACTTTATCTTACGATGCACTTGTAGTTGCTTTAGGAAGTAAAACTGCTTACTTCGGTATTCCAGGACTAGAAGAAAACAGCATGGTATTAAAATCTGCTGCTGATGCAAACAAAATCTACAAACACGTTGAAGACCGTATTCGTGAATACGCTACAACGAAAAACGAAGCTGATGCTACAATCGTAATCGGTGGTGGCGGATTAACTGGCGTTGAGCTAGTTGGTGAGCTTGCTGACATTATGCCTAAACTTGCAAAAAGCCACGGCGTAAATCCAAAAGAAGTTAAACTTCTTCTTGTTGAGGCAGGTCCAAAAATCCTTCCAGTATTACCAGACCACTTAATCGAACGTGCAACTGCTAGCTTAGAAGCACGCGGTGTTACATTCTTAACAGGTCTTCCTGTAACAAACGTTGCTGGTAATGAAATTGACTTAAAAGACGGTCAAAAAATCGTTGCTAACACATTCGTTTGGACAGGCGGCGTACAAGGTAACCCATTAATTGGTGAATCAGGTCTTGAAGTAAACCGCGGTCGTGCAACTGTTGATGCACATCTACAATCTACTTCTCACAAAGACGTATTCGTTGCTGGAGACAGCGCTGTTGTCTTCTCTCCAGACGGTCGTCCATACCCACCAACTGCACAAATCGCTTGGCAAATGGGTGAGTTAATTGGATACAACTTATACGCAGCACTAGAAGGCAAAGCATTCGAAGAGTTTGCACCTATCAACTCTGGAACACTTGCTAGTCTAGGACGTAAAGATGCTGTTGCTACAATCGGAGCAAGCAATACTCCGCTTAAAGGCCTACCAGCATCATTAATGAAAGAAGCAAGTAACGTTCGTTACTTATCACACATTAAAGGTCTATTCAGCTTAGCTTACTAATCTGAATATAAGCCCGAATCATGCCCTGCATGGTTCGGGCTATTTTTATCCCGCTATTTGCGGGCTGATAATCAGTGGGGATGAACAAACCCCCCACTGATTAAAGTTTCACTTTATCCGTAATTTTCTCTAACTTATTTATTCGGCAAAAGAATAATATAACCTCTTTAATTATCGAAATATACTGACTTTTTTGTGTCGAAATTGTGTATATGAAAAGAGCGGAAGTAGATATCTTCCCTACTTCCGCTCTTTCACAAGAACTATTCTCCTAATTCCACTAAGCTGTAGTTCTTCTTCCCTTTACGAATAATGATGAATCGTCCATCAAATGAATTTTCTACAGTAACATCCCTACTGACATCCGTTACTTTTTCACCATTCATAGATATAGCCCCATTATTAATATCTTCACGCGCTTGACGTCTAGAAGGTTCAATTCCTAAATCAACTAGCCACTCTACGATATTTTTCGTCTCTTTTGAAGATTGGAATGTCGGCATCTCTTTAAAGCCTTGTTCAATTTCATCAGCTGTTAACGACTTAATATCTCCGCTAAATAACGCTACTGTAATTTTCACTGCCTGTAAAAATGCTTCCTCTCCATGAACGAATTTCGTCATTTCTTCTGCTAATACTTTTTGCGCTTCACGTTTATGAGGCTCTGTTTCTACTTTCACAGCTAATTCATCAATTCGCTCTTTCGTTAAGAACGTAAAGTATTTCAAGTATTTAATTACATCATGATCATTTGTATTCACCCAAAACTGGTAAAATTCAAACGGCGTTGTCTTTTCAGGATCAAGCCAAACCGCACCACCTGCTGATTTACCAAACTTCGTACCATCTGATTTTAATAATAATGGAATCGTTAATCCGAATACTTTCGCTTCATGACCTTCTAACTTACGAATTAAATCTAGACCACTCGTAATATTTCCCCATTGATCACTACCACCAATTTGCAATTGAACATCTTCTTTTGTGTATAAATGATGAAAATCCATCGCTTGCAAGATTTGGTACGTGAATTCTGTGAAAGAAATCCCTGTATCTAAACGACTTGCGACAATATCTTTCGCTAACATGCTATTTATGCTAAAGTTTTTTCCGTAATCACGTAAAAACTCGATAATGTTTATTTTATGTGTCCAGTCATAGTTATTTACCATCTTCACTTCGCTATTCCCGCCAAAGTCAAATAGATTTTTCATTTGTGCTGTTAACGCATCTACATTATGCTGCACCACTTCTAACGTTTGTAGTTGACGCTCGGATTGACGACCACTCGGATCACCAATTGTTCCTGTTGCCCCTCCGATTAAAATAACCGGATGATGGCCAGCTAATTGAAATCTTTTCATCATCATGAACGGAATTAAATGTCCAATATGCATACTATCACCAGTCGGATCCACTCCGCAGTATAGTGAAATCTTTTTCTCTTCTACTAACTTACGTAAACCTTCTTCATCTGTCTGTTGATTCACAGCACCGCGCCATTCTAATTCATCAATAATATTCATCTTTTGTCATCCCCTTTATTTTTTAAAAAACAAAAAAGCCCCTATGTCTACGATAGACATAGGGACGATTATTCACCGTGTTACCACCCAGTTTGCATAAATAGCATAGCTATTCATACCACTCTTAGCAATAATATCGATTGCTAGTCCGCTTAGCGTTACCTAAGATACTCCAGAGTGTAATTCACAAGTTTGTTTGTGCTAGGTTCCAGCAATCCCTAGCTCTCTTTGATAACAGTGACAAACTGCTACTGGGCTCTTTCAACGTATAATTTATTTGTTAAATTATTAGCCATTATATTGAATCAAAATCAAATTGTCAACAATACCCAAATGTTATTTCGAAATAATTCATACTTTTATACGTTTTTTATTCAAAGATTACTGTAGATTTTCTCCAATAATCCTTACTTCTCTCTCTAATTTCACACCGAATTTTTCTTCAACTGTCTTTTGTACAAAATGAATTAAATCGATATAATCTTGTGCAGTTCCGTTATCAACATTCACCATAAATCCAGCGTGTTTTAAAGAAACTTCAACTCCGCCAATTCGCTTACCTTGCAGTCCTGATTCTTGAATAAGCTTACCCGCGAAATTATTTGGTGGACGCTTAAATACACTGCCACATGAAGGATACTCTAACGGTTGTTTTGACTCACGTTTAAACGTTAAATCATCCATTTTTTCTTTAATTTCTTCACGCACACCTTCTTCAAGCTCAAATCTCGCTTCAAGAATAATGTAATGGTTGTTCGCAAATACACTCTTACGATATCCAAATTCAAATGCTTCTTTCGTTAAAGTACGTAGCTCTCCATCACCTGTCATTACGACAGCTTCTGTTAATACAAACGATACTTCACCGCCGTAAGCACCAGCATTCATATATAACGCTCCGCCAACTGAACCTGGGATACCACAAGCAAACTCAAGACCCGTTAAATTATGATCTAATGCAATACGTGATACATCAATAATTGCTGCACCACACTGTGCTACAATCGTCGTTCCTGTTACAGTAACACCTGTAATATGAATTAAACTTACTGTGATTCCACGAAGACCACCGTCTTTAATAATAACATTCGATCCGTTTCCTAAAAACGTAACTGGAATATTGTATTGATTCGCATACTTTATAACTTCTTGAATTTCATCATAATTCGTAGGAGAAACGAACACATCCGCTTTCCCGCCCACTTTAATATGCGTATGATTCTTTAACATTTCATCTTGCTTCACATGACCTTCAGGCAATACTGTACTTAAATATTTATAAACCTCGTGCATATTCATTTTACAATTCCTCTATTTCTATAATCTTTTTATCCCGCTATATACGGGTCCATAATATCCCCACGTAAAAATGCATTACAGAACAACAGCTAACGTGGTGAATACAGTGTACATAAAGCACACCTATAAACCTCTTAAATTATAAGAGGTTCCACTCATATTAAAATATATATCGCATAATAAAGCAACCCAAATGGGCTACTAAACTTGACATGTAACCATATAGACAACAATTTGTAAAATATATAGGCTTTTCAAAGTAATACCCTTCAATATCTTACTATACCATACGAAAGAAAAGTGGTATTTTTTTGTAATCTTTACTTTATTTTCATCAATAAAAAAGAGCACATCCCACAGAATGTGCCCTTTCTATACTTTTTAACTTATTTTTCGTTCTCTTCTTTTTCCTTATCAAACCATAATAGCTCATCGTCATCAACTTCACCATTATAATTGATTAGAATCTCTTCTCCCGCTTTTATATCTTTGTAAGCAAAGAAGTTAAACGTATGATTCTCGAAGACAATATCATACGTTGCATTCGGATTATATGCATGATTAAATAACATGCCGTATCCTAATAGGAATGCCGTATGATTTACCCCATACTCAAATGCGTAGTCAGCAAGTAACGTTTTCTCAATGTGTTCATGCTGTTCATTCGGATAAGAGATAACTGGTGCTGAGTGTATCAACTCACCCTTTTTAATATCACGAGTTGCAAATACCCCTCTATTAAATTCTCCATCACTAAGTTCAGAAGTCTTAACTTCGATCATATGCGTCACCTATATAATTCTTTCTTTGAAGTATTTTATTCCGCTATTTGCGGGGTTCAACTAATAATCAGTAGCGTATAGCCCCACTAATTAAAGTCTCAGTTTATCTCCTTAAGCTTGGCAGAAAACGCGCAGAAAAGCAATTAAATTACTATCAAGTATTCATTTAAATGAAAAAAGAGCACACATGGTGTACCCTTTTAAGAGATATTACTTTTCTAAAATATCTTCTAGCAACTTCACTTGCTCGCTAACAGTATGTAACGTCTTCACCGATGTATCATTTCGATGCTTTTCTTCTTCAACACTCGCTAACACTTCTTCCGTAGCTGCAGAAGTTTGTTGAATTACGTTAGAAGCATGTGTAACGTCCTTTACGATATTCGTCGTTTTAGCTTGGAAACTTTCTTGATGACCAACAATCTCCCTCATTACATCATTAATCGCATCAATAAACTTCCCTAAATCCGTTACATTCGTCAAAACACTTGCTAACATTTCGTTACATTCTTCTTGTACTCTTTCTGACTTCTCTACCTGCACTTCTACTTTACTTGCTTGATTACTAAACTCCTTCAAAATCCCTTGAATTCTCCCCGCAGAACGATTCGATTCTTCAGCAAGCTTTAATACTTCATTCGCTACAATAGCAAAACCTTTTCCATGCTCGCCTGCCCTTGCAGCCTCAATATTTGCATTTAAAGCTAGCAAACTCGTCTGACTTGAAATATTCGTGATTACATCTACAATTTCATTAATTTGTTTCGATTGTGTCATCAATTCTCTAAATATCGTTCCTGATTGTGAAACAACATCATTTAAACTTCTCATGTTAGCTTCAAAATTTCTTAAAGTATTTACACTACCCTTTGAGATTTCCAAACTTTTATCAACACGCATCGACGCATTTCTTACTTGAGAGATGATTTGGTCAATATTTCCCTCCATATCATTCAATACTTCTACTGAACGTGACATCATCTCTGATTGCGATTGAGTTCCCACTGCTACTTCTTCAAAAGCAAAGTTAATTTCACTCATTGACTCCATCGATGTATTCATATTTTGTCTTAAATGATTGAAATTAATATCTAACTTCACAACAGTTTCCTCAATAAGCCTTTGCGTTTCTTCTAACTCCTGAGCTTTCTTCATCACCGCTTGCTTCTCATCCCTTAAACGAGCCAAAAGATTAGAACCAATCTTTGTGACACCCCACATTGCGATCGTTACAATCGCTAACAAGCTTGCGAAATTTGCGGCTTCAGATGACGCTGTATAAGCAAAAAATTGATTTGGCCAATAACTACAAAGTATAAATGTAACAACAACTGCTACCCCGCCAAGGATTAAAATAAGACGTTCACTCAAATAAATAAGTGAAACCGCTAATGTAAAATAGATCATTTGAAATACAGCTGGGCTTTCATTAAATGCTTGTACCATAATGAAAGACATAATAAGTAGCATACATGTCATGATGTATTTATACATTGCTTCCATACTTTCTATAAAAGTAAGCAGCGTTCCAAATACTACGATAGAAATACCACACATCCAAAATGCTATTGCTCTCTCTGTAAAAATATATCCGTAATACCCAATCGCGATTATCCCAAGGAAGAAACTACAAATCGTGATAAACAACAATAAATGATTTTTCTGCGATTCTTTCTCAAGGTTAGAAAAACAAGTTCTCTTTAACCACTCCATATATGAAGCCCCACCTTCTACTCATACGTATCGATTACTTCAGCTTGAATACCGCACTCACTGGGTTATGATCGCTATTTTCAAACTTCAAATCTTTCCCTTGTACATTTACAATTTCAACATTCGGTGAAACGATAAAGCCATCAATAATCGTGACAAAGTTTTCACCTTCCACGTATTTCTTTACATCATCTCTCACAGTCATAACAGACGGATCTACAGCCCACTTA
This sequence comes from Bacillus cereus group sp. BfR-BA-01331, assembly GCF_022663915.1. Taxonomy (NCBI): domain Bacteria; kingdom Bacillati; phylum Bacillota; class Bacilli; order Caryophanales; family Bacillaceae; genus Bacillus; species Bacillus cereus group sp. BfR-BA-01331. The sequence continues at coordinate 62,434 of NZ_JAKUGJ010000006.1, forward strand.
AAGCCACCATCAGTAAAGTCCTTCGGTAATTCTACTAACCACTCAGGACGCTCTTTCACAAACTTAGGATCGCTTAACTGAACGTTAGAAAGTAATTGATTCCAGTCTCCGCCCATTATGACATAATCACCATTTTCATAATGCTTGTTCATATATTTTTTTAAATATTCTACTTGCTGTTTTCTAATTTTCCCGCCTTCATCATAAGCAGACAAATGTAGATTTACGAGTCTAACAAATTTCCCATTATTAACAGGTATTTTATGTTCAACAATCGCTCGGTCTAAATCAAATAAACGCTTTGGCCACGGCTCCATTCCAGGAAGCTGAAATCTCTTCGCTGTTTGAACCGTATATTTAGAAAATGTACTTAATCCAGCTTCAGCATATCCCATTGGATTTGTTATTGGCACCGGAACCCATTTCGTATCGTAGTTCTTTCCGAATGACGAAGCATAATCAGGTAATCCTTTTTTCAAAAATTCATGCCCATTTACATCAAATGATCGCATTGATTTTATATCTGTTTCTTGTAATAGTGCAAAATCACTATTCTCATTTTGTAAAAACGAAAGCATATTCTTTAAGTTAGTTTCCGTTTGTTCTTTACTACTTGAACCAGACCCTTTTCCCCCATCCATAAAGAAGTCTTGATCCTTATCTAGTCCAGCATATCCAATATTAAATGTTGTAACTTTAAATTCATTTCCAGGCGCAATTACGCGCTCCTTATTGTTTTCCACCTTCAAGCTTATAACATCAGCCGGCTGTTCTTTTGTAAGTGTCATATAAGCTAAAAACCCACCTACAACTCCCACACCTACTAAAATACATATAAGTACTATCTTTAATAACCTTTTCAAACAAACGACTCCTTTTCTAAAACATACGATTTTACTTTTCTTTATTTTCAGTTAAATAAAAAAATGACAGACATACGAAATATTTTATCACACTCAAAACCTTATATCATTATATTTAGTTTATAAGTTGATTCTCCCTATCTTAAACCACTATAGAAATACAGAATGCACCAACTTCTCCACTGGAAATTAAACGCAATGTTTAGTAGACTATATGTAATAATCATAGGCGATGGAGTTCGCCATAACCGCTGCTTAGCTAATGACTCCTACCAGTATAACTACTGGTAGGAGTCTATTTTTTTGAGCAAGCTATTTAAAGAGGTGAGAAAATTGATTTATATTATCGTTGGCATCGCCGGCATATTAGGAGCCCTTTCCCGCTATTATTTAGGTCTTACTATTCATACATTTTGGCATCATTCTTTTCCATTAGCTACATTACTCATTAACTTAGCCGGCTGCTTCTTATTAGCATGGCTAACTACGTATATCGCCCGGCTAAACATCTTACCTTCAGAGGTTATCACAGGCATCGGGACTGGATTCATCGGTTCCTTTACGACGTTTTCAACATTTAGTGTAGAAACTGTGCAATTAATCAATCATTCTGAATGGAGCACGGCTTTCTTATATGTATCATGTAGCATACTTGGCGGTCTCATTATGTCTGGACTTGGCTATACACTAGGTGATTTCTTAATTAAGAAGTCACTTACGGAAGGTGATCACTTATGATGGAAGCTTTATTAGTAGCAACTGGAGGATTTTTCGGTGCGATTACACGATTTGCAATTAGCAATTGGTTTAAAAAAAGAAATAAAACACCCTTTCCAATTGCTACATTCCTTATTAATATAACAGGAGCATTTTTACTCGGGTATATAATTGGCAACGGAGTCTCTACAGAATGGAAATTATTATTAGGAACTGGATTTATGGGCGCATTCACCACATTTTCGACACTTAAATTAGAGTCCATTCAGCTTCTCAATCGCAAAAAAATTTACACATTCCTTTTATATTTAAGTACTACTTACATAATTGGTATCCTATTCGCATTCCTTGGAATGAAGCTCGGTGGAATATAAAAAAGCGACTCTATTGAGTCGCTTTCTTTCATAAGAAGTATGTCCCGCCATATGGAATGGAAAATAAAGTGAAACTTTATCGCTCTTGCTTTTTTCGAAACATCGAGAAAATAGCTACGAACAAAATCGTAATAATCCCAATTAAAACAAATAAATACGCTAATGGAATTAAGTAAAATGGTTCTACTAAAGTTCCATCTGGCTTCACTTCAGAACCAATTATATTAAACATAACTATGCATAGCACTCCTAAAAATATTGGACTAGATGCTAATAAGTATTTTTTCCTCATCATAATTCCTCCTTTTTATACTCTAAAATGTCACCTGGCTGACAGTCTAAAACTTCACATATCTTCTCTAAAGTTGAAAATTTAATTGCTTTTGCTTTTCCATTTTTTAATATCGAGACATTCGTCGTTGTAATTCCTAATTTCTCGGATAACTCTGTCACACTCATTTTTCTTTTCGCTAAGATTACATCGAGATTTGCTACAATCGTCATAACAGAGCACCTCAAATCGTTAAGTCGTTATCATCTTTTATTTCACTTGCTTCTCTAATTAAATGAGAAAGTAAGGAAGTAAAAATAGATATAACGACTGAGAAGAATAAAATAAGTAATAGAATAACTAAAATGCTCGTATGATAACTTCCAGCTGCGAAAATATATAGTAATCCTCCGATATATAAAACACCTTCAGTCATAGATAAAATACTAATCCTCTTTAATCGATTCGCATTTTTTACAGTAAAGGCTTGGTGTGAGGCAATATCTGAACATATTTTCCACCCTAAAAATAAAGCGCTAAAAAATGGAATTCCTGTGATCCAAATGAACAGTACGAATGGCTTATATAGCCCCTTCAAATTTTCTGAAACTAACAATACCGCTCTTCCCGTTTCTGGCCCAATATATATGCAGAACAATAAACCAAAACATCCGCAAAGAATGATAATTAACTTTAACCATAATGACAATTCTTTTTGTTTCACAAAAATCCACTCCTAAACTAACAGCATTTATCTATTGCTATTTTTTCAACTTTGAAGTGATAAATCCAACTAGCAACACACCAATACCACTAAAGAACAATAGGTAGCTTACTGGTACTAGGAAAAAGAAAGGTTCTACAAGAAGCCCATTATCCGCCACTTTACTAGTTGTACCGTGCATTAATAAACAGGTAACTCCTAATGATATTAGTACGATAGCTAATAAAAATTTATTTTTCATAATATATTCTCCTTTAATTTCACAATTAATTTTTCCGCATTCCTTTTGCTACCCTCATAATAAGTCCCGACACATTATAAGTCAACAACTATTTATTGTTTTACGATAAATAGTTGTTGACTTATACAATAAAAAGACTATAGACAATCATTGTCTATAGCCTCTTCACTCTAAAATATTCTTTTTGGAACATACACATTCTTATCGCATTATGGTAGTTGCCATCAACGAAGAACTCATCTTGCAACTCACCTTCCACTATAAATCCGACCTTTTTATAAACGTGTACAGCTTTTTCATTCTCTTTATCGACAACTAAATATATTTTATGCATATTTAATACGGAAAAAGCGTAATCCATCGCTAAACGCGTTGCATCAGCTGCATAACCGTAACCTTGGTAACTCGGATCAATAATAATTTGGAATTCAGTTCTACGGTGAATATAATCGATTTCTACTAATTCGACTAATCCCACCATCTCATTATCTTTCTCAACGATAAATCGGCGCTCACTTTGATCATGTATATGTTTATCGTATAAATCCTGCAGCTCCACAAATGCCTCATAAGGCTCTTCAAACCAATACGACATAATATGCGCGTTATTATTAAGTTCGTGTACAAACTTTAAGTCTTCCCGTTCTAAAGGACGTAATTTCAATTCCTGACTCATTTCTATAACCTCCAAGTAAAATAACCTCTTCACTTAATTTCTCAATTTTTTTCGATTTCAAACGCCCTAATTACATTGTAAACCTTCAAGTAACTTGAAGGTCAAGGTACAAAAAGTAGTGCAAACTTATGTCTGCACTACTCTTTTCTCAAATCTCTCATATTTGATATGTATAAAGAAATAACTAAAACAAGAATTGCTCCCGCGTATAATAACGTCTCCATTGGTTCCTCATGAGACACAATAATTAAACGAATTAACGCCGTAATTCCGATATAAATAAAATAACGTAACGGAAAATGATAATTCGACTTAAAATACTTAATAATTAATGCGATGAACTCGAAGTATAGGAAATAGACGATGATACTCTCAACTAATTTATAAGATGTATACTTCTTCGCTGAAAATATGTATTGAATAAAAGTAATTGTTTCGTTAATTAAAAAAATCGATAAAACAATGGACAATATGATTAACGCTATATTTAATATCCACTGTAAAACACTAGCTATAAAATGATCGATATTAAATGACTTCATTTTCTCTTTTAGCTCCCCTTCGTGTAAGTACTTATTCATTATAGCAAAATTATACTTACAGAAATGTTAAATCATATATGATCGTCCTCTTTCACGATTACTTCACCATTCGGATATTTATGCTTAATATAATCGCTTCCCCAATCGCAAAGCACCTTCAAACCCTTTTTTAATGATTCTCCCTGTTCTGTAAGAGAATACTCAACTTTCGGTGGTACTTGATTATATACTTTTCTAGACACAAGCCCATCTTTTTCAAGCTCTTTCAATTGCTCAGTAAGCATTTTTTGTGTAATACCAGTTACCAATCGTTTTAACTCACCCGTTCTTGTCGGTCCGCTTGTTAAATGATATAAAATGTGGGATTTCCACTTACCTCCGATCACATCCAAAACGACTTCAATTCTATTGTTATACTCTTTTTTCATATTGAACTCCTTCTGTATTTTAAGACTTAAAAAAGAAGCTTCATCCAATTGCTTTAAATCAACCACAAGTGCTAGAAGCATCCGCTATGATCGTAATTTTAAGCGAAAAGAACGCCCATGAATTCGAACATATCAATAAGGTGAATGAACGTGCAGTAGCTGCTGGATTCATGACAGAAGAAATTAAAAACAGACTGAACAACAGTATTCGTGAGTTTTATGCACCTGTAAGCGAACAAGGAAAAAGAGAATGGCAAATGCTTGACGGTGGTTTGCTAGCTATGCAATTTATGCTTGCTGCAAAAGCGAGAGGATACGATACAGTCCCAATGCTTGGCTATAAAGTTGAAGAATTCCGCAAAGCATTTAACGTTCCAGAAAACTTAACTGACGTCTTAATGATTGCATTAGGCCAAGCAAAAGAGCCAGGATTCCCAACAGTTCGATTAACTGTAGATGAAGTAACGTCTTGGAATGGCGAGTTTTAATCACAGTATTTATCGTACTTTAGGAATAAAAGTACGATAAACACTACTAACAAGAAAAGAGGTTTTCTTATGAAATTAAGTGTTTTAGATCAAACTCCAGTTTCGAACGGGGTAACTACTCAAGAAACTTTTAAAAATACGATTGAATTAGCACAGCTAGTAGATAAACTAGGCTATCACAGACTATGGTATTCTGAGCATCATGGTTCAGCCAATTTTGCTAGTGCTTCACCAGAAATTATGATTTCTCATATCGCATCTGTAACAGAGCAAATTCGCGTTGGTTCTGGTGGAATGATGTTAATGCACCATTCACCATTAAAGATGGCAGAAGTATTTAAAACATTAACATCTTTATATCCAGATAGAATTGATTTCGGTGTAGGTCGAGCGCCAGGTGGCAATCAATTTTCTACACTTGCATTACATGAAGGAAAACATCCAAATATGCTGAATCTGTACGATAAATTAATGGATACGATGATGTTTATGACAGAAACAATGCCTGCAGATCATTTATACAATCGTACACTTGCTTCGCCATTAGGTGCCCCATTACCTGAAGTTTGGCTATTAGGTTCTAGTGGTAGTAGCGCTGCACAGGCAGGAAGATTTGGTATTGGTTATTCCTATGCTCAGTTTATTAGTGGGGAGTTATCTAGTGAAATGTTAGAATCTTATCGTAAAAATTTCGTCCCTTCTGAGTTTATGGTTAAGCCTAAAATAAACATTGGGTATTTTGCACTAGCAGCGGAAACTGCTGAAGAAGCAGAATATCATGCAGCTTCTTTAGATTTATCTCTATTATTTTTAGATAAAGGTAAGTATTTCCACGTACCTTCTCCTGAAGAAGCACTAAATTACAATTACACTGAAATGGACAAAATGCATATACAGAACAATCGTAAAAAATTCCTTGTTGGAAGTGCTAAAGAAGTTGCAAATACACTTCGCGAACATGAAGAAAAATTCGGAATTAACGAAGCTATGATTGGGACAATCAGTCATAATCATGACGCAAAACTACAATCTTATCGACTACTTGCAAAAGAGCTTCTATAAAAAGAAAGGCGGGAAAACAATGCTTGAAGTTTTAAATCGAATCAATGAACTAGCTAAAAAACAAAAAGAAGACGGTTTAACAAAAACAGAATTACATGAGCGTAAAGCATTACGCGAGGAGTACCTTCAAATTATTCGCGGTCAAATCAGTACCACTGTCACAGGATTAAAAATATTAGATCCTTTAGGAAATGACGTGACACCTGAAAAATTAAAAGAACAACAAAAGCTATCACTAAACACAGATAACAATGCATGAAAATACCGAGACTTTTTGTTACTTAATGATTCATCTAAGTAAACATATGATCAGATGGATCATTAAGTTAACATTACATACCTCATCGACGTATCCTTCAAACTTCTAGTTCTAACTTGAAAATCTACAAACAAAAAACCATACCCCCGCCCCTCCGGCAAAGTTATGGTTTTTATCCTACAATGTCACTCTACCTATAAGTTTGCCGTGAGTTCCACAAAACAGCAAATAAGGTTACTATAACCCTCAAAGAAAAGGAATCTTATTTTAACTTTCCTATTGATAGGTTAACACGATAATTCCCGTACTTTAATAGTCGTCCTAGAAATTTATCTAAGTCTTCATTGGAAGCAAAATGTGTTTTTAATAAATAACATCCCTCACCACTTATACGATGCACTTCAGAAATCCCTTCTTCTCCTTGAAAGAAATTCATAAACTCTTGATGATTAGCTGTTGTTACGAACAAAGTAACAAATGCAGTCACTATTTGTCCTAATTTGATTCGGTTTATTGCAATTGTATATTGTTCAATAATCCCTAAATCCTCTAATCTCCGAATTCGATTTCCTACAGCCTGCCCCGTCATATGTATTTTTTGACCAAGTTCTTTCCATTGTATTCTTGAGTTTTCTCCTAATAATTTCAGTATCTCAAAATCTGTTTGATCAATGATATAAACCAATCCTTTCATCGTGAAAGTAGAAAGCCCGAAAGTGTTTCGCCAACTTATTCTGCTTGTCGATACAATTCACTATACTTAGTTTATCCTCTTACATCACATTGTTTATCAGTTATATTTACTTATAACACAGAGGACGCAACAAAAAAATACATCTAGATTTAAAGGAGGTTACAAATATGTTATTACAAGAGATTTTATCGTTCAATGAACAATTTGTAGAAAATAAAGAATACGCTCCCCGTGAAGCGACAAAGATGCCTAAAAAACGTATGGTTGTTGTTTCTTGTATGGATGCTCGCTTAATTGAGCTACTTCCAAAAGCTTTAGATATACACGATGGTGATGCAAAAGTTATCAGAAATGCAGGTGGTAAAATTGCTTCTCCTTTCGATAGTGTTATGCAAAGTGTTGTAGCATCAGTATATGATTTAAATGCAGATGAAATCTTCCTTATCGGACACCATAGATGTGGTGCGAGTCAAACTAATCCAAAAGGAACACTTCAAAAAATATTAGATCGCGGAGTAGCTTCACCAGAAATTTTATCAGCGATTGAATACGCTGGTGTTGACCTTAAAAAATGGTTATTTGGATTCGATGATGTCTGCGATTCAACTCAAGCTAATGTTGATTTAGTAAAAAATCATCCACTTATTCCAAAAGATGTTCCTGTACATGGTTTAGTTATTGATCCTCACACAGGTAAATTAGATTTAATAGTTGATGGATATAAAGCATTAAATGGTATGAAAAATTAATTATTACTTAAATGAAGGGAAGTTATTAGATATGAATAGACAAGAAGCTACGCAAAAAATTATGGAAGCAAAAATTGCAAAAGGTTTAACATGGGAAGAAATTTCAAAAGTAAGTGAAAACTCTGAGACTTGGGTTGTAACAGCGTTATTAGGACAAGCTACAATGACACGTCCAGAAGCAGAAAAAATCGGTAAACTATTAGAATTAGATGAAGAAGTAGTTCAAGCATTAACAGTAGTTCCACTTAGAGGTCAAGTAATGCAAATGCCTCCTACTGACCCAATCTTATATCGATTATATGAAATGATGTTACAATACGCACCAACTCTTAGAGAATTAATTCTAGAAAAAGCTGGCGAAGGTGTAATGAGTGCAATTAACTTCAATCTAGGTGTGGACACACAAGAAGATCCAAAAGGTGGCGACCCTCGTATCGTGATTACACTTAACGGGAAATTCTTACCGTTCCGTACATGGTAATTAATTAAAAATCTATCTATATAATTAAAGTGATTTTATAGATTTACAAAATCCATCCTTTTTAATCTAGCTGTGTAGAAAGGATGGATTTTTACTATGAGATTCTTTTTATACAAGGGAGAATAATATGAATAAAAAATACGTCGATACGAGCTTTAGTATTCTACAGTGGTTTGTGTTTTTATTAGCAAATGCAATTGCATTGCCTATCATTATTGGTGGCATATTCCATTTATCAATAGAAGATATCTCAACATTAATGCAACGAACTGTTTTAGTTGTAGGAGTAAGTTCATTTATACAAGCATGGTTTGGGCATCGCTACCCCATAGCGGATGGGCCAGCCGGTTCATGGGTAAGTATATTTGTCATATTGGGACAAGTCTCTATGCATCAGGGACAAAGTGCAAAGGATGCATTACAACTTCTAGAAGGCGGATTAATTATTGCAGGTATATTACTCTTCGTCCTTGGTATAACAGGGCTTGCTCATCGAATTCTACGTTTATTTACACCCTTGGTTACAGGAACTTTTCTTTTAATATTATCTCTTCAGCTTAGTGGTGTGTTACTAAAAGGAATGATGGGATTACAAGGAGCTGTAACTCATTCTGATTATACAACGGCTGCTATTGCGCTCTTTGTTTTTGCCCTTATTACTTTCTTATCAATTAAAGGGAACGGATGGATGAAAAGTTACGCTGTGTTACTTGGAATTTCATGTGGTTGGCTTTTGTATGCTGTATTAGGAAAATCATCTCATATGCCTTCACACACACCGTTAGTTAAGTTACCAGAGCTATTTTCTTGGGGCACACCTAGATTAGATATTGGAATGGCTCTAACTGCAACTTTATTTACATTTCTTTTAGTTGCAAATACAATCGCTGCTATTTCGGCTGTAAAACAAGTGGCTCCGTTATCTAAAGAAAATGAAAAGCAAATACTGAACCGCGGCGTGTGGGCCGGAGGTATATCGCATATTATCTCGTCGTTGTTTTCTACAATTGGAATTGTACCATTACCTGCATCAGCAGGATTTATTCAACTAACAGGACAAAGAAAAGTGAAGTCGTTCCTTATAGCAAGTCTTATATTAGCAGGAATTTCTTTTATTCCTTCAATTGTAAACTTTATATCCTTGCTACCAGGTCCTATTGCTAATGCCGCACTTTTAGCAACATTTGTCCAAGTAATAGGCATTTCATTTCAATCCATTTTACGTGAAGAATTAAATCAACGCCGATTAACTATATTAGGAATTTCATTATTAATCAGTTTGGGAATAATGTTTCTTCCAGAAAGTGCATTTAGCGGAATTCCTTCTTCCTTACAATATGTTTTAAGTAATGGATTACTTGTGGGTACCATGCTTGTCATTCTATTGGAACAGTTTTGGAAAGAGTAAAATTTGTGACTAAGTAAAAAAGCGCCCTGTTTACAGGGCACCTTTTTATACCTAATGACTAATACTAGCAGTTGGGTATAATGTTGTTCCTCCAATTGAAACTTTTATTTCATTTGTTAATGGAACATTTTGTTCATTTTTTATTGCTACGAAAATGTGATGTATCTTTATGCCCTCATTATAGTGACCCCTTACACTTTTATCAATACACTCTTATATGCAATATTACATACAAAAAACAAGCTGAATTCTTATAAAAAGTTATACAGAGATAAATCTTTTCGTTTGGTAAATACTTGAAAAGGTGAAGCGTTCCTTTGCATTTTATGAGTAATTTACAAGTTTATTGTTGGAAGCGTTGCAGGACTGTTACGAGCATCCAGAAATATTAAGAGTCCTCATGGGCAATCACATAAAAAAAAGCTGCTGCCTATAAAATACAGACAGCAACTTCAACTAGAGTAGCTGGCATGATTTACGCAAGCTACAGTATTTTTTTGACATACTCATTTTTTACACTTTGTAACTAATAAACAGCGATTGGCCCATAAGGACCATTGATAATTTCTATTTTTGTTTCAAAAATATCTGTCAAAATTTCCGGGTCCATAACCTCTTCTACTGTTCCAAAAGCAGCAATTTGTCCATCTTTCATAGCACAAATTTTATCAGAATATTTGGCTGCAAAATTTATGTCATGCATAACAGTCAAAATTGTTCTTCCAAATTCATTAGCCGCACGTCTCAAATGCTCCATCATTTGAACAGAACGAGCAACATCAAGATTGTTCAGAGGCTCGTCCAAAAGTACATATTCAGTCTCTTGGCACAACACCATCGCTACATATGCCCTTTGTCTTTGACCACCAGAAAGCTCATCTAAATATCTATTCTCTAAATTAGTTAAATCTAGAAAATCGATATATTTAGAAATAATAGCTTCATCCTCTTTAGTTAATCTTCCCTTTGAATAAGGAAAGCGCCCAAATCCAACTAATTGTCTAACAGTAAGCCTAGTTACAAAATGATTTTCTTGTCGCAATATAGTCAAAACTTTTGCTAAGTCTTTTGATTTGGATTCAGAAACATCCATATTTGCTACCTGAATTTGGCCTTCATCCATATCTAAAAGTCTTCCAATCATCAATAGTGTCGTTGACTTTCCAGCGCCATTTGGTCCAATTAAAGAAGTAAAGCCCGCTTTTGGTATTTCAATATCCAAAGGTCCTATTTTCACCTTATCAGTATAGAACTTTTTAACATTATCAATTTTTATCATAAAGCCCTCTTCCTTAAAACTATAGTTAAGAATATTATTCCACCAAATAATTCAATAATAACTGAAACTACACCTTGAGCATGGAATACATGATACATTAAAAAGTATGCACTCGTCATTATCAAAAATCCTATTGCAAAAGCCATTGGAAAAATATATCTATGATCATAAGTTGACGCGGCCTGATAACTCAAAGTTGCTACTAAAAAGCCGTAGAAAGTAAGTGGCCCAATTAGAGCTGTTGAAATGGACATCAAAATAGCAACTAATACAAGCGTATAAATTACACTAGGTTGATATTTAACTCCAAAAGAAGTAGCAACATCCTTTCCTAGTGACAAAACATTCAAATTCTTAGAATGAGCCAAAATTAATACTGCTACAATTATGACCATAGGAATTACAATAGGAAAATATGCAGGATCTGCATGATTAACAGAACCAAATAACCTTGCTTGTAAAATATCAAACTCTGAAGGCGCAAGTAGTTTTCTCATGAAAGTTGACACAGAATTTAGCCCGGTACCAATAATAATTCCAACTAAAAGCATAAGTTGTAAATTCCCGTATTTACCGGAAAGTAACCATCCATAAAGTATCAAACTCATGAAGACCATAACAACAACTTGAAATAAAAATGATCCAATTCCACTAAAATTTATCAATGCACTAGCACCAAAGAAGAATATTGTACTCGTTTGAATTGCTGAATAAAGTGATTCGAAACCTAAAAGCGAAGGAGTAATAATTTTATTATTCGTAATAGATTGGAAAGCAACTGTCGACAAACTATGACAAACTGCAGCAATAATCATAGCAACAATAGCTACTATCCTTCTCTTAACAACTGGGATAAAAGAAGGTGAATCTATCGGAACTGGATTGTTATAAACTAAAAGTCCATATGAAGAAAGGAGGCCTAAAGCAATCAATGTTATCAGTAAAATCCAATAACGTCTTGCTTCCTTCTTAGAACGAAAAGCACTAGCTGATCTACTTTCATTATGAAGGCTAGAATCGATTTCGACATTTTCTTTATTTCTATATTCTAATGTGATCATCGTAGCCTCCTTGGTTTTCTTTGTCTCAATAAAATAGTAATAAACACGACTGCTCCCACTGTTGCAAGTATTAAAGAAACAGGTACTTCAAAAGGCTGTATAATTGTTCGAGAAATGATGTCACAGGCAGTTATTGACCCCATTCCGATCACACAAACCCAAGGTAAATTACTCCTAAGATCATCACCTCTAAACATTGAAACGATATTTGGCACAATTAATCCCAAGAAAGGTAAGTGTCCAATAACAGCTGCAACAACTCCAACTGCAACAGAGATAAGGCCAGTCCCAAAAAGAACAATTCTATTGTAATTAACTCCAAGGCTTGTTGCGACATCTTCTCCTAGTCCAGCTAAAGTCAATCTATTAGCATACATAAAAATAAGAAAAGTAATGATAACAATTAGCCATAAATATTCATATCTTCCCACCTGAACGTTAGCAAATGAACCTACAAACCAAGTTTCAATACTTTGCGTCTTTTGAAAAAGGAGTCCCAAAAAAGTAGACACTGCAGAAATAACTGCTCCAAGCATCAATCCAATAATCGGGACAATTAAAGACGAACGAAGTTTAACTCTTCTTAAAAATAAAAAGAAAATCATAGTTCCTATAAAAGAAAAAATGATTGCACCAGTCATTCTTTGAAGTAAAGTCGGGGCAGGAAACAGTAAATATACAAAAAGCAGGCCTAAGCCTGACCATTCAATAGTCCCCGTTGTAGTAGGTTCAACAAAGCGATTCTGTGTAATGAGTTGCATTACGAGCCCTGCCATCGCCATTGCAGCTCCAGTAAGCATTAATGCAACTGTTCTCGGAACACGAGTGATGAAAAACATCTCCATTCCGTCCTCTTGTCCACGTATATCATAAACTCCAGTAAACAGTGATATAATCCCTAAAATTATAACAACTATAATCGCTATTATAAAAGGTTTTGTCCATAATTTATTGTGATTATAAAACTGGGGTTGAGAAATATTCTCAACCCTAGAAATTATATTTTTTGACACTGCTTCGTACTCCTTTACACTACTTAGCTAAAGTTTTTGCAATATTTCCAAATAACTCTGTATAAGTTTGAATTGATTCATTTGTGTAAGTATCTTCTGGTGCATAAATAACCTGGTTTTTAGAAACAGCAGTTGTGTTTTGAAGAGCAGGTGATTTAGAAATAACATCCTTAGCTGGAGCTGAAGTAGCTGCATCAGATGTTGCAGCATCACGATCTAATACGAAAATCCAATCAGGATTTGTTTGTGCAATAGCTTCAACAGAAACATCATCACCTTTATGACCTGCAGTAGAATTAGCAACTTCTAGTGCTGGAGTCCAACCGAAAATTTCATACATCGGTCCCCAAACGCGACCAGAATGTGGAGCAGCAAAACCAATATTTCCACCAGTAACGATAACACTCATAACTTTATCTTTTCCATTATAAGCAGATTTTGCTTTTTCAATAGATTTATCAAAATCAGCTACTACTTGTTTAGCTTCTTTATCTTTATCAAAGATTTTCCCTAAAGTAATTGTAGAATCTTTAAGTCCTTTTACTAAGTTTTCGCCAGGCTTAGTAGCTTTCTCAGAAACATCAACATTAAGATCAATAACAGCTGCTTTTGGCACTAATTTTTTGATTTCTTCGTAATGACCAGCAAATCTTTGACCAACGATTACAAGGTCAGGATTTGCAGCTGCTAGAATTTCAAAATTTGGTTCGCGGTGATTTCCAATATTTTGAACTTTACTATCCTTTACATATGCTGAATCTGCAGGCATTACATCCTTTGGAGCAGCCGCTAATTTAATTCCCCAATCAGATAAAGTTTCAAAAGTTCTATTATCCAAAGCAACTACATTCTTTGGGTTTACAGGGACTTTAACAGTTCCATGAGCATCAGTGATTTCAACTGTTTTTGGCTTATCACTACTATCACCTTTATTAGCTTTCGAAGTTTCCTTACTTGAATCTGAGCAAGCTACTAACATTAAAGTGAAAATTGCTAAAATACTTACTAATTTTAAAAGCATAGTTTTTTTCATACGTATACTCCTTATAATGTAATTTAGTTCGAAAATGATAACGTCCATAGATTAAATTAGATAGTAACTTTTCTGCATCTAAATTGCTATTGATAATCATTTTCATTTGAATATCCTGTTAATAAGTATAGTCATTAATTATGTGAAAATCTTGTGAATGGTGTGAGTTAATAAAATTAAACATAAATTAGATACAGTCTCATCTAATGCGCACCAGAGTCATCCCCCACACGTACTAATCAATAGATTGGGCACCTTATAAACCATGATTTCTACTGCAAAAAAATGCCCATTAATAGCTTGTTTTTTCATAATCCATTGCCTGATAGCAATCTTCTTTTTATAGTTTCCGTCTTTTAATATTTCACAGAAACTATTTGATTATCAGGTTTAATAGAAAAAAACGAGTAAAACTGTATGAAATAGTTTTACTCGTTTTTTCTATTATGACAAACTGTACTTTACCTATTATCTTATTTTTATCATTCAACCATTGAATAGCCTCTGCCATGTATCGTTTGAATATATCTACCTTTCTTCTCGCACTTTAACTTTTTTCTTACATACCCAATATATAAATCCACTACATTAGGATTGACTACTACGTTATATCCCCAAACCTGGTTCAAAAGCATTTCACGGCTCAATATTGTATTTTTATTCTTGATTAAAAATACAAGTAAATCGTACTCGCGCTTAGTAAGCGTGAGATTTTTACCACCTTTTTTTACAATATGGCTAGATGCATCAACAAAGAGATCTTTAAACTGAAAAAAGTTTGTCTCATTTTGTTGGATACAGTCACTTCTCCTTAAAATAGCTTGAACCCTCGCTACTAATTCTTCTTTCACAAATGGTTTTCTTATATAATCATCTGCTCCTGCTTGTAGCCCTGCTATGCAATCCTTGCTAGAAATATTGTCGGTCACAATAATTATCGGTGTCGTTTTAACAAGTCGTATTTGTCTACAAATTTCTGGCCCCGATATACTTAATGAATCCCAATCCAATATGATAATATCCCAATCTTGTTCATATACTATATTTAAACCTTGGTTTTCATTGTGAAGTTTTAAAATGAAATAGCCCTCTTGCGTTAGACCGCTTACGATTTTCTTTGCAAAAGACCGTTCATTCTTAATTACTAACACCTGCTTCACCGATGGTTCACCTCTACTTCAATATAACTTAGTTAGATAAAAAGTTATCCCCAAAAAATAATTTAAGATTTATAAATATTAAATCCCTAAAAAAGCCATTATAACAGCTTATTAGGAGAACTCTATATAATCTTACAATAGATATGGATAAAAACACAAAATATATGAAGATTTAAATACATATTATTTAATCATTAAGAGCAACTATATTATCTAGCTGCTTATTATCAATAACGATTCCCTCAGTTTCTGTTTCAAGGGTACCGTCCTCAACTTAAGCATTTTATCAAACCACAAAACAAAAAGAACCATACCCCCGCCACTCTGGCAAAGTTATGGTTCATATCATACAAAATAAAAAACCACCAAACAGTTATGTATTGGTGGAGACGGTGGGAGTCGAACCCACGTCCAAAAATATCGGCACTTAAGCTTCTACGAGTGTAGTCGATATATTAGCATTTCGCGAACTCTTCGGCCTATCGACAGGCTTCCAAGTTGCTAGTCTGATTGTTCTCTTCCTTCGCCCTCAGACGGCGAACTCCGGCGTAGTCCACTTAGTTTGAGTCCCTTACCCTACCACATGGACGATGGAGGGAGGAACCTTTAGTGCAATTAAGCAGCTAAAGAAAGATTGTTTTGTTTGCCAATTATAGGCTTTGACGTTTTAACGAGGCCGATCCCCTCGACTCGCAACCTAAGCTCGAACTATCCCTGTCGAATCCGTAACGTCCCCATGATAAAAATGGAGCATACGAAGAAATATCGTGATAGCTACTAAGAGCTGTTTTTCAATGTGCAACAAGCTTACATAAGTTATTATATCATACGCGCGCCGTTTTACAAATGTAAATATCTGTATTACATCTTTTGACGATCACGGAACACGCGTGCAATTTCACGTTTAGCTTCTTTCTCTTTTAAATCGTGACGCTTATCATATTGCTTCTTACCTTTTGCTAAACCAAGTGCCATTTTCGCAAATCCATTTTTCAAATAGATTCTAACTGGAACTAATGCATATCCTGTTTCTTTTGCGTAACCTGCTAGCTTATCAATTTCTTTTTTATGAAGAAGTAACTTCCTTGTACGTAGCGGATCGTGATTGAAACGATTCCCTTGTTCATATGTATTAATATGCATATTATAAACCCATACTTCACCGTTATGTATACGTGCAAACGCATCTTTCAAGTTCACGCGTCCAGCGCGAATCGACTTAATTTCCGTTCCTTGAAGGACAAGCCCTGCTTCGTATGTTTCTTCGATGAAATAATCATGAAATGCTTTTTTATTTTGCGCAATAACCTTACCTGTACCCTTTGGCATATAACGTCCCTCCTCTATTTTTACCATTGTAACAAATGTTAATAAAAAGCGAAAGTGGCTCGCTCAGAATCTTTGGACATTGGAGCTCCCGACAAAGAAGCGCTTTTTGCTTCGTCCGAGGGCGCGAAATGGCCAATAGATTCTAGCCACTGTAGCTGGATTCAATAAAAAGCGAAAGTGGCTCGCTCAGAATGTGAGGCGAAGCCACTCTTCTCTTACTTGCGCTTTTTCTTTTTCTTCTTGAATCCTGGTACATTTTCAAAGAATCCTTTTTTCTTCTTACCATTACTATTACTATTTCCATCTTTTTTCCCTGGCTGACTAGCGGATGTGGATGCAGATGCTTTTCCTTTTCCTTGTCCACCACGATCAAACTTTCTTCCTGTGCCGCGTTCACCACCGCGCTCATTACTACGTTCGCTACGTCCACCGCGTTTCTTTCTGCCTGTTCTTGGCTGTTCAATCACAACTGGACGATCTTTGAACTTACGACGAGGTGTGCCTTTCATGCCAACGATTTCAAAGTCGATTGCGCGCTCGTCTTTATTTACGTTAATAACACGAATTGTAATTTCGTCACCGATGCGGAATACGTTACCTGTACGTTCTCCAATCATCGCAAAGTGTTTTTCGTCATAACGGTAGTAATCATCTGTTAAATAGCTAACGTGTACAAGACCTTCAATTGTATTTGGAAGCTCTACGAATAAACCGAAGTTTGTTACAGAGCTAATCATACCGTCATACTCTTCACCGATCTTATCAACCATATACTCTGCTTTTTTCATTTCGTCTGTTTCACGCTCTGCTTCAACAGCGCGGCGTTCCATATTAGAAGAATGCTCTGCAATCTCAGGTAAGTTTTCACGCCATTTCGCTTGCGTTTCGTTGTCTACTTTACCATTAATGATGTATTCACGAATCAATCTATGAACAATCGTATCCGGGTAACGACGAATTGGCGATGTGAAATGCGTGTAGAACTCAGTTGATAAACCAAAATGTCCTAAGCTGTTCGAATCGTAACGTGCTTGCTTCATAGAACGAAGCATAACTGTTGAAATGACTATTTCTTCCGGCTGACCTTGAACCATTTCAAGAATTTGCTGCAATGCACGAGGGTGTATTTCATTCGCACGTCCCTTTACTGCATATCCGAAGTTTGTTACAAACTCGAAGAAACGCTCAAGCTTATCTTCTTTCGGATCTTCATGGACACGGTACATAAACGGTACGTTCATCCAGTGGAAATGCTCCGCTACTGTTTCGTTCGCAACAAGCATAAACTCTTCAATTAGCTTCTCTGATACAGAACGATCACGCATTACAACATCAGTCGGTTTTCCTTCTTCATCTACTAGTACTTTCGCTTCTTTAAAGTCAAAGTCAATCGCACCACGGCGCATACGTTTTTCACGTAAAATTTGTGCTAACTGCCCCATTTCTTTAAACATTGGTACTAGCGGCTCGTAGCGTTCAATTAGCGCTTCGTCTTCATCTTCTAAAATGCTTCTTACGTCAGCATACGTCATACGCTCTGTCGTTTTAATTACACTTTGGAAAATCTCGTGTTTTACAACATCGCCTAGATTGTTGATTTCCATTTCACAAGATAGTGTCAGACGGTCTACTTTCGGATTTAATGAACAAATACCGTTTGATAAACGATGCGGAATCATCGGAATTACACGGTCTACAAGATATACACTCGTTGCTCTCTCTGCTGCTTCAACATCAATTGGAGAACCTTCTTGAACATAATGACTTACATCCGCAATATGAACGCCAAGCTTATAGTTACCGTTCTCAAGCTTCGTTACTGTAACAGCGTCATCTAAGTCTTTCGCATCCGCACCATCAATTGTAACAATCATTTGATCACGTAAATCACGACGATCTTTTATATCTTCTTCTGAAATCGTTTCTGGTACACTGTTTGCATGCTCCATCACTTCTTCAGGGAATGCTAAAGGTAAATGATGTTTATGAATGACAGATAAAATATCTACTCCTGGGTCATTTTTATGACCTAGAATTTGAATAACTTCACCTTCTGCGCTTAAACGGTTCTCTGGGTAGCCCGTAATTTTCACAACTACTTTATGGCCTTCTACAGCGCCCATAGATGCACTTTTCAAGATAAAAATGTCACTTGTCCAGCGTTTATTATCAGGTATAACAAATCCAAAGTTCTTTGACTCTGTATATGTACCAACTAGTTCCTTCGTTCCACGCTCTAAAATACGAACAATCGCGCCTTCTTGGCGTGATCCACTTGATTGTGCGCTAACACGTGCTAATACTGTATCACCATGAAGTGCACCATTTAATTCTGTCGGCGGGATGAAAAGATCATCATCTCCTGTTTTCTTCTCTTCTGGAACGACGAACGCAAAACCACGTGCGTGCCCAATTAATTTACCGCGTACTAAATTCATTTTTTCTGGAAGACCGTAGCGGTTACTACGTGTGCGGATAACAAGCCCCTTCTCTTCCATCATTACAAGTGCCTTTACGAAATCTTTAAAGCCCTCAGAGCCTTCGATTCCAAATGCCGATTCTAATTCTTGTATCGTTAACGGTTTATACGCTTCTTCCCTCATAAATAATAACAACTTATCAATATGTTCTTGCATGATTTCTTCCAAGCAGAAATACCTCCTTTAAACCCTTATATTATTTAGTGTATCCGAAAGATGGGGGATGTATAAAGTGAAACTTTAATCATCTCCCAATGATTTTTTACAGCTTTCATAAAGTGTAACTTTAACCAGTAGTTTTTTGTCCGTCCCCACTGATTATTAGCCCACAAATAGCGGGATAAAAATTCCCTTATGAAAAAAAGAGGCAACTAGACCTTACCAATCTAGTTGCTCCAAGAAGTTATATACATCCTCATGTAGCACATCACGTTCTTTATCAAGTGTAATGACATGCGTAGAGTCTTCATACCATTTAATGTCTTTTAACGTAGATTCTACACCGTTATAAATAATGTTAGCACTATCTGTATTAATCATCTCATCATGACGTGCTTGTACAACGAATGTTGGAGCATAAATCATATCAACATTATTGCGTACGTCACGAATCAACTCCTGTAATGCTTTTAATGTATTCATTGGTGTCTGTTTAAATTCAAACATTTCCTGCTCAATTCGTTCTGGTGATTTTTGCTCACGCTTTTTATATTCGCGGGCATATGCCAATATACCTTGGTACATAATTTCTTCACTTTTAATGTACATCGGTGCACACATTGGTACAACACCTAAAATCGGTAATGTATAAGCAAGTTTTAATGAGAATACTCCGCCTAATGATAATCCAACCGCAGCTATTTTCTCGTAACCTTGATCTTTTAAATGCTGGTAGGCATTCATTACATCTTTCCACCAGTCTTCAGGTCCTGTATGAACAAGCTCTTCTGGTGGTACGCCGTGTCCTTTATAAATTGGCGCATGACAAGTATAGCCTTTCTTCTCTAAGAAACGCCCTAGCATGCGTACGTCAGCTGAGTTTCCTGTGAATCCATGTAATAATAAAACAGCGCGGTCTCCACCTTCAAATGTAAATGGTTTCGGAGATGCTAATTTCATCATGTACTTCTCCTCTTTCTCTTCTGTAATCTAGTCGTATTCTTTCTATTCTTAGTGTACCATATTTATAATTCTATAATCTAATTAGAAACTTTTTTTGAATAACAAATCAAAAAAAGAAGAACCATTAGCATAATCCGCTAACGCTTCTTCTTTTTATTTTATAAATTTAAGTACGTAACACCAATTGTTAGTACGAAGAATAGTACAGCTAAGACAACTGTAACACGGTTTAATACCGCTTCAATTCCACGTGCTTTTTGCTTACCAAACAATTGCTCTGCACCACCTGAAATAGCGCCTGAAAGGCCTGAGCTATTACTAGACTGCATAAGTACCATAACAATCATTAAAATCGATACAATAATAAGTAAAACTGATAATAACGTATGCACTTGGCGTACCTCCTACAAAGATTCAGTTATTTTAAATGTAGCATAAATCCTATAGAAAAGCGAGAGCTATAGAATCGCTCTCGCTTTTCTTCTATTACATGAACATCATTGCGAATAACGGTCCAAGCAAACATGTCAAAATTGCTGTTAATGTCATTGTTACCGATCCAATAACACCTTCATGCTCATTATTTTTCATCGCTCTCATAACACCCATAATATGAGACGCACATCCAAAGCCAATCCCTTTACCAACTGAGTTTGTAACACGGCTCCATTTTAATAAAATTGGTCCTGAAATCGTTCCAGTAATCCCTGCGATAACGACGAATGCTGCTGTTAAGGACGGGACACCACCAACTTGTTCAGATACACTCATCGCAACTGGCATTGTCACTGATTTTGGTAAAGAAGATAAAATTAAGCTTTTATCTGTTCCCATAAGTGTGGCGATAGCAAAATCACTTGCAATAGCAACTGTTGTACCTACTAATACACCACCAGCAATTGGTACAACATATTTTTGCAGAACATGACGTTGTTTATAAAGCGGGATTGCAAATGCTACAACACCTGGTCCTAGTAGCTTCGCAATCCAGCCACCACCACTTTCCATATAATTTTGATATGGTATATCAAGCATTATAAATAAGAAAGCCATTAATCCTGTTGCAACAAGCATTGGAATGGTAAATGGTGTTGGAAATAATTTGTAGATTTTTTTAGATAATTGATATAATAGCACCGTAAAAAGAACCCAACCGATTCCGATTAATATTTGGCTCATTGTGTCTCTTTTTCCTTTCTATTCGCAAGATATTGTCCTGTATGTCCTGCGACAATAATAATTAAAAACGTACTCGCTACAACTGTAATGAAAAGGGAAATTCCTTTACTCATAAAAAAAGCACCGTAATTCATTAAGCCAAGCGTTGGCGGAATTAATAAAAACGGCATAATAGCAACGAGTGTTTCTGCTCCTAAATCAAACCATTTCACTGGAAGTACTTTTAGGCTAAGCAAAACAAGTAGGAGGAACATCCCAATCAAACTTCCTGGAATCGGAAGATTCAACATTTCTTGCACCCAATTTCCAACCATATAAAATACATAAAGAGCAGCAATTTGGACAAGAATCTTTGTAAGTTTCATGTTCATCATCCCTCATGTTTATACGATCTTCTGTTAATATCCTTATCATAGTATAAATTGTAAAAACCTGCAATTTATCAAATCGACAACGAAAACCCACTATATTATACGCTTACACCCTTGATATGACTGCGTTTCCCAATGTAATTTACGTCAAAAACATTGACCTAATATATAAAGTTTATATTTTCTGAATTTTGATGGTTATTATTTTAATAAAACAAAATCCTTCACTCCATTTTTATTCTGCCTTCTCTCTAGCACACATATATATATAAAGATAGGTGGTGAACGCATGTCTAAAAAAATTCTCATTTTTTGTGATCCTGGAATCGACGATGCGATAGCCCTCCTCCTCGCATTCTTTATCGATGAAATTGAAATTGTTGGGATTGTCGCTGATTACGGCAATGTTCCAAAAGAAATGGCCGTACAAAATGCTCATTTTCTTAAACAAAAATCAAGAAATAGAGATATGAAAATATTTGGTGGTTCAGACCGTCCTCTCAATGGAGGTCCACCTGCTTTTTTTACCAATATTCACGGTAAAGAAGGGTTAGGGCCAATCATCCCAAATGAAAAGTTACAAAACGGAGAAATGGAGAATTTTTTTGAAGTTATCCCTCTTATCGAGCAGTATAAAGACGAACTAATCATTGTAAGTTTAGGGCGACTCACTTCCCTAGCTGCTTTATTTATTTTATGTAAAAACTTAATGCAGCAAATTAAATCTTATTATGTAATGGGTGGTTCCTTTCTGCACCCAGGTAATGTAACTCCCGTATCAGAAGCGAATTTTTATGGCGATCCAATCGCGGCTAACATTGTATTACAATCTGCATCCAACATGTACATATACCCGTTAAATGTAACTCAGTATTCCATCGTTACACCTGATATGGCTGAATATATTGAGGCGAAAGGAAAGGCTTCTCTCGTCAAACCTCTATTCGATCATTACTACTATGGATATTACGAAAAAATTTTACCACAATTAAAAGGCTGCCCTTTTCATGACACGATACCGATATTAGCTTTACTCGATAATTCTATGTTTACCTACTACAAATCACCAATTACCGTCATGACCGAATCTTACGCTCAAGGAGCAAGTATCGGTGATTTCCGCTCTTTAGTAGGATCGAGCCCATTCACCAATCGGCCCTCGCAGCAAATCGCTATCGATTTTGATTATAATCTCTTCTTTAAATACTTCATGTCACTTATGACAGACGAACAATTTTAGCATAAAAAAACAGACCGTGATTTCTCACGGTCTGTCGTTATTTTCTACAATTATCGTTTGATGTTGTAGAAAGATTTGATACCATCGTAAACAGCGATTTCGCCTAGTTCGTCTTCGATGCGTAATAATTGGTTGTACTTAGCAATACGGTCAGTACGGCTCATAGAACCAGTTTTGATTTGGCCAGCGTTAGTTGCAACTGCGATGTCAGCGATTGTAGCATCTTCAGTTTCACCAGAACGGTGAGATACAACTGCTGTGTAACCAGCACGTTTAGCCATTTCGATTGCTTCGAAAGTCTCAGTTAAAGTACCGATTTGGTTAACTTTAATTAAGATTGAGTTAGAGATACCTTTTTCGATACCTTCAGCAAGTTTTTGAGTGTTAGTTACGAATAAATCGTCACCAACTAATTGTACTTTATCACCGATACGCTCAGTTAATAATTTGTGACCATCCCAGTCGTTTTCGTCTAAACCATCTTCAATAGAGATGATTGGGAAGTCTTTGCAAAGCTCTTCGTAGAAATCAACCATTTCTGCAGAAGTTAAGCCAGTACGGCCTTCGCCTGCAAGGTCATATTTACCAGTTTCTTTATTGTAGAACTCAGAAGAAGCAACGTCCATTCCTAAGAATACGTTCTCGCCAGCTTTGTAACCAGCTTTTTCGATAGCTTCGATGATTACTTCTAATGCTTCACGGTTAGAACCAAGGTTTGGAGCGAATCCACCTTCGTCACCTACTGCAGTGTTAAGACCTTTGTCATGTAATACAGCTTTAAGTGCATGGAATACTTCAGCACCCATACGGATTGATTCTTTGAATGTTGGAGCACCAACTGGTAAGATCATGAACTCTTGGAAGTCAACGTTGTTATCAGCGTGAGAACCACCGTTGATGATGTTCATCATTGGAGTTGGTAATTGTTTTGCATTGAATCCACCAAGGTAACGGTATAATGGAAGACCTACGAAGTCAGCTGCTGCGTGAGCTACTGCCATAGATACACCAAGGATAGCGTTAGCGCCTAGTTTACCTTTGTTTGGAGTGCCATCTAATTCGATCATAGCACGGTCGATACCAGCTTGGTCAGTTACGTCGAAACCAACGATTTCTGGAGCGATTGCTTCGTTAACATTGTTTACTGCGTTAAGAACACCTTTACCAAGGTAACGAGATTTGTCACCGTCACGTAATTCTACTGCTTCGTGCTCACCAGTAGATGCACCACTTGGTACGATAGCGCGTCCGAATGCGCCGCTTTCTGTGTAAACTTCTACTTCTACAGTTGGGTTACCACGAGAGTCAAGGACTTCGCGAGCATAAACATCAATAATTGTTGACATAATAAATTCTCTCCTTTTTATATAAGCAAATTATTTAATAATTGTTTTACCTGTCATTTCTTTCGGTTGTTCCACATTTAAAAGTGTAAGCATTGTTGGGGCGATATCTCCTAAAATACCACCTTCACGAAGCTCTACATCATTTTTTGTAACGATGAAAGGAACCGGGTTAGTTGTATGAGCTGTCATTGGTCCACCTTCAGCAGTTAACTCCTGATCGGCATTACCATGGTCAGCAGTAATAAGTGCTACACCATCTTTTGCAAGAATCGCTTCTACAACTTTTCCTAAACATTCGTCAGTTGCTTCTACTGCTTTAATTGTTGGTTCCATCATCCCAGAATGGCCAACCATATCACAGTTTGCAAAGTTAAGAATGATAACATCATGTTTATCATTTTCGATGTCATTTACTAAAGCGTCCGTTACTTCATAAATGCTCATTTCAGGTTTCAAGTCATACGTTGCAACCTTCGGTGAGTTAATTAAAATACGCTCTTCTCCTGGGAATTCAGCCTCACGACCACCGCTAAAGAAGAATGTAACGTGCGGATACTTTTCAGTTTCCGCGATGCGAAGTTGCTTTAATCCCGCTTGCGCAACAACTTCACCTAATGTGTTATCAAGGTTCATTGGCTTGAATGCCACGTAACCATCTACAGTTTCACTGAAATGTGTCATACAAACGAACTCAGGAATGTGAGGTACTTTTTCACCACGATCGAACTCACGGAAGTCTTCGTTTGTAAATACACGAGCAATTTGAATTGCACGGTCTGGACGGAAGTTATAGAAGATAACTGCGTCATCATTATTGATTGTTGCAACTGGCGTGTCATCTTCGTTAACAATTACAGACGGCAATACGAATTCATCATGAATACCATTTGCATAAGAGTCTTCTACACACTCTTCTGCTGATTTATAAGTAGGGCCTTCACCATTCACCATAGCACGGTAACATTTTTCTACGCGATCCCAGCGCTTGTCACGGTCCATGGAGTAATAACGACCAGAGATAGTCGCGAATTGTCCTACTCCTGTTTCTTTAATTACTTCATTTGTTGCATCGATATAACCTTTTGCTGTTTGTGGTCCAACATCGCGGCCATCTAAGAATGCATGGATATATACTTTCTCCACGCCTTCTTTTGCTGCTAAACGAAGAAGAGCAAACATATGGTTCATGTGACTGTGCACACCACCATCAGAAAGTAAACCGAATAAATGAAGAGCAGTACCTTTTTCTTTCACGCTTTTAATTGCATTTTGGAAAGTTTCGTTCTGATCGAACTCACCTTCACGAATTGCAACGTTTACGCGTGTTAAGCTTTGGTATACGATGCGGCCAGCACCGATATTTAAGTGACCAACCTCTGAGTTACCCATTTGACCTGCTGGAAGACCTACTTCCTCACCAGAAGCTGTAAGCGTTGTGTGAGGGAATTTGTTCCAGTAACCATCAAAATTAGGTTTCTTAGCTTGTGCTACAGCATTCCCGTAAGTTTCTTCACGTAGTCCGAAACCATCAAGAATGATTAAAGCTGTTGGCTTTCTCATTTTACCGCCCCCAGAAGACCTAAGAACGAAGCAGGCTCTAAGCTAGCACCGCCAACTAAAGCGCCGTCGATGTCAGATTGTGCCATATACTCTTTAATGTTTTCTGGTTTTACGCTACCGCCGTATTGAATACGAACAGCTTCTGCAGCTTCTGGAGAAACAGCTTCTGCAACAACTTTACGGATGTGCGCACATACTTCATTTGCATCTGCAGAAGAAGAAGATTTACCTGTACCGATAGCCCAGATTGGCTCATAAGCGATAACAGTTACTTTAACTTGCTCTTCTGTTAAACCTGCAAGTGCTTTTGTTACTTGACCTGCTACTAGATCAAATGTTTTTCCGCTTTCGCGCTCTTCTAAAGTCTCACCACAACAAACGATTGGTGTTAAACCATGTTCAAATGCTGCAAGAGTCTTTTTGTTTACTGATTCGTCTGTTTCAGCAAACATTTCACGACGCTCAGAGTGGCCAAGTACTACGTAGCCTACTTTTAAGTCGCTAAGTGCTACTGGGCTAATTTCGCCAGTGAATGCACCATTTTTTTCGAAGTGCATGTTTTGTGCACCTACTTGTAAGTCAGTTCCTTCAGCCTTAGCTACTAAGCGCTCTAAGAATAGAGCTGGCGAACAAACTACTGCATCAACAGCTGAAGCTGCTGGGATTTGACCTTTAACTTCCTCTACGAAGCTAACTGCTTCAGCTAGAGTTTTATTCATTTTCCAGTTACCTGCGATAATTGGTTTACGCATGCTTTGCACCGTCCTTTTTCTTTGGCTGCTACTTATTTGTCGTTAAGACAAACTACACCTGGAAGCTCTTTACCTTCCATGAATTCTAATGACGCACCGCCGCCAGTAGAAATGTGGCTCATTTTATCAGCCATACCGAATTTTTCAACAGCTGCTGCAGAGTCACCACCGCCGATAACAGAGTATGTATCTTCTGCATCTGCTAATGCTTGCCCTACTGCTTTTGTACCTTCTGCGAATGGAGTCATTTCGAATACACCCATTGGTCCATTCCATACAACAAGCTTAGAGTTTTTAATTACATCTGCATAAATTTCACGTGTTTTAGGACCGATGTCCACGCCTTCCCAAGTAGAAGGGATAGAGTCGATACCAACGATTTGAGTTGTTGCAGTTTCAGAGAATTCCTCTGTGATTACAACATCAACTGGCATATAGAAGTTTACGCCTTTTTCTTTTGCA
This sequence comes from Bacillus cereus group sp. BfR-BA-01331, assembly GCF_022663915.1. Lineage (NCBI taxonomy): Bacteria > Bacillati > Bacillota > Bacilli > Caryophanales > Bacillaceae > Bacillus > Bacillus cereus group sp. BfR-BA-01331. The sequence goes on from NZ_JAKUGJ010000006.1 coordinate 89,798, forward strand.
AGTTGCATAAATTCTTTAGCTAGTTCAACTTTGTCGTTTTCACATAGTGATTGACCAATTTCATGACCTAAAGCTTTAACGAATGTATAAGCAAGTCCGCCACCGATGATTAAGTTATCTACTTTATCTAATAGATGACGAATTACACCGATTTTATCTTTTACTTTCGCACCACCGATAATAGCTGTGAATGGACGTTCTGGGTTAGAAAGTGCTTTACCTAATACATCTAACTCTTTTTCCATTAATAAACCAGATACTGCTGGTAGGTAGTCTGCGATTCCTGCTGTAGAAGCATGAGCACGGTGAGCTGCACCGAATGCATCGTTTACGAAGATATCAGCAAGAGCTGCAAATTCTTTCGCAAGTTCTGCATCGTTCTTTTCTTCGCCCGCATAGAAACGTACGTTTTCAAGAACTAATACGTCGCCTTCGTTCATTGCTGCAACCATTTCTTGTGCAACTGGTCCGAATGCTTCGTCCGCTTTTTTAACATCTTTACCAAGAAGCTCGCCTAAACGTGCTGCTACTGGAGTAAGACGTAATTCTTCTACTGCTTGACCTTTTGGACGGCCTAAATGACTTGCTAAAATTACTTTCGCACCTTGCTCTACTAAATATTGAATTGTAGGAAGAGCTGCACGGATACGAGTTTCATCTGTAATTTTGCCTTCTTTCATAGGTACGTTGAAATCAACGCGGCAAAATACACGCTTACCTTTTAAATCTACGTCACGAATTGATTTTTTGTTCATTGGATTTCCCTCCGACTACTAGTTAGGATTGACAAAACCCATTCAAAAGCTTAACACATTTGCTTCTAAAACGAAAGAAGAGAGAGAGGGAACAAACCCTCTCCCTCGTTTTGTCATTGATTGCTTATATACTTAAGAATTAAAGACCTTTAGAAGTCATGTATGCAGCTAGGTCTACTACGCGGTTAGAGTAACCAGTTTCGTTATCGTACCAAGAAAGTACTTTAACCATGTTACCTTCCATTACCATTGTAGATAATGCATCGATTGTAGAAGAAGCTGTACATCCGTTATAGTCGATAGATACTAATGGCTCTTCGCTGTATCCAAGGATACCTTTTAATTCGCCTTCAGAAGCTGCTTTGAATGCTGCGTTTACATCTTCAACTGTTACTTCTTTGTCAAGTTCAACAACTAAGTCAACAAGAGAAACGTTAGCAGTTGGAACACGTACAGCGCCGCCGTTTAATTTACCTTTAAGTTCTGGTAATACTAATGCTACAGCTTTAGCAGCACCAGTAGATGTTGGGATCATGTTTTCAGCTGCTGCACGAGCACGACGTAAATCTTTGTGTGGTAAGTCTAAGATTTGTTGGTCGTTAGTGTAAGAGTGAATTGTTGTCATCATTCCGCGTTTTACGCCGAATTTTTCGTTTAATACTTTAGCGAATGGAGCTAGACAGTTTGTAGTACAAGAAGCATTAGATACTACGTTGTGGTTAGCTGCATCGTATTGTTCGTGGTTAACACCCATAACTACAGTGATATCTTCGTCAGAAGCTGGAGCTGAGATGATAACTTTCTTAACTGATCCACCTAAATGTTTCTCAGCGTCTGATTTTTTAGTGAAACGGCCAGTAGATTCTACTACTACTTCTACTCCGTAGTCGCTCCATGGTAATTGAGCTGGGTCACGCTCAGCGATAACTTTAATTTCTTTACCGTTAACAACGATGCTGTTTTCGTTAGCAGATACTTCTGCATTTAAAGTTCCGTGAACTGTATCATATTTTAAAAGGTGAGCTAATGTTTTAGCATCTGTTAAGTCGTTGATTGCTACTACTTCTACCTCAGAGTTGTTAAGAGCTGCGCGGAATACGTTACGTCCGATACGTCCAAATCCATTAATACCAATTTTAGTCATTTAAATTTCCTCCTTGGGGGATTATATTAAAGGGTAATACCCTTTGTTAATTGTTTTGCTGCACCTTCATCTGTAATTAGAATTGAAGTGTGCCCTTGCTTTATTACAGCCTGTATTGCTTTTGCTTTTGAAGAACCTCCAGCGACTGCAACAACGTGAGATACATTTTGTAAATCTTCAAGTTGCATACCAACCGTTCTTACTTTATGAACAACATTCCCTTGTTCACTAAAGTAGTAACCGAAAGCTTCGCCAACTGCTTCGCTTGCCTGAATCTTTAACCAATCTGCTTCTGAAGTATTTCTGCGACGTGCCATTGTTAACGCATCACCAATTCCATGAATGACGATATTGGAAGATCGAATCAACTCAAGAACTTCTTTCACGGAGGGCTCTGTTACAATAGACGCATATGCTTCGCTACTAACGTGATCTGGAACATACAATAAGCGATAATTACTCATCGTATTTTGTGCCATTTTGGCGCATATGGTATTGGCTTCTAACTCGACGCCTTCTCCAATTCCACCACGTGCTGGGACAAATAGCATATGTAAATCTTTGCAATCAAGTTGCATCATGTCCGCAGCAGCAGCTAGCGTAGTTCCTCCAGCCACAGCAACGATATTATTCACTGTCAGACGGTCTTTTATACAAGTCACACAAGCACGGCCCATCTCCAGTTTGACCCAAGGTGATTCATCACTATCACCAGGGACAACGAAAACTTCATCCAAGTCTAATGTTTCCTTAAGTTGTTTTTCTAAAACCTTTAACCCGGAAATTTCTTTCATAAAGTCTTCCAAAGCAAGAACTAAAGCTGTTCCTTCTTCTGTCAAAGTCATTCCAGAAGAAGCGACGTGAACTAAGTTTTGTTCTTTCAAAACTTGAACTTCACTTCGCAATACTCGTTCTGTCATACCGAGACTTGCAGATAAGTTTCTTCTTCCAATCGGCTGCATAAGCCTAATGTACTGAAGCACTTGCATTCTCGTTTGCATAACAGGTAGCAGATCAGGTAATAATTTTTTTGTGTTCTGAATCCATGAGCGCATATCTTTTCTCCTCACTGCATCGGTTCATTTCCCTTCGTGGTCACTTTATGTCCCGTAGTGACATTTTGCGTCCCACTTAGGTTAAAAAAATAATCCCTGCTACGTGTATTATTGTAACAGGAGACAGAAACTTATTCAACTCTTAACTGCATTGTTTATATAGTTTATTATGACACCTTTGTGAATGTTACCATATTCTACTTGTCTTCCGCCTATTTCTACAACAGGAATCATTAGATGGTATTTCTCTAAAAGGTCATTATCTTCATATATATCTATTTCCTCAATTTGAAAAGAATATTCATATTGTACTTCTTTTAAAACTTGTTTCGCCTTCACGCAAAGGCCACAATCTTTTTTTGTATATAGTACAACCTTCATCTTCTTCACCTATCCAATTGTTTTTCTTAGAGACGAAGCAGGAATATGCATTTGTTCTCTATACTTCGCAACCGTTCTTCGAGAAATAACTATTTCATGCTCTTCTTCTAATAATTTTGAAATCTTTTGATCCGAAAGTGGCTTTTTCTTATTTTCTGCTCCAACAAGCGTTTGAATGAATTGTTTCACACGCTTTGTAGAAACCGCCTCATCTTCCGTCGTAGAAATAGAATTACTAAAGAACGATTTCATCTCAAATAAACCGTGCGGCGTTTGCACATATTTATTACGCGTTGCGCGACTAATTGTAGACTCATGCACACCTAACTCTTCCGCCACCTCTTTTAAAGCAAGTGGTTTTAAATACTCTGGACCTCCCCAGAAGAAATCATGCTGTTTTTCCATAATAATATTCATCACTTGTAAGAGTGTTTGTTTTCTCTGTTTCAAACTGCGCATAATCCATTGCACATGCTGATACTTCTCCGATACGTAAGAAGCCACTTCACTTTCACTATTATTTAGTAACGCACTATACTCAGAATGAATTTCAATTCTTGGCATATTTCTCTCATTCATCTGTAAAACGAGATGATCGCCATCTTTTTTTACCGCCATATCAGGCACAATATAAAGTGGTTTATCAGAAGAAAATGCAAGACCTGGTTTCGGCTGCAATGATGTAATACAGTTCACCGCATCCTGTAATTCCTCGTTAGTACACTTCAACACTTGAACGAGCTTTCGCCAATCTTTCTTAACGAAATAATTAAAATGATCATCTATAATTTCTTCCGCTAACCCATTCCTTCTTTGTAAGCGCTTCAATTGGATTGATAGACATTCCTGAATATTACGCGCACCTACCCCTGCTGGCTCTAACGATTGAACAAGCTCCACGGAACAGTCCACTACATCAATTGGCGCAGAAAGAAGCTCTGATAACTCTTCATTTGTTTCTTGTAAATAGCCATTTCCATCCATGTTCATAATAATGAAAGAAGCTGCTTTTCGCTCTTCTTCATCTATTTTATAATACTGTAGTTGATTTAATAAATGTTGCTGAATCGTTGTAGAATCCACACTGTAGATTTCCATTTGATTCTCGACTTGTTTTCGGGTACTTTTACTTGTGTTAGAGCTCTTTTTCTTCTCCCTCTCAAAACCACCTAACTCAATAAGGGGATTCTCTAACGATTGCTCATACAAAAACTCCGATAATTCTTGTACATTATACTGGAGCATTGTAATCGCTTGCCTTAACTCTTGTGTCATTGCCAAACGTAAGCTTTGTTCTTGTAAAAGACTTGCCTTCAAACTAATCTCCCCCTTGTTTCTATTGTACAATAAGTTTGGTAAAAGGAGAATCCTATCGCAGACACCCATTCCAAAATATTATTAATTTATATGTATTAATGAGATTTACATCTTACAACCGAAATTTGAATAATATTGAAAGAAAATAATAGCGCAATAAAAATTATTACCACATACTAATAGTAAATCTTATAACCAGATATAACAAGAGAGAAATAAAAAAAGGTCCTAACTTACAAATGTAAGTTAGGACCTTTTGACGCGCCCAGAGGGATTCGAACCCCCGGCAGACGTGGTACCGGAAACCACCGCTCTATCCGACTGAGCTATGGGCGCATGATTATAAAAACACTTCATTTTCTTCTCATAATAATAGCAATAAAATCCATCTAAATCAATAAAAATATCGCCTTAATCCTTTATATCCCTTAGCTAGGAGCCTATAAAACACATCCTTCTCCTAAATTTTCCAATCATAAATTCACCCCAACTCACAAATTATAATCTTTGAATTGATATTCCAAAGGGGGCTTCATTCAATGACTGTAATTACAAAACTAAAGCAAACTGTTTCTGGATTAAAAAGTGCACAAGCTAGCTTAGAGGGATTCGCTCTTGATACGGATAACCAACAAGCAAAGCAACTTTTCCAAACAGCTGCGGAGCAAACACAAACTATTATCGATTCTTTAAACCCACGTGTTGAAGAAGTCCAGCAAGAAGAACCACAATACACACAGCAATAACCAAAAGTGCCATTTCATCTAATGGTACACAATTTGAGAAAAAGGATGATATGCAATCATCCTTTTTCTCTCACATTACATACTGCAATAGAAATGGAATGATTATAATGCGAAAACTTGGAATCATAACCGTGTTATTTATGCTCCTATTCGGTTCACTTACCGGATGTGATAATAGCCCGTTAGATAAAAAAGTAAAGAAAGAAGAAGCTAAGCGGGCAGATGAGAAAAAGGGCCCTAAATTAACAAAAATGAGTACAGAATCCTTTAATCAATCTATATCGCAAGACGCTAAGAAAAAAGCTCTTGCTATGGAGGGGATTATAGAAGCTACCGCAGTTAATACAAATTTAGATCTTTACATAGCCATCAAACCTGAACATCACGAAAGATTTGGTTTAAAACCTTTACGAAGTAAATTAAAAAAGAAGCTAAGTGATGAAAACCCTACTTTCGATATTCGTGTAAGTACAGACAAAAAGATTTTTATGCTCATAGAAGAACTTGAAAACAAAATTAAGAACAAGAAAATAAGCAAGGATGGCATTAAAGATCAATTGAAACTCATTCAATCAGAAATGGGATCTAATATTTAAGTTTTCTAAAAGAGAAGGAAGGATTCAAATGTCTAGTAAAGATAAAAATTTAACACCTGTGCAACAAGAATATAAAAAATTCGAACAACAGCGCGAACCGAAGCGCCCCGTTTTAAAAAATTGTATAAAAGCTTTTTTCGTCGGGGGATTAATTTGTCTAATAGGTCAACTGATTTCCACCTTTTATATTACCTATTTTGATTTCACTGAACGCTCTGCCGGGAACCCTACTGTTGCAACTCTTATTTTTATCTCCATGCTATTGACGGGATTTGGCGTCTACGATCGCCTTGGGCAATTTGCTGGTGCTGGTACCGCAGTTCCCGTTACTGGATTTGGTAACTCTGTTATTGCCGCATGTATTGAACACCGGACAGAAGGATTCGTTCTCGGCGTTGGTGGTAACATGTTTAAACTAGCAGGATCGGTCATCTTATTTGGCGTATTTTCAGCTTTTGTCATCGCTCTTATTAAAACAATTCTCTTTCAATGGGGAGGGCTGTAAATGTTACAAGGACACCGAACATGGGTATTCGAAAACAAACCAGTTATCATCTCAACAGGTGTAGTCGGCGGCCCATTTGAGGCAAATGGAAAAATCCCTGAAGACTTCGATACCCTGCATGAAGATTTATGGCTCGGACAAGATTCTTACGAAAAGGCGCATAAAATTTTATTTGAAGAAGCTTGTAGCCGCGCTACCGAAAAGGCGCAGCTCCGTAAAGACGATATTCAATTCGTACTCGCAGGGGATTTAATTAACCAAATAACTCCAACGAGCTTTGCATGCCGCACACTCGGAACACCTTATCTCGGTTTATTCGGCGCCTGTTCTACCTCTATGGAAGGCTTAGCACTCGGCGCAAGTATCGTAAATGCAAAAGGTGCAAAGTATTTATTAACTGGGGCATCAAGTCATAACGCTGCGGTAGAAAAACAATTCCGCTATCCAACTGAATATGGTGGTCAAAAACCTCCTACGGCTCAGTGGACAGTGACCGGTGCAGGCGCGGCTATTTTAAGCGACACTGGATATGGTCCACAAGTAACATCGGCCACCATTGGACGAGTTATTGATATGGGACTAACAGATCCTTTTAATATGGGTGGCGCGATGGCCCCAGCTGCTGTCGATACGATTGAAGCTCATTTACGCGAACGACAAATTGACGCCTCTTATTACGACTTAATCGTAACAGGTGACCTTGGACATGTCGGTCGCGAAATTGCTTACGACCTACTACATAAACATGGAACAAAGGTAAAGAGCGAGCAATTTCAAGATTGCGGAATCATCATTTATAGAGAAGGTCAACCTGTCATAGCTGGTGGAAGTGGTCCAGGCTGTTCAGCAACAGTCGTATACGGACATTTATTAAACCGAATGAAAAGAGGAGAATTCAAAAAAATACTTGTCGTTGCGACAGGCGCTTTACTATCTCCACTTACATTCCAACAAGAAGAAACGATTCCGTGTATCGCTCACGCTGTTTCGATTGAATTTGGAGGTGCAACGCAATGATTTTTTTCTGGGCTTTCGTCATTGGTGGACTCATATGCGTAATCGGACAGCTTATGTTTGATGTCGGCAAACTAACCCCCGCTCATACGATGGCAACACTCGTTGTTGCTGGAGCTATATTAGATGGATTCAATCTGTATGAACCATTAATCGACTTTGCAGGCGCTGGCGCAACTGTACCTATTACAAGTTTCGGTAATGCCCTCGTTCATGGCGCGATGGAGGAAGCAGCCAAACATGGCATCGTCGGCGTTATTACCGGCATGTTTAAAGTAACGAGTGCTGGTGTATCAGCTGCCATTATTTTCGGCTTCATTGGAGCATTGCTATTCAAACCGAAAGGATAAGGTGTTCGTATGACAGTTATCGCTAGCGTTAAAACCTGCCTTGCCAGTGTAAGGGGCGCTCAAGCAAGTTTAAGCTCCCTTTCACTAAATTCACAGGACGCGGAATCAAAACGTGTATTTCATGAATGTATGTTAGAAATGGACAGCATCATCACCGATTTACAGAATAGAGTTTCAGTATTAGAACGTGAAGAACCTCAATATAAAGGGTTTTAAGTAGACTGGAGGAAATGACTATGTCTCACCTGCCGGAATGGACACTTGTCATTCTTCGCTCTGTATTCATATTAATTATTTTATTCGCTATTACGAAATGGTTAGGAAAAAGACAAATCTCTCAGCTCTCCTTTTTTGAATACATAGCCGGAATGACAATCGGTGACATCGCTGCCCAAGTATCTACAGGGCTCGATTCAAAATTTTTCCACGGCGTCTTTGCGATACTCATTTTCGCTGTGGTACCTTTTTTCACAGGAATCCTCTCTTTAAAGAACAAAACAGCTCGAGATTTTTTTGAAGGAAAATCTACCGTATTAATAAAAGATGGAAAAATACTTGAAGATAACTTAAAGAAAGAAAAGTATACAAGTGATGAATTACTTGAGCTTCTCAGAGGAAAAAATGCGTTCAGCGTAGCTGATGTTGAATTTGCTGTACTAGAACCGAGCGGTGAATTAAATGTATTATTAAAGAAAGATCGCCAACCACTTACAGCAAAAGATATCAGCTTAAAAGTGCCAAACGAAAAAGAACCGCAAACTGTTATTATGGATGGAAATGTACTAGATGAACCTCTTTCTGCTAGCGGACATAATCGCGCTTGGTTACATTCTGAGCTAGAAAAACTCGGTGTTGTCATTGAAAATGTCTTTCTTGGTCAAGTTGATTCATACGGACAACTTACTATCGACATCTATAATGATAAACTCCAAATGCCTTCTCCTCAAAACAAGCCTTTATTATTTGCATCCTTAAAGAAATGCAATGCTGATCTTGAATTATTCTCTTTAGAAACGAAATCAAAATCAGCGAGTGATATGTATAGTAAAAACGCAAAACAAATCGAGAAAATCTTAAATAAAGTAACCTATCTGTTAAAAGAATAAAAAATGAAAGAACGCTTCTATACAAAAGGCGTTCTTTTGCCTTTTCCACACCACTAATCACGTTTAAATTTATGTAATTCGGTTATGATGTTGAAGATACATAAGCAGGGAATTTTAAAAACATAGCGAATAAATCATGATACAACTACATATTTTTTGATTTAAAGTGGTTTCGTTTGACCTTCATTGACCATAATTGTATTATAAGACTAAGAAAGCTTTTAAAGGAGGAAATAACAGATGAATTTAATTCCTACAGTAATTGAACAAACAAATCGTGGAGAACGCGCTTACGATATTTACTCTCGACTATTAAAAGATCGCATCATTATGCTTGGTAGCGCAATTGATGACAACGTAGCAAACTCAATCGTTTCCCAGCTTTTATTCTTGGAATCTCAAGATCCAGAAAAAGATATTCACATTTACATCAACAGCCCTGGTGGTTCTATCACAGCTGGTATGGCAATTTACGATACAATGCAGTTTATTAAACCACAAGTATCAACAATCTGTATCGGTATGGCTGCATCTATGGGTGCATTCTTACTTGCAGCAGGTGAAAAAGGAAAACGTTACGCACTTCCAAACAGTGAAGTTATGATTCACCAACCACTTGGCGGAGCACAAGGTCAAGCGACTGAAATCGAAATCGCTGCAAAACGTATCCTATTCTTACGTGAAAAATTAAACCAAATTCTTGCTGACCGCACAGGTCAACCACTTGAAGTTCTACAACGCGACACAGACCGCGACAACTTCATGACAGCAGAAAGAGCTCTAGAATACGGCTTAATCGATAAGATCTTTACAAATCGTTAATAACTAAAAGCGGAAGCGGCTCGTTCAGAATCGCAGGGCGTTGGAGCCCCTGATTCCGAGGCGCTTTTTGCCTCGAATGAAGGGGTGAAACGACCGACTGTTCTAGCCGCTGGAGCTGGATACATCTAAAAGCGGAAGCGGCTCGTTCAGAATGAGAGGGGGATGGAGCTTCTGACAAAGAGGTGCTTTTTACCTCGACGGAAGAAGCGAAGCCACCGACCATTCTAGCCGCTGGAGCTGGATACAACTAAAAGCGGAAGCGCCCTATTACAGGGCGCTTTTTTTATTATGTACAAGGGTATCACATACCCCCACCACTCAAACTCGACTCACCCCACAAACAGAAAAATAAAAAAAGCTATCGCACATTCGCGATAACCCTTTATTGTACATATGCAGTTAATGCTTCCAAAGCCTCTTCTGCATCTGAACCTTCTGTTGTGATTGTAATCATGCTACCAGTTCCGATTGCTAAGCTCATAATCCCCATTATGCTCTTTGCATTCACTGTCTTTCCATCTTTCTCGATGAAGATATCCGCATGAAAGCGATTTGCCTCTTGTACAAACAACGCAGCCGGCCGTGCTTGTAAGCCGTTTTTTAATGCCACTTTAACCAGTTTTTGAACCACAGCTCCATTTCCCCTTTAACCTTTTATTTTTTTGCTACTGTTTCCCCCGCGCGTAATTTCTCTGCAATTTCATCGATTTTACGCAAACGATGATTAATACCCGATTTACTAATTTTCCCCCCGGATACCATCTCACCTAACTCTTTCAATGTTACATCTTGATAATCTCTTCGTAACTGTGCAATTTCTCTTAATTTATCTGGCAAAATATCAAGCCCAACCGTCTCATCAATATAGCGGATGTTCTCAATTTGCCTTAGCGCTGCACCAATTGTTTTATTTAAATTAGCTGTTTCGCAGTTAACTAAACGATTTACTGAATTACGCATATCGCGAACAATTCGAATATCTTCAAATCTTAAAAGTGCATTATGAGCACCTATAATATTTAAAAACTCTGTAATTTTTTCAGCTTCTTTCAAATACGTAATGTACCCTTTTCTTCTTTCCAACGTCTTACTATTTAAATCAAATCCGTTCATCAGTTCACATATAGAATCATTATGTTCCTTATATAACGAAAAGATCTCTAAATGATAAGATGATGTTTCTGGGTTATTTACTGAACCACCTGCTAAAAATGCACCGCGTAAATACGATCGTTTACAACATTTCTTCTCGATTAATTCCTGCGATATATTTCGAATAAACGAAAAGTCATCTCGAACAATGTGAAGATCTGCTAATATTTCGCGAGACTTCTCAACAAGCCGCACGATATATACATTATTTTTCTTCAATCGCATTTTTTTACGAACAAGTAATTCTACCGTCACATCATATCCTTTTTTCAAAAGCGTATAAATCCTTCTTGCAATTGCTGCATTTTCCGTTTGAATATCGATAGATAGGCGACGGTTTGAAAAAGAAAGCGATCCGTTCATTCGAAGCAACGCCGATAATTCCGATTTCTCACAGCATTCCTTCATTTCAAGGTTGGTCAACTCTTTCTTTGTTTCTGATGCAAATGACACAGTCAACACCTCCTTATACTATTACTTTGGAACAAAAATCTTGTCCTATATGAATGAGGAGCGTTACCTCAAACGAGGCAACGCACATTTATAACAATGAATATAAAATAGAAGCTAACTTTAATGTATCATGCCTTACAACACGCTCATCATATTTCGCTAATCTATCTTGAATGATTTCGATATTATGTTCAGCAAAACGATTTGTATCCAGTGCAACTGGTTCCGACATCTCTTCCTCATATAACTTACGTAATTCATGAGGAATATCACGATTATTTACAATCGCAGTGTCGATAAATGGTTTACCTAAATGATCATGTAACGCCTGCACATGATCAAACGCAGTATAACCCTTCGTTTCGCCCGCTTGCGTCATAACATTACATACATATACCTTCTTCGCTTTTGCAGCAAGAACAGCGTCTCCAATTTTGTTAACAACTAAATTCGGTAATATACTTGTGTACAGACTTCCTGGACCGAAAACAAGCAAATCAGCTCGTTTAATTTCCGTCAACGTTTCACATAACGGTTCTACATCTTCTGGAGTTAAAAAGACACGATTAATCTTCTTCCCGAAATGAGGAATCTTTGATTCACCTGTTACAATTTCTCCATCTTCTAATTCTGCATGAAGTACCGCACTTTGATTCGCTGCTGGTAATACACGTCCTCTGACATTTAATACTTTACTCGTTTCCGTAATCGCGTGGTAAAAGTCTCCTGTAATCGAAGTCATACCTGCCAACAATAAATTTCCTAACGCATGCCCTTTCAGTCCGTCTCCAGTTGTAAAACGGTGCTGAAATAAAGCCTCCACTAATGGTTCTACATCCGATAACGCAACAAGTACGTTACGAATATCACCTGGAGGTGGAATTTCTAGCTCATCACGTAGTCTACCTGAACTGCCTCCATCGTCGGCTACTGTTACAACTGCTGTAATATCAACAGGATATTGTTTTAATCCCCTTAATAAAACAGAAAGTCCAGTTCCACCTCCCATGATAACAATTTTAGGTTTTCTCTCTTTTTTCATCCCCTAATGGCCCTTTCTCTTCTCCACATCACGATGAGATACATGAACGCTATACTCTGGTTTCAAATGTTTCCCAAGGTACTCTGTAAGCGTAACAGAACGATGTTGCCCACCTGTACATCCAATCGCAATTACAAGTTGACTCTTACCTTCTCTTTTATAATGAGGCAGCATGAAAGTGATAAGATCCGTCAATTTCTCTAAAAACTTATGTGTTTCATTAAATTTCAACACATACGACGAAACTTCTTCATCCAGTCCTGTTAATGGCTTCATATGTGGAATATAATATGGATTTGGTAAAAAGCGAACATCAAATACTAAATCAGCATCAATTGGAATTCCGTACTTAAATCCAAATGACATAACATTTACACGAAATGCTTGCTCAGTTTCTGTTGAGAATAAGTGAACAATTTTTTCTCGTAATTCTTTCGGTTTCAAATCAGATGTATCAAGCACAATATTCGCTCGTGCCTTCATATCAGTTAAGAGACCACGCTCAGCTTCAATTCCCTTTAACGGCAAGCCAGTTGGCGCAAGTGGATGCGAACGTCTCGTTTCTTTATAACGAGTTACAAGTGTGCTATCTTTCGCATCTAAAAATAAAATATGAGGAATAATCCATGTACGTTCTGATAAATCATCAAGCGCTCCCCATAAATATTCAAAAAACTCTCGGCCACGTAAATCAATACCGAGTGCCACTTTATTCATTTTTCCTTTTGAATCTGCCATAAGTTCAATAAACTTCGGCAATAACATCGGTGGTAAATTATCTACACAAAAATATCCTAAATCTTCGAAACTTTGTAACGCTACCGTCTTTCCAGCTCCAGACATCCCTGTAATAATTACCATTTTTATATCATTATTCTCTGTCATCGTATCCTCTCCTTGCAGGTTTAACTCGGATCTAATCGATATGAAAGCAACTCAAAATCTGGGGTATATACAAATGTACCGTAGATTATACCATTCCCTTTAATTAAATAATCAATAATGTGATAATCTCCTGGTGCCATTGCTAAATCATCAATTTTATCAAATGTATGCCAACCAATGATGCCTTCTTCGCTCTCTAATTTGTTTTCTCCTGCAAAATCTGTTGCTAAAAAGGAGAACATCATCCATTCAGAAACAACTTTATCACCTTCTTGGATGACAAAAGTGAAGACCCCTTTTAATGCTGGATTCTTTAAATAGATACCTGTTTCTTCACGATACTCGCGAACAACGGAATCTCTTACTGTCTCACCACGCTCCATTTTCCCGCCCGGTGCAACCCACCAATTTCGGCGAGGTTTTTGGAGTAAGAGTACTTCATTATCTCTAATTAACACACAGTTTGTCACTCTTTGCATGTTTCTTCACCTCAGCTACTTGCAGCAAAATTTCTCACTGCATACTCATTTCATTATACTATCAAAAACAGTTTGCTACAACGAAGGTGCCAGTCCCCTTTCGCTAAGCAATTGTAAAAATTCTTTCTATAGCAAGCAATCAAAATACCTTACTTCCCATGAATAGCACATAAAAATCCCCTTAACGATTTTTATCGTTAAGGGGATTAAAACACTTATTTCTTACCGAAATAAGTAACAACCGCAAATCCTAAAATAAAAGTAATAATTGAACTTACAATTGAAATTCCACCAGTCGGAATGCCAGGGAACACAATGACAATCGACCCGATAACGAGCCCAATAATTGCCGCAAATGTCATACTTTTATAACGATCTAACAAATAACTAATTCCTTTACTACTTACAACAAATCCGGCCATCACGCCGGCACCGATAACTACGATTAACGGTAAATTGAGTGTAGTTAAAGCGTTAATTGCTGTCGGATACACACCAATAATTAATAAAATAAACGATCCACTAATTCCAGGAAGAAGCATAGCCATACTAGCCATCCATCCTGCGAAAAATAAACCAATTGCATTTAAAATTGTTAACGTCGTAATCGGATCAGCTGCCTTATCTGGTTTAAAGAATGCTGTTATTGCAACAAGAATTGCTGCAATTATTAATAAGGCAATATGACTACCTTTAAACGTTGCCTTTGCATCAGCTTCTCTCATTAACATCGGTAATATACTAATAATTAAACCGAGGAAGAAAAATTGAGTCGGTTCATAATGATTTGCTAATAAATATTTAATAACATGACTTAACGTTAGAAAAGCTGCCGCTACACCAGCTGCAAGTGGGATTAAAAACGCTAAATGTTTTTTCCATTCACGACTAAAGAATCCGCTAATTGCTGCGAGCAATTGTTCATAAATCCCCAACACAACAGCGATTGTTCCGCCGCTCACACCAGGAATTAAATCACTAACGCCCATACAAAATCCACGATATATATTACGCCATTCCATACTGAATAAATTCCTCATTTCTTATAGTGATTTTTCCCGTAAATTCTAGTATAACAATAAGAAACACTATATTCTTAATTATTTTTGACAAAAGTTTGACATTTGAACAAAAAAAAGAAAGCCACCTATCGGTCGCTTTCTTCCAAAAAGGAAAAAACACCCTTATTTTTCTGTTACAGTCTTTAGTTCCTCTACTAACTCTTCTATATAATGCTGTGCACTCTGCGCTGCAATACTACCATCGCCTGTTGCCGTTACAATTTGACGAAGCATTTTTTCACGAACATCACCAGCTGCGAAAATACCAGGAACTTTCGTTTCCATACGCTCGTTCGTTTCAACATAACCATTTTCATTTGTAATACCTAGCTCAACAAACGGTTTTGATAATGGTAACATACCGATGTATATGAAAACGCCGTCAGTTTTAACTTCTTGTTCTTCTCCGCTGTTTACATCTACAAGTGTTACGCTTCCTACTTTACCATTTGCATCGTTAATTTCTTTTATAGTGTGATTCCAAATGAAATCTACTTTCTCATTTTTGAAAGCACGATCTTGTAAAATTTTCTGTGCACGAAGAGTGTCACGACGGTGAACGATCGTTACTTTTGATGCGAAGCGTGTTAAGAATACACCCTCTTCAACAGCAGAATCTCCGCCGCCAATAACAACAAGTTCTTTCCCTTTAAAGAATGCACCATCACATACTGCACAATATGATACACCGCGGCCGCCAAGTTCTGTTTCACCTGGCACACCAATTTTTTTATACTCTGCACCGCTTGCAACGATAATTGCACGTGCTTTATATTCTTTTTTACCAGCAATAATTGTTTTGTACTCTTTACCATCGATGATTGCTTTCACATCACCGTATGCATATTCAGCACCAAATTTCTTCGCATGCTCAAACATTTTATTTGATAAGTCTGGTCCTAAAATAGACTCATAACCTGGATAGTTCTCTACATCTTCTGTATTTGCCATTTGTCCACCTGGGATACCACGCTCAAGCATCAGTGTGCTTAAATTCGCACGAGATGTATATACCGCAGCTGTCATACCAGCTGGTCCTGCACCAATAATAATGACATCATAAATTTTTTCTTCTGACACACTATTCACTCCCATTCATTCATACACATTAAGTTACCCTCATTATACTGTTAGCATCATTTTTTTCCCAATGATTTGCCTACCCTACGTGTGCGTGCGCTTAACAGCCTGCACATACTTTCGTACAGTCGCTACAGATACATTATATACATCACCAAGCTCTGCCTGTGTCATCTTATTTCTTTGTTCGCCGCGCACAATGTATTCAATTGCCGCTGACCAACCGTACACATTTGTAAAAGTCGCTCCAGATGTATATAAACGTATGAACGTGCAAAACCAAAAATTTAAACACTCTTCGATTAATTCATCGTCTTTTTTCGTATAATTGTATAATGCATCCGCGATTCGTACGCACTGTTCAAATTGCTGTAAATCAGCTGGGATACTTTTATGACTATTAAGTAAAAAGAAATATTTTGCAAGTTGCGATACGATTGGAACACCATTTTTCGCTTGCGTTACATCAAAGAAGAATCCAACCTTCTCTGGTGTTGACAATTCATTCATTAAATATAAAGCTAGCATTTTCTCTTCTAGCGTCGTACTTTGCTGAAATGATTTTCGTAACTCTTCAAATAAAAGATTTTGTCCTTCATCTGCTAAATTCAGTGCATTCCACGGTTCTTTTCCTTTTTTATCAGGATGCAATTCTACAACATGTTGCCACATTTTTTCAGCTACTTGCTGTTCCTTCACCATATACGCAGAGTATGCAAACCAGTAATAAAAACTGACGTCTCCTTCATACCCTTGACGCTTTAATACTTTGAACCATTTATATGCAGGTTCAAAATGACCAATTGTTGCAAGTGTTGTTCCAAGTTTCAAACGATGCTCAAATGAAATTGGATATACCGAAACTAACTGCCCCGCTAATGACTCTACTTGCTTATGCTCTCCAATTGAATATAGAAAAATAAGCGTATTACAAAGCGCATGCATATTACCAGGATTTTTCTCTAAAATCATTTCTGTTAACTTAAGCGCTTGATCTACATTCCCTGATTGAAAATGTGCAATCGCTAAATTATTATGTCCTGACCAAAATTCTGGATATTCTTTCGTAACAACTTCTAGTGTAGCAATCGCCTCTTCTAATTGTCCGTTACGAATGTAGCGGTTCGCTTCTTCTTGCATAACAATTAGCTCATCTTCATCCTCAATCTCTTCCGCACCCATTGCATCTTCTTCCATAATCTCAAGCAATTCTAATGTATCTTTTACAAATTCCTTCTCTTCCGCAACTTCTAAATATCGCTCTGCATACTTCTTCGCCTGTTGAAACAAGCCCATATATGCATAATTATTTGAAATAAAATAATAGCATTGCTCAAGTTCAGGATTGGATCTAACAAGCTTTAGAAATATCTGATTCGACTCTTGATATTCACCAGATTCAGATAATGCTATTGCTAGTTGGCATAAAATAAACGGCTCCTTTTCGCTTTGTGCTGCTCTTCGAAAATATTTAATTGCATCTTGCAATTTTTGCCCTTTATAAGCCCTCATCCCTTTTTTATAAAAGAAGTCCGCTAACTGATTAAAAGAGATAACTTGTCCGTTCTCCTTATATATTCTTTGATTTTTCCCCATATATCCTCCAGTTTTTTGTTTTCTTCGTTCACACATTCTTCTATCTATAAGTATAAACGATTCCGTAAAAAACAAAACAGTATATTATAATCAATTATTTCCTTTTTATTCATAAAAACAGAAGGGAAATGTTACATTTTTAACATCAACCTTCTCTAGTGGCCATTTCCTCTTTCGTATAAATAATACGCATCGGATTTCCGCCTACGAAAGCGCCGCCTGGTACATCTTTATGGACAAGTGTGCCTGCAGAAACGATAGCTCCATCTCCAATTGTCACACCTGGTAAAATTGTCGTATTCGCTCCAATCATAACTTCATTCCCTATGACGATTTCTCCGAGTCGATACTCACGAATTAAATATTCATGCGCTAAAAGCGTTGTATTATAGCCGATAATTGAATTGTCTCCCACAGTAATCTTTTCTGGAAACATAATATCTGGCATTACCATAAGTGCAAACGACGTTTTCTTTCCTACTTCCATCCGTAAAAACGTGCGATATAACCAATTCTTTACGGATAAAAATGGCGTGTAACGTGCGATTTGGATGATAATAAAGTTTTTCATTACCTTCCAAAAAGAAACTGTTTTATACACATTCCACAATGAATTTTCTCCTGAAACAGGATAGCGCGTTGTCCGTCGCACTGAACTCTCTCCTCTACTTATATAAAGTGACACTTTAACCGGCAGGAATCTTACTACCCGTTAATGCGGGACAAAATCGGTAGTAAATCACTCATTTTATCTAGCACATAATCTGGTTTATACGCTTCTAAATACGCTCTACCTTTCAATGTCCATGAAACCGCTACTGTTTTCGTACCTGCATTTTGTCCACCGACGATATCATGATGATTATCACCAACCATCAATGTTTCTTCTGGCTTTGCATCTAATAATTCGAGTGCTTTTTGAAGTGGTTCTGGATGTGGTTTCACATGTTCCACATCATCAATCGTCACGACAACATCAAAAAACTGATCAAGTTTCGAAATCTTTAATCCCATTTCAACCGTCTGTCTCGCTTTCGTTGTAACGATGCCGATCTTATAACCTTGCTTCTTCAATTCTTGAACCGTTTCATATACAGTTTCATACTCTTCCACTAATTCATCATGATGCTCATGATTAAATTGACGATAACATGTAATCATCTCTTCAACCTTACTTGCATCAATTTTACTAAAAGTATCATGCAAAGATGGACCGATAAATGGCAATACATCTTCACGCTTATACTGATTAGAATAATAGTGATTTAACGTATGTAAAAAAGAAGAGATAATAAGTTCATTTGTATTAATTAACGTTCCATCTAAATCAAATAACACTGTATTTATTTTCATCGTCCTTAATCCTTTCATTACCTGAATATGAAAGAAGCAGCATCTTATATAAGATGCTACTTTTCTCTAATTTTCTAAATATCTTTTATCAGCTTGCCCCATTTTTCGTCTCACAATAATGAAAATGATAGAAATAACAACAATTCCAATAGACATTACTTGTGCAATACGAAGTGGTCCTAACATTAAACTATCTGTACGCAAACCTTCTACGAAGAAGCGTCCCACTGAATACCAAATTAAATATGTGAAGAATAATTCACCACGGCGTAAATTCACTTTTCGTAACGCGAGTAGTAAAATAACACCTGCAAAGTTCCATAATGATTCATATAAAAACGTTGGGTGATAATACACACCATCAATGTACATTTGATTAATAATGAAATCTGGTAAATGAAGACCTTCTAAAAACTGTCTCGTCACTTCATCACCATGCGCCTCTTGGTTCATAAAGTTTCCCCATCGGCCAATTGCTTGTCCTAGTAAAATACTCGGCGCAGCAATATCCGCTAACTTCCAGAATGAAAGCCCGCGTCGTTTCGCAAAAAGGATTCCTGTAATAACAGCACCGATTAAACCACCATGAATCGCCAAACCACCTTGACGAATATTAATAATTTGACTCGGATTTTGCGAATAATATTCCCATTCAAAAATGACATAATACATTCTCGCAAAAAGAATGGCAATTGGTACTGCGATTAATACAAGGTCGATAAATGTATCTTTGTGAATACCAAGCCTTTCTCCCTCGCGAGTTGCTAGCCAAAGACCTAATAGCACACCTGTACCGATAATAACCCCATACCAATAAACAGGGAACGGTCCAAGTTGGACTGCTATACGGTCAAGCTGTGGTACAGAACCTAACAGCATATATATGACCTCCCTCTCCAGAGTCTACTCTTGATTTCCTAACTCAATCGCACTCATTAATCGTTCAGAGAACTGTTGTGCCGCATTGACTCCCATACGTTTTAATCTGAAGTTCATCGCTGCTACTTCAATAATAACAGCCAAGTTTCGACCAGGACGAACTGGAAGTGTAATCTTCGTAAGTTCTGTATCAATAATCTTCATCTTCTCTTCATCAAGACCTAAGCGATCATAATTTTTCTTTTGATCCCAAATTTCAAGATTAATAACAAGTGTAATACGTTTATAATTTCGTACTGCCCCTGCACCGAATAACGTCATTACGTTAATGATACCTAGACCACGAATTTCTAATAAGTGCTCAATTAAATCAGGTGAGCTCCCTACTAATGTATCTTCATCTTCTTGACGAATTTCTACGCTATCATCCGCAACAAGGCGGTGACCACGCTTTACAAGTTCAAGCGCTGTCTCACTTTTCCCGACACCACTTTGACCTGTAATTAAAACACCAACACCATAAATATCTACTAACACACCATGAACAGCTGTTGTTGGCGCTAACTTACCTTCTAAATAGTTTGTTAAACGACTTGATAATCTCGTCGTCGTTTGAGCAGAACGTAATAAAGGCACGCCTGATTCTCGTGATGCTTGTAATAACTCATCCGGTACATCTTGATTACGAGTTACAATAATACAAGGCGTCTCCTCAGTACAAAGCGCTTTCATTCTCTCTTGCTTTTGCTCTGTCGTTAACGTATCAAAGAACGTAAGCTCCGTTTTCCCAAGAAGCTGCACGCGATCAGCTGGATAATATGTAAAAAATCCTGCCATTTCAATTCCAGGTCGCGATAAATCACTCGTATCAATCGGACGATGAATCCCTTCTTCACCACTTACTAACTCCAATTGAAATTGTTCAATTAAATCTTTTGTCCTTACTTTCGGCATATGTATAAACCTCCACTCCGCTGCGGGTTCAGTCTCATTTGATGTAAAATTCCATTCTATCGGATATTGTACCATTTTTTTCTGGAAACAAGAAACTCGGTTTCTAATAAATAGAAAAAAACATTTCATATGAATCATGAAATGTTTTTCTTTTTGTCATTTTCTCTTTTTTTCATGTAATGGTTCAACAATTACTTTTTCAATTATCATATTAAAAATAGAAATACAAATTGCCGCAACAATCGCTACACCAAACCCAGATATATTAAAGGCGTCCCCTAATAACGAATCCGTCATCTTTAACGTAATCGCATTAATAACAATTAAGAAGAAACCGAAAGTTACAAGAGTAATCGGTAGCGTAATTAAGATTAAAAGCGGCTTTACAAATACGTTTAAAATCGCCAATATAATACTCGCAATAATTGCAGTTTGTATATTTGCTATGTAAAATGCGTCTGGTGCAACCCCTTTTAAAAGTCCGGATACAGCGATTAACACAACGCTATTTACAAGAAGTGATACAATCCATCTCATTTCCTTACACATCCTTTTAACATATATATTTCATCATACGCTAATAGACAATAAACGCAAGTATCATACGAGCGCTTATATCAACTTATTCTACCCTTCATGCTTGTATACCTATTAACAACCTTACTAGTTTTCCTTAGTGAAATAAAAACCGAGTGTAATTCCCACTCGGCTTTCATTAACAACTTATTGTGATAACTCTACTTCTTTTATTTTCTCTTTCATTCTTGCTTTATCACGATTTAAAATCTCTTTTAAATACTTACCTGTATAAGAGCGCTCTTCTTTCACTACTTGCTCTGGCGTTCCGGAAGCAACGATTTGTCCGCCTTTGTCTCCGCCTTCTGGTCCAAGGTCAATAATATAATCAGCTGTTTTAATAACATCTAAATTATGCTCAATTACAAGTACCGTCTCACCACTCTCAACAAGACGTTGCAACACTTCTAGAAGGCGTGCAATATCATGTGCATGTAAGCCAGTCGTTGGCTCATCTAAAATGTATAACGTGCGCCCTGTAGAACGACGATGTAATTCAGAAGCTAATTTCACACGCTGCGCCTCACCACCTGATAACGTCGTAGCTGGTTGTCCTAATTTCATATAACCAAGCCCTACATCTACAAGAGTTTGAAGTTTACGCTTAATTTTCGGGATATTAGCAAAGAACTCTACCCCATCTTCAATTGTCATCCCTAACACTTCAGAAATATTCTTATCTTTATATTTCACTTCTAACGTTTCACGGTTGTAACGTTTACCGTGACAAACTTCACATGGAACATACACGTCTGGTAAGAAATGCATTTCGATTTTAATAATTCCATCACCGCGGCACGCTTCACAACGGCCGCCTTTTACGTTAAAGCTGAAACGTCCTTTTTGATACCCACGTACTTTCGCTTCATTCGTGTGCGCAAATACATCACGAATATCATCAAATACGCCAGTGTATGTCGCCGGATTTGAACGTGGTGTACGCCCGATTGGTGATTGATCAATATCAATCACTTTATCTAACTGCTCAAGACCTTTAATTTCTTTATGAGCCCCTGGCTTTGCTTTCGCTTTATATAGCTTTTGAGCTAATGATTTGTATAGTACTTCATTAATTATCGTACTTTTTCCAGAGCCAGATACGCCTGTTACTGCTACAAATGTTCCTAGAGGGAATGACATTTTCGCATTCTTTAAGTTATTTTCTTTCGCGCCGACAATCTCCACTTTACGTCCGTCACCTTTACGTCTTTCAAGTGGTACCGGAATAAACTCTTTACCGCTTAAATATTTCCCAGTTAATGAATTCTCGTCTTGCATAACTTCAGCTGGTGTACCTGCTGATACAACTTGACCACCATGAATACCTGCACCAGGTCCGATATCAAGTAAATAATCAGCAGCCATCATCGTATCTTCATCATGCTCAACAACAATTAACGTATTTCCTAAATCACGCATTTCCTGCAATGTACGAATAAGACGATCATTATCACGCTGATGCAAACCGATAGAAGGCTCATCAAGAATGTAAAGTACGCCAGTAAGGCGAGAACCAATTTGTGTCGCTAAACGAATACGCTGCGCCTCACCACCTGATAAAGTTCCTGCGGCACGACTTAACGTTAAATAATCTAAACCGACGTTCACTAAGAACCCAACACGTTCCTGAATTTCTCTTAAAATTAAATGAGCAATTTTTTGTTGTTTCTCCGTTAACTCAACAGTTGAGAAGAACTCCTGTACTTCTTGAACAGAATATTTCGTTACATCGGCAATCGTTTTATCACCAACGAAAACAGCTAAACTCTCAGGCTTTAAGCGTCCACCTTTACACTTCGGACAAGCTTGCTCTGCCATATATTTCTCCATTTGCTCGCGAATATAATCAGAACTCGTCTCACGATAACGACGCTCAATATTCGGGATAACACCTTCAAATAAAATCTCATTTTCCTTTACTTGACCAAATTCATTCACATAGCGGAAATAAAGCTTCTCTTCTCCGCTTCCGTACAGCACTTTATCAAATAAATCCTTCGGTATATCTTTCACCGGCATATCCATATCGATGCCGTAATGATTACACACAGATTTTAATAATTGCGGGTAATATTGTGAACTTGTCGGTTCCCAAGGAGCAATCGCATGTTCATTTAATGATACATCCCAGTTCGGAATAACAAGTTCTAAATCTACCTCTAACTTCGATCCAAGCCCATCACAAGAAGGACACGCGCCGAACGGACTATTAAACGAGAACATACGCGGCTCTAATTCTCCGATTGAAAAACCACAATGTGGACAAGCATGATGTTCACTAAATAGAAGTTCTTCCTCTCCCATTACATCGATTAAAACTCGGCCCCCGCCAAGCTTTAAAGCACTTTCTAGTGAATCTGCAAGTCGGCTTGCAATTCCTTCTTTCACAACAATACGGTCAATAACAACTTCAATTGAATGCTTCTTATTTTTTTCTAAAGTAATCTCTTCAGATACATCCAGCATCTCTCCATCAACGCGCACACGAACATAACCTTGCTTCTTAATATCTTCTAATACTTTCGCATGCGCACCTTTACGCCCTGACACGATAGGCGCTAGCACTTGCAACTTCGTACGTTCAGGATATTCAAGAACACGGTCTACCATCTGTTCCACTGTTTGTGATGTAATTTCAATTCCATGATTCGGACAAATCGGCGTACCAATTCGTGCGAATAATAAACGTAAATAATCATAAATCTCCGTTACCGTTCCAACCGTTGAACGAGGATTACGACTCGTTGTTTTTTGATCAATTGAAATCGCTGGAGATAAACCTTCAATCATATCAACATCCGGCTTATCCATTTGCCCTAAAAACTGGCGCGCATACGCAGATAAAGATTCCACGTATCTACGCTGTCCTTCTGCATAAATCGTATCGAATGCTAACGATGATTTCCCCGAACCAGACAATCCCGTCACAACAACAAGCTGATTTCTCGGAATGGTTACGTCAATATTTTTTAAATTATGCGCTCTAGCACCTTTTACAACAATAAAATCTTTACTCACTCTTTTCACCCTTCCGCTTTTAATTCTAATAGTAAATCTCTTAATTCAGCTGCACGCTCGAAATCTAATGCCTTTGCTGCTTCTTTCATCTCTGCTTCCATCTTCGCAATTGTATTTTCACGTTCTTTTTTCGTCATCTTCTTAGCTGGTGTTGCTTCATATATTTCCGTATCCTCAGCTGCTGTTGTCGCACGAATAACGTCACGTACTCCTTTTTGAATCGTTTTCGGCGTAATACCATGCTTTTCATTGTAAGCTTCTTGTATACTACGACGACGCTGTGTTTCTTCAATTGCAATTCCCATTGATCTCGTTATGCGATCTGCGTACATAATAACGCGGCCGTTTGCATTACGCGCCGCACGACCAATTGTTTGAATTAATGAACGCTCTGAACGTAGGAACCCTTCCTTATCAGCATCTAAAATAGCTACAAGTGATACTTCTGGAATATCTAATCCTTCTCGTAATAAGTTAATACCGACAAGTACATCAAACTTACCAAGGCGAAGATCACGGATAATTTCAATACGCTCTAATGTTTTAATTTCAGAGTGAAGATAATTCACTTTAATTCCTACATCTTTTAAATAGTCCGTTAAATCCTCTGACATTTTCTTCGTTAAAGTCGTAATTAATACACGTTCATTTTTCGCAATCCGGTCATGGATTTCTCCTAATAAATCATCTATTTGTCCTTCAATTGGTCGTATATCAATTGGTGGATCTAAAAGCCCTGTTGGACGAATAATTTGTTCTATTGCTTTCGGTGACTGCTCTAACTCGTACGGTCCTGGCGTTGCCGAAACGTAAATAACTTGATTCGTTTTCTCTTCAAACTCATCAAACGTGAGCGGTCTATTATCTAAAGCTGATGGCAGACGGAATCCATGATCAACAAGCACTTGCTTACGTGCTTGGTCCCCGTTATACATCGCCCTTACTTGCGGAACCGATACGTGCGACTCATCCATAACGATTAAGAAATCCTCTGGAAAATAATCTAAAAGCGTATACGGCGTTGAACCTGCTGGACGAAGTGTTAAATGACGGGAATAGTTTTCAATCCCTGAACAAAAGCCCATCTCTCGCATCATTTCTAAATCATAACGCGTTCGCTGTTCTATGCGCTGCGCCTCTAACAACTTACCGTTATCATTTAATTCTTTTAAACGCTCTTCTAATTCTTTTTCGATATTTTCAATAGCGACCTTCAGCTTTTCTTCACGTGTAACGAAGTGAGATGCCGGGAAGATTGCTACATGATCACGTTCTGCTAATACTTCACCCGTTAATGCATTTACTTCTCGAATACGATCTATTTCATCCCCAAAAAATTCAATTCGAATACAATGCTCATCAAGTGATGCGGGGAAGATTTCAACTACATCTCCGCGCACACGGAATGTACCACGCTTAAAATCAATATCATTACGTCCATACTGTACATCAACAAGTTCACGAAGCAATTGATTGCGGTCCTTTTCCATACCAATTCGTAGCGAAACAACTAACTCGCGGTATTCTTCCGGAGAACCTAAACCGTATATGCACGAAACACTCGCAACGATAATAACATCATCTCTTTCAAATAAAGAAGACGTTGCCGAGTGGCGTAATTTATCAATTTCATCGTTAATTTGCGCATCTTTTTCAATAAACGTATCCGTATGTGGTACGTACGCTTCTGGCTGATAATAATCGTAATAACTAACAAAATACTCCACAGAATTGTTAGGAAAGAAATCTTTCAGCTCACTATATAACTGTCCTGCTAACGTTTTATTATGAGCCATTACAAGTGTTGGCTTCTGCACTTCTTTAATGACATTTGAAATCGTAAATGTCTTACCCGTTCCTGTCGCTCCAAGCAACACTTGCTTTTTCTTCCCACTATTAATTCCCTCTACAAGCTTCTCTATCGCTCCCGGCTGATCACCTTGCGGGGAATACTCTGAGATAATTTCAAATGGATGTTCCAACTAAAAACCGACCTCCTCATAAAAATCTGTATTATTATTTTACCACGAATGCCCATAAAAAACCTAAAAAAACGAACAGATATTCGGTAAAATTTTCGACAAGATATACATAAAAAAAGAAGGAATAAATACTTCCTTCCTTTACAAATTTTATTTTAAAGGCACATGTAACAAATCATATCCATTACGCATTTCCTCATTCATGTACTCTACTAACCTATAAGCAATATCTACCTCACATGTCTCTTTAACAATCCTTTTACAACTATCTCTTTTTCCTACTGTCATCCTCTCCCACACAAACTATTTGTATACCCAAAAAAGAAACCTATACTAAATTCACAAAAAGCTACTTTCCTCTATGAAAGTAGCTTCCCTTTTCCTTTCTCCTTCTTCGGAAAAATCACATATGAAAATGAAATCACAGTATCCGCTAAAAGAATAATAGCCCACACTTTGCTTACACGGCTTGCTGCTTTATTTAAAACGATTCCTGACTCTAACCAATTTCCCCACTGTTCTACTGGAATAAGCCCATACATGAAGAAAAAGAATATATGAACCGCAACAAACAAAATAAGATGTAAAACCCAATTTTTTATTTCCTGCTTCGCATGCGTCATCCCTGTTACTTCAAGTGGTTCTTCGATAATAGGCGCCGGTTCATTCCGCCACTTCGCAACTAATTTTTGTACATATATATCTAATTTCTTCAAATCCTTTTTCCCATAAAAAACTGCATATAATAAAATGATTACCGTAATGATTTGAAAATTAGAGAACTTCCCTGTTTGATAATAGTCCACTACCCCTAAAGTTAAAATAAACACTTCATTTACGAGGAGTACAATCCCCATAATAAAACTCGCCTTTTTCAAACGGAATCCGTAACGAAGTAAAAAGAAACCGATAGCTGATAACCAAAATACAATTTCTGCCCCAATTAAAAAATACCAACGATATTCTGCGAGTATACTCATTTATCCCTCTCCTTCTCATCATATATACGAAAAGCCTCATCCATATATAATAAAAGTTCTTCTTCAATTGGATACATGCTCATTTTCTGTGAATCTTCCTTCGATTTTCTAACTTCCCATAACTTATCTAAAAACGCTTCGTCACCATTGGCCATTTCTAAACACTTCTGCATTAATCTCTTCGTTGCCCCTTGTACCTCATCACTCACGGCTTCTTTGCCGTCTTTCATAAAAGTACGTAATTGCTTTAATAAATCTACCCATTCTAAAATATTCGGATCCTCTTCACTCATATTCGGCAAGTTATGAAGCAATTTTTGTTCTTCCTTTGAAAATACTTCATTTTGAAATATTTCACGTATACGAGACGACTGTTTCGAAAGCTGAATAAGTTCAAACATAACTTTCCAATCAAGTTCTCCTTCCACATCTACCGAATAAACAACAGCTTGTAAAACACGCTCCATTCGATTGAATTTCTTTTGTTCTTCCTGTACAAACCGAAGTTGTTTTTCAAGAGAATCCTTTAAGTTAAGCTCACCTTTTACTAACATATTCGCAGCCTCTTTTAATGAAAATCCCATTTCCTTTAAAAACAAAATTTGTTGTAGTCGAATGACATCAGTTTCACTATATAACCGATGTCCACCCTCCGTTTTCCCGCTCGGCTTTAATAAATCTATTTGATCATAATAACGTAATGTACGTACTGTTACCCCTGTCTCTTTCGTCAATTGTTGTATTGAAATCACTACCATCACCTCTTCCCCTTCATTATAAAAGATGACGTTACGTAACTTTCAAGACTTTTGTAAAAAAAATACAAAAAGCTGTTTATACTCTTTGTATCAACAGCTTTTACGGAAATAATCCCTTTTGTATAGAGCGCCCACAAAATAAAATAAGTGCGCCAACAACAACACTCGTTGCTGTTTTATGATAATGAGCTGAAACTAATAAATAATATGATAAACCTACAGTACCAAGCATAATACAAATACTTGGCACTGGATTACGAGAGAAGTTTTGCATCCCCCAAAACAAAGCAAAAATAGCCGTAGCGACACATAATACCGGTAATCCCATCCCAGTTCCCCTTTTTCTATCTATTCCTTGTTGCTAACACACTCGTCGATGCCATACTTATTAATAAACCAAAAATAGCAATATATAATAACTCATTTACATGTACTGCTTGCCTATCTAAATACTTATTTACACAAAGATACATAATGAACAAGAAAATGAAGCTTGTAATACAAATCGTAAAATACGACTTTATCTTATTCACAACTCGCTCATCAATCGACGGTACTCCCTCTTCTTTCAAACGCTTTTGTTCTCTATATTCCGAAATACCATATAAAATGACTAGTGCTACATTCGATATGAAGATCGTTCCCCACGAAATATTTAAAATCATTAAACTCACATTTAAAACAAGACCCGCTAAAAATAAACTTCCTATAAACCGTATAATATCTTGTTTACTCATACATGATCAGCCTCTTTTTGATTTCTATATTTCCACTTCGGCCAATAGTTCACAAGAAAATACACCCACTGCCCTATTACAAATAAAACAAACGGCATGCCCGCATTTCCATCAACAATTAAATTATACAAACTCCATATTGCTAAACTAATCGTAAAAAATAACCCTACATATTTAAACGCTTTATCCGACTGAAATCTCTCAAACTCATCTTGCATTTTCATTCCTCCTATCGTTATGCTCGTTTTCCCGCCATTACTCCTATGATGAGACTACCCGCAAATAAGGAACTACATATCATAAATATTTCTTGCACTGGTATAACAGCTCTGCCTATTGCTTTACTCGCAACAATATAAACAATAAGCAATAAAAACGCGCATACAAATGAAACATTTACATACCTTTTTATGTTTTCATTTACTCGCTCATCTATATCTGGAAGTTCTTCTTTTTTGTACTTACGCTTTTTGTAATACACACACACTATCAAAAATGCAATTGCTAAAATGTTACTCACTACGAGTGATAAAATTGGTATAGCCGGATTCATAATATGAACTACAATGTCTCCCAAAAACAATCCAAAAGTCACACCGGTAAATAATTTTTTAGTATCGTTCATTTTTTCTCCCCTTACTCTAGCGTAAATATTTCCTCCACCTTCATCCCAAAATATTTGGCGATTTTTAAGGATAACTCTAGACTCGGGTTATAATGATGGTTTTCAATCGCCACAATTGTCTGTCGCGTCACTTGCATCGCCTTTGCCATTTCAACTTGCGTTATATGATTTTGCTTTCTTAACTCTTTTATTGTATTTTTTACACCCATAGGCTCCACCTTCGAAAGTAAAGATATCTTTACTTTAATTATAAATATTTTCCAATTGCAAGTAAAGATATCTTTACAAAAAAAGTAAAAAAAGAGACATCTATAAGATGCCTCTTTGCTACTACATAAATCCTAATGCATATACAAGAACGTACCCAAGAACAGATAAGCAAACCGAGCCAATCAATCCTGCCACGAATGCCCTACTTCCTAATTTGCGGAACGTTTTAAACTCTACATTTAAACCGAGTCCTGCCATTGCCATTGCAATAAGCATGTACGCAATGACTACAATATATCCAGCAACAACTTCTGGGATAATCCCAATCGAATGCACTGCACTCATCGCTAAAAATCCAAAGATGAACCATGGAATTGGAAGGTCGCGCCACGATCTTTTTTCCTCGCTATCTTCACTCTTACCAAACCATAATCCAATTAAAATTGCTACTGGCACAAGCATCGCAACGCGCGTTAATTTCACAATAACCGCGATGTCTACAGCCGTGCTACCTCCTGGCGCCGCCGCAGCGATAACGTGAGCGATTTCGTGCAATGTCGCACCTGAAAACACCCCGTAACCGTACGGTGAGAAGCCCAGCACTGGGTATAATAGCGTATAAATAAGTGTAAATATTGTACCTAAAATTGCAATAATCGCTGCCCCAACTGCCGTTTCTTCATCTTTCGCTTTCACTTGCGGTGCAATCGCGACGACTGCGGCCGCACCACAAATCGCCGTCCCGCATGCTGTTAAAATCCCAAGTTTCTTTTCTACTTTAAATACTTTCGTTAGTCCATATACAACGAAAATTGTAAATGTAATAACAACCGCTGCGATGACCAATACTTTCGGCCCCGCCTTCGCAATATCTACAAGATTTAACCGCATTCCAAGTAAGATGATCCCAAAGCGTAGCAACTTCTTGCTCGCAAAGTTCGTTCCCGCTATCGCTTCTTGAGGAATCCCGATTGCCGCGCGCCAAACCATCCCGATTAGAATAGCGATTACTAATTGTCCCATAATATTTAAAAATGGAAGCTCTGCTAAATATTTCGCGGCGATTGCGATTAATAACGTAATCCCAATACCTTGCGAAAATCCAAAGCCCTTCTTCTTTTGTATAACAAGTGTTTGTTCCACTTTGTACCACCCCAATAATCGTATTGGAACATGCATGTTCTTTCTAGTTACATTATAAGAGAGTTTTAATAATAAGTTTAATATCAATATTGAATCCCTATCATCAGAAATACTTATGATAAAATAAAAGCAAAAATAAAGGGGCCTAACAAATGAACGTCGACATTTTAAAGATTTTTGTTACTGTCGTTGAACAAAAACATTTTTCGCGTGCTGCGGAACTATTAAACCTTTCACAACCTGGCGTTAGTATGCACATTCGCAACCTGGAAAATGAATTTGGGACTACACTTATTCAGCGGTCCCCAAAGCACGTCCAAGTTACGGAAGCTGGAAACATATTATACATACACGCAAAGCAAATGCTTTCACTTTATGAAGATGCAAAACAGGAAATTAATGCGCTGCATAACGTCGTAACAGGGACACTTCGCATCGGCGCTAGCTTTACAATTGGCGAATACTTACTTCCAAAAATACTTGCGCGCTTTGCCAATGAAAATGCACACGTCGAAGTTCATACATTTATCTCCAATACGGAAGAAGTTTTGCAAAGCCTCCGCTCTAATCAAATTGATATCGGCTTAGTGGAAGGCCAAGTCGTATACGCTGACGTAGATGTTGAAACTTTTATGCAAGATGAAATGAAACTCGTCGTCCCGCCAAACCACCCATTGCTCCATATCAAGGGAATTAACGAAAATACATTGCAAGACCAAGTCTGGGTATTAAGGGAGAGCGGCTCTGGCACACGTGCCTATAGCGATCGCTTTATACACCAACATCATTTAAAAATGAAACGCTTCTTTACATTTAGCAGTATTCAAAGCGTGAAGGAAGCCGTTGCAGCCGGTCTTGGCATCGCTATCCTTTCAGATTGGACTGTTCGAAAAGAACTATTAGCAAAAGAACTATTCCACATCCCTGTTCCGAACGAAGAGCTAATCCGTCCATTCTCCATCGTGCGCGGCAAATATTTTATCCCGTCTAAAGCTATTCAAGTCTTTTTAAAACACGTAGATTCTTTTGCGAAAAAACAGAGTTGACCTTCACATTAGTGTGAAGGTTTACAATACATGTAAAAGGAGTGAAACGCATTGCGAATTGGAGAGTTATCAAAAGAAACTGGGGTTAGCGAAAGGGCACTAAGACATTATGAAGAGAAGGGATTACTCCCTTCGAAACGCCTAGCAAATGGCTACCGTGATTTTGATGAAAGTGCAATCGAAAAAGTAGAGCTGATTCAAATGTACTTGCAAATCGGCTTAAATTTAGAAGAAACAGAACGAATGCTACGTTGCCTTGAAATCGAGCCACATCTTTACGAAAATCCGTGTAGTAGTATCCTTGCACTTTACGAAGACAAACTTGATGAGGTAACGAAGCAAATCACATTACTTTCCAACATTCAAACGAATTTACAAAAACACGTTTCACTCCTAAAACAAGCAAAAGAAAAGGGATGATTACATGTTTGTTATACATGGCAGTTCAAGACAAAACGGAAATACGGAAGCTTTAACACATATGGTGATTGATGGGATTGAAACAGAACAAATTTACTTGCGTGATCATATCGTCCACCCAATCATAGATCAGCGCCATGATGTAGAAGGATTTCAACCTGTAAATGATGATTACGAGCAGTTAACCAAACGCATGCTAGAGCACGACACGATTATCTTCGCTACACCGCTATACTGGTACGGAATGAGCGGCCACATGAAGAACTTCGTTGATCGCTGGTCACAAAGCTTGCGTGATAAATCTCTTCATTTCAAAGAAAAAATGAAAGGCAAAAAAATGTACGTTGTCATCGTTGGCGGAGACAGTCCAAAACTGAAAGCATTGCCGCTTATCGCCCAGTTTCAATATATCTTTGATTTTGTTGGTTCATCATTTGAAGGGTATATTATTGGGGATGCGAATGGACTAGATGAAATCAAGAACGATGCTGAGGCGCTAGCAAAAGCACAATTGTATAATAATAAATTCAAAAATAGCAACCAGAAATAAGTTTGACAAATCCATTTGTATGCGCATACAATAAAAATAATATTATGAAAGGAAGGTACTTTGACCAATGAAGTTCTAATTCTCTTATTTATTTCATCCATCACAAATAGTGAACAAAAATGATGAAAACTAGCAGAGGATTAGTCTGTCCATTTGTCGATACTTTCTTTCGATACGATCATGTAAAAAATCGTTTATTTATGTACGATTTTTACATTGAAGGGCGACATTTATCCTCTCTAGTGAAACTAGGGAGGTTTTTTTATGACTATTTTAATCGCACGTAATATCGAAAAGGGCTTTGGTGATCGCACCATATTTACGTTACCATCACTAGAAATTAAAGCAAACGATCGTATAGGAATTGTCGGAGTCAACGGAGCTGGAAAATCTACGTTATTACAAATATTAAGTAAAGAAATAGAAGCTGACAAAGGAACAGTAACTCATCATAGTTCTATCGCCATCATTCCACAGCTTAGCGAGGGGATACCGGAAACCGCTTCTTCCCTCGCTAAGGGCAAATGGAATATTTCAAACGTCGCAAATTCAATGAGCGGCGGTGAACGAATGCGCCTAAAGATCGCCCATGCCCTCGAACAAGATGCAGGCATTCTATTTGCTGATGAGCCAACAAGTCACTTAGATATGTTCGGTACAGAGCAATTAGAAAAGGCACTTTTATCTTATAAAGGTGCACTTGTTTTAATATCGCATGATCGTGATCTTTTAGATACCATATGTACAAAAATCATCGAAGTTGAAGACGGTACTATTCACGAATATAAAGGTAATTATTCAAACTATCGAAAGCAAAAAGAACGTGAGCGAATACAAAAGCAGGCAGAATATGATCAATATATACAAGAAAAAAATCGGTTAGAACAGTCAATTTCACAAAGAAAGCAACGTGCTTCTAGCATGACAAAAATCCCAACACGGTTCAGTTCATCTGAATCTAAACTTTATAAGTGCAGCGGGGCTCATGGGCAAGAAAATGTTAGCAAAGTAGCGAAAGCACTAGAAACACGCCTTGAAAAGTTGGAACAGAAAGAAAAACCGAAGGACTTTTCTCAAGCTCAGTTTGACGTACAATATCACACACCAATTCATAGTAAAGCAGTTGTTCAGTTTAATAAAACAACGAAGAAAATAGGGGATCGCACATTATTTAAAAATATGAATGGAACAATTGTCCCTGGGGCAAAGCTTGCTATTTTAGGGGAAAACGGAAGCGGAAAAACAACTTTGTTCAAAATGCTTCTCGCGAACGAGCGTGGCATTCAGCTTTCGAAAAGTTGTAAAATTGGATACTTTGAACAAACATTATCTATTTTAAAAACAGATAAAACAATTTTAGAAAACGTTCTAGAAGAAACAAACTATACAGAATCGTTCGTTCGAACAATACTTGCAAGGCTCCTATTCCGCCGTGAAGATGTTCATAAACCTGTGCACATCTTAAGTGGTGGAGAACGCATGAAGGTTGCACTCGCAAAAGTATTTTTAGGAAACTATAATATGCTTCTGCTCGACGAACCGACAAACTATTTAGACTTGGCAACGCAAGAAGAATTAGAAAGCATGTTACAGGAGTATCCTGGTACAATACTTTTCATTAGCCATGACCGTGCCTTTATTCGTTCTGTTGCAAACCATATTCTACAAGTAGATGAGAGCGAACCAAGAATATTCCACGGCAATTACGAGCAATACACAAAAAGAACCACCCAAGCTTCTGTAAACGTTACTGAACAAGAATTATTACGATTACAAACAAAATTAACAGAAATCATCAGCCGGATTTCTATTCCAAATCAGCATGATGACATCACATTTCTCGAACAAGAATACGAAAAATTATTAGTTCGAATTCGGCAGTGTAAAGAAGCGCTCTAATGTCTTCCCCATATATCGACGGGACCTTCCACATTTCCCAAGAAATATCGAGGCTTCGACATAGAATATCACCCTACCTATCATGTTAGACACAATAACAACAAAAAGCCGTGCACCAGCACGGCTTTTCACTTTATATACGAACAGCAGTCCCACTCACCGCAACCATTAGCATCCCTTCGCGAACTACTTCGTAGTCCACGTCGATACCAACAATGGCGTTCGCATTTTTTTGTCTTGCGAGAGTTTTCATCTCTTCCATTGCAATGTCGCGCGCTTCTTTTAATTTACTTTCGTAGGCGCCTGCGCGACCACCGACAACGTCACGGACAGAAGCGAAAAGGTCACGCACGATATTCGCACCCATGATTGCTTCGCCATTAACGATATCGATATACTCAATAATTTCTTTCCCTTGAATGGTAGAAGTTGTTGTTACAATCATGCTTTATAGCCTCCCATATAAGATTTTCACTTACTTATGGTGCACTAATTCAGCAGAAATTATATTTACGAACTAAACTGCGCCTCATACAATCGGCTGTAACCCTCGCCTCGTTCGATTAGTTCCTCATGTGAACCTTGTTCTGCAATACCGTCTTTATTTACAACGACGATGCGATCTGCATTTTTAATAGTTGCCAGCCTGTGAGCGATAACTAATGTTGTACGACCGACAGATAGTTCTGCAAGTGATTTTTGGATAGCAAGTTCTGTCTCTGTATCTAGCGCAGAAGTTGCTTCATCTAAAATTAAAATTGGCGGGTTCTTCAAGAACATACGGGCAATTGCTAAGCGCTGCTTTTGTCCTCCTGAAAGTTTTACACCACGCTCACCGATAACTGTATCTAAACCATCTGGTTGCGAGTAAATTAAGTCCTCTAGCTGAGCACGTTTTACCGCCTGCCAAATTTCAGATTCTGAAGCTTTTAAGTTTCCGTAAGTGATATTTTCACGAATTGTTCCTGAGAATAAGAAAACATCTTGCTGTACAATTCCGATTTGCTTACGAAGTGACGATAACGTCATCTCTTTAGTGTCAATGCCATCAATTTGAATTGATCCAGATGAGTGTTCATAAAAACGAGGTAATAAACTACATAGTGTTGTTTTCCCTGCCCCTGATGGTCCAACGAAAGCAACTGTTTCACCTGCATGTATTTTCAAACTAATATCGTTTAAAATCGGCTCTTTATTTTCATATCCGAACGTGATGTTATTGTATTGAATATCGCCGTGTACATGTTTAACTTCTATTGCATCTTTAGAATCTACAATATCCGGCTCTGTTTCCAGAAGTTCTACATATCTTTTAAAACCAGCGATCCCTTTCGGATAACTTTCAATAACCGCATTAATTTTTTCAATTGGGCGGAAGAAAATATTCGTTAATAAAACGAATCCAATAAATCCACCGTACGTTAATTCACCTTGCAGAACAAACCATGTACCACATATTAATACAAAGAGTGTTACAAGACGCATCAGCATATAACTAATCGATGAATTTAACGCCATAATTTTATACGCCATTAATTTTGTTGTACGGAAACGAGCATTATTTACAGCAAATTGCTCTTGCTCAAACTTTTCATTTCCGAATGCTTGTACAACGCGGATACCACCTACATTGTTCTCGATACATGCATTGAAATCAGCAACGTCTGAGAATAAACGTCTAAACGTACCTGTCATTTTTTTATTGAAGTAAAGTGCCAACCATAATAAGAACGGGATTACGAAGAATGTTAGAAGTGCTAACTTCCAGTTAATCATCATCATAAATGAAAATGCTCCAACTAAAGTCATAATGGCAATGAATAAATCTTCCGGTCCATGGTGAGCAATTTCCCCAATTTCCATTAAATCGTTTGTAAGACGTGAAATTAAATGACC
Source organism: Bacillus cereus group sp. BfR-BA-01331 (assembly GCF_022663915.1). Taxonomy (NCBI): domain Bacteria; kingdom Bacillati; phylum Bacillota; class Bacilli; order Caryophanales; family Bacillaceae; genus Bacillus; species Bacillus cereus group sp. BfR-BA-01331. Next base: position 126,363 of record NZ_JAKUGJ010000006.1, read on the forward strand.
TGTTTTATTATTATCAAAAAATCTGAATGATAGCTTTTGAATGTGATCAAATAATTTCTGCCTCATATCTGTTTCAATGTTAACCCCAAGCATATGTCCCCAATATGTAACGACATATTGCAAACCTGCATTTAGCACATAAACTATGAACAAACCGAAACAAGCCCATAAAATAAGCGTCCAGTTTTGTCCTGGTAATAACTTATCAATAAATTGATTTACGATAAGCGGGAAACCAAGTTCGAGTAAACCTGCGATAACCGCACAGGAAAAATCGAGTACGAATAAACCTTTGTACGGTTTATAGTAAGAAAAAAATTTACGTAGCATATCTTTCCTCCCTTTTCCAAATTAAAAGACTCTCTAAATGATAACCATTATCAAATAATTATTCAAGTTATCCGTCTATGAAACTAAAAAAGTGAGAAAATCTATAAAAAAGCCTAATCCCTCATTTATATCAATGAGAAATTAGGCTTCATTTATATATATTACTTATCGTATTCAAATAAATGTGCCCACTTATAGCGTGCGATCCTTCTATTTTTTCACAAATACATCTTGTGAACAATTCGAAACTTGTAATACCTTCGACACACCTTTTGCTTTTCTACGTTCTTATCCGTTTATTTCCCACTGTGCAATAAACAGTTTAACTTGTAGATCTAAAGTTATATATTAACCCTCCCTAAAGTTTCCCCACTACATTTGGATTTGGAAATAGCGACGAACAGTTTCTTCAATCTCATGCTTTTCTAGTTTTTCTTTTGTTTTTTCTTTTCCATCAACGATAATTAGCGTGTCTCCTAACAAAGTGATACGCCCATTTTCTGTCACTCTTGAAAGGAAATACATCTTGTTGAACATTGATTCTGGAGCTGTTTCAGTTAAGACACAGATTGGATGAATGTTCAACAAGTTCCATTTATGGGAAGGCTGCTCAAATCGATATAGAATCTCCCATTCACCATCAGTCTTTTTTTGCAAATGATAAAACGATGTTGTTTCATCTTTATTTACTCGGTAAAGGCCATCACTATCTACAACTTCCTCTCCATTCAGCGGAACAGGAATTCGTGGCGAATTACCGCCCATACCTACATCCACCAAGTATTCTTTATTATCAATTGGTACGATTATGAATAAGTGAGCATTTTCAAGAGCCCAAATTCCTTCTCTTACATATACAGTTCCTGCCATAAGATACGGGTCAAAACCTAATTCTTTTAGCAGAAAATAAAATATTCCGTTTAACTCGTAGCACACGCCACCCTGCTTCGCATGAACAATTTTTTGATATAAATCTTCTTCACGCAAAGATAGCGGTTTTCTTGCCAAAATATCAAGATTCTCAAAATGAACGTTGAGTACATGTTGTTTTTGAAGATGAGATAAGTAAGGGAAACTTACCTCTCTTTTTTCAGATTGAATATGTTCTAAATATTTTTGAATATCCAAAAATCATCCACCTCATTTTTTTATTTATATTTCTTTTTATAATGTTTCTTTTCACACTCATATTATAAAATTGATTATTGATAAACAAAAATATAAAATAACTATCATATTAATAACTTTGAGTATATAAGAGAAGGTGAACACATTTTATGGAATTACTGCAGCTCAAGTATTTTAAGACAGTCGCTCGTACGGAACATATAACAAAAGCGGCACAGGAACTTCATATCTCCCAACCAGCTTTAAGTGTTACTATCGCTCGATTAGAAGAAGAATTAGGAGTTCCCTTATTCGATCGAGTCGGGAGGCAAATTCGTCTAAACACTTTCGGAAAAGCTTTTCTCAAGCAAGTAGATACAGCCCTTGAGGCACTGGAAGTAGGTAAACGACAAGTTACAGACATGGCTGGATTAGAACGTGGAAGTGTTTTAATAGCTACTACGACCTTAAATCGAGTATCTGAATTACTAGCACCTTTTCTAGACTTATATCCACATATTAACTTCCGCATAACGCAGGCATCCACAGAAGAATTGAAAGTTCAACTCCTTGAAAAAGGCGAAATCGACTTTTGTCTTACTCCTTCACCTATTGATCGACTAGGAATCTATAGTCTTCCATTAATGACCGAAGAGATTGTACTAGCTGTGCCGAGTACACATCGTCTCAAAAATCGCCACCGTATCAAGCTAAGTGAAGTAGCAGATGATCCGTTCATCTCCCTAAAGCCAGGATACAGCTTCCGTGAAATTACAGACAAGTTCTGCAGGCGGGCTGGGTTTACGCCCAATGTCGTATGTGAAGGGGATGAACCTGCAGCCATCAGCGGCTTAGTACGCACCGGTCTTGGTGTTGCCTTTTTACCAATTGCAGCAAAAAAGGAATTACCCCCACTGACGCTTCTCCATATTGAAGAGCCCGTTTGCCATTGGACGCCTCATTTAGTGTGGAATGAAAAACACTATTTATCACTTGCTGCACAAACGTTTCGCGAGTTTGTTGTACAACATTATGCTCAAGTAAAACCGTAAATTGTAACAAAAAAGAAGAGTCTGTATAACTACAATGTTATACAGACTCTTCTTTCATTTCATTTTAATGATTATATAGCTTCCGAATCCCACTCGTGCTCTTGCTGAACAAATACAACACCTAATTCATGATGTCCCCCGGCGTATAATGCCGTTTGAGCAAGGCGAAGCTCTCCATTTGTATCTACTACTTCTAATTTACAAAACGCTCCTGTCGTCTTCGTTTGAAGCGCGTCATAAAACTCTTCGGTACTTCTTGGAATGATTCCATTTACTTTCGTAATAACTTCTCCAGGCTTTAAATTCATCTCTGCCCCAATTGTATTAGGAATTGTATCTAACACAACAAGTCCATCATTACGTGCGGCAAAGTATGCTGGTCTTTTCTCGTCTGCAATTTTCTCTTGCATCGAGATTGTAAAGCGTCCAAGCATTGCGACTCCCATCGCGATAATTGCGAATACGTGCCACCAGTAACTTGCGATACCTAAAACGAGTACGAGCCCCGCTAAACCATAGACACGTCTTCCTGTAAATAATAAAGCTTCCGTCGGCTCATAACTTCTAATCTTTCTCATAAATCCAATTAAAAATGGAACGAGGAATAAAGAGTATGTAGTCGAACCTATTGCAACGACAGGCCACCAAGAAATAAATCCTGTCACCGCGTCTCCTGGTATAAGAATAAATACTGGTACAAGCCATAAACGATTGGATTCATGTAGTCCAATTCGTAGCCCACGCTTACCTTTGTTAATTTTCGGCGTAGAATAACGAACTGCATTTTTAGAGATTAATAAACCCTCTACAACGAGCATAACGCCTAGTAAAATAGCAAGGGATACAATTGTACCCTCTTCACCTTCTCCAAGCTGTAAGAAAGAAACTGGCATCTTAGACGATAACAACACGAGTGCAATCGCGATTCCGAAAGTATAAGCTACAGATAAATATCGATACATAGCAGTTAATCCGAATAATAACGTCCAAAGTAAAATTGCCCATAAACTCGCTTTTGAAACAACAAGCCCAAGCCCAATCGTAATAATAGATACGATTAATCCGTACCCAATACCTGCAAATAGAGTTGTTCGTAGTTCAAACCAAATATCATATACTTTAAAAGAAAAATCTTTTCGTTCTCGTAATATACGTAAGTATCCAACGAAGATACTACTAATTAAAAATACATAGACAGCAGGGTGTAAGAAAAAACGTCCAACTGCTCGTAGTATTTCAAAAATCCATGCCTCCACGAATTCATTCACCACCATTTATATCATTCTTTCTTTTTATTTTATCATATTTAACACATAAAAAAATACAGGCATCCAAGTGCCTGTATTCTTTCTTATTTCGCTATTAATTTCAATGCCGTCTGTAATTGTAAATCGTTTTCTCCAGAACGGATTTTTTCAATAATTTTATTTTGAATTACTTCAGCTGTCTTTTTATCAAGTTGCCCTGTTGCTTCCATCTCATTCGCATTTTGGAATGCTTTTAGTGCTGATTCTGTCTCTTTGCTAAAGTATCCATCTTCACGTCCTGGTACATATCCTAAACTCTTAAGCATTTCTTGCGCGTGTTTTACTTGTACATCATTTGAATTGTATGAAAGTGTCTTTTCAATTTGAATTGGTGTCGCATGATAATAATCTGGTTGCTTCACTTCTACAGTTGGCGCGATTCCTTTTTTATGAATCCAATTGCCATCTGGTGTTAACCATTTAAACATTGTTAATTTAATATTGCTGCCATCTTTAAATGGAACAGCCTGTTGAACAGTACCTTTACCAAACGTTTTTTCACCAATTAAATCGTATCCTTCTCCTTCTTTTAGCGCACCAGCTAAAATCTCTGAAGCAGAAGCACTTCCGTTATCAATTAATACTGAAATTGGATATGGCTTTCTCTCTTTCAGTTCCGTAGAGAATTTCTTCTTCTCACCATTTCGCTGTTCTACTTGTAGCATTGGCTTTTTATCTGTCATGATGTCTCCTAGTATATCTTCTACACTATTTAAATAACCGCCAGGATTACCACGCACGTCAATAACTAAGCCTTTTATGTTTTTCTTCTCTAGCTCTTTTAACTGATCCTTAAATTCTTTCGCAGTATTTTCAGCGAAAGAAGTAATTTGCATATAACCGATATCTTTTCCGCTATCTTGCTTTACGGAACTAAATACAGTGAAAATCGGAATCTTTTCACGCTTAATTTTAAATTCTATCGGATCAGCCACTCCTGCGCGCTTAATTTCAATTGCAACAGTCGTTCCTTTTTTACCACGAATTTTTAATACTGCTTCTTCACGTGATAAATCTTTCACACTATTTCCATCTACAGATAAAATTTGGTCATTCGGTTTAATCCCTATCTTTTCTGCTGGTGAACCTTTAATTGGCGATACGATAATAAGCTTACCGTCCGTCTTGTTCACTTCAGCTCCAATCCCTTCAAGTTCAGGATCCAGTGACTGACTAAACTGTTTTGCCGTTTCTTTATCCATATACGTGGAATAAGGGTCCTTCAGCGTAGACAACATTCCCTGTATCGCACCTTCGACTAATTTGTCGTCTTTCACGTCTTCCACATAACGTGAATCAATTAGTGCATACGCCTCATTAATTTTTACCAAATTTCCTTGCGCTGTGCCAGCATTACCATTCGATACTGTTTGTGTTACATACGCTGGGTTTATCCCAAACCAGTACATACCACCAAACATCCCGCCAGCACCAATTAAAAATGCAACAACCATTCCAATAATTGCAACTCTACGTTTCAATGCGGAATTCCCCTTTCCAGAACACACAGGTGGTGTAGCAAAAGGCATCACACGATGTGTGATGCCTTTACCTATTTCTACTATATGATAAGCTTGTACGAATTATGTTTGCAACTTTTTATACTTTTAAGAAGCGACGAATTGACATTACACTTCCCCACATACCGATTAATGCACCGATTAACATTAATAAACCAGCTAATTGGAATACGAATGGGTTGTATGGTAAAAGCTCGAAAATTGTTCCGCCAAGTTTTTCATTAAACACACCTTGCAACGAATTATACATAACTAAAATTAGGCCAATTGGAATAATTGATCCTAATACTCCTAGGAATAATCCCTCTAACAAGAACGGCCAACGAATAAACCAGTTTGTTGCACCAACAAGTTTCATAATTTCAATCTCAGTACTACGAGCATAAATTGTAATTTTAATTGTGTTAGAGATTAAGAACATCGCCGTGAATAGAAGACCCGCAATTAACGCAATCCCGATGTTACGACCAGTTTTTACAGTATCAAATAATTTTTCAACTTGACCTTTACCGTATTGAACATTACTTACAAACTGCATTTTCTCAATCTTTTTCGCAATTGTTGCCGTATCTGTTGGTTCTTTCGCCTTTACAACAAATACGTTTTTCAGTGGGTTATCTTGCTCAAATAACTCGAACGTTTTTCCACTATCGCCTAAGCTTTTAATTAAACGTTTCAACTCTTCTTCTTTAGAAGAATATTTAATAGAATCTACTTTCGCAATTTTACTCATATCTTCTTCTAATTTCTTTTGATCAGCTTCTTTTGCTGCTGGATCAACATGCACACGAATTTCTACATCTTGCTCTACTTTCGTCGCAAAATGGTTCATATTCATAATCGCTGTCAAAAAGACACCTACAAGTAATAATGTAACTGTTACTGCACTTACAGAAGCAAATGTCATCCATCCGTTACGGGATAGATTTTTCACACCTTCTCGCAAATGTCGACTAAGGGTTTTAGCCTTCATATCCGTATCCTCCCTCAATCTCGTCTCGAACAATTCTTCCGCCTTCAATTGCAATTACACGATGACGAATTGTATTTACGATATCTGCGTTATGTGTCGCCATAACAATCGTTGTACCACGCTCATTAATACGTTTAAAAATCTTCATAATATCAAGAGCTGTTTCAATATCTAAGTTACCTGTTGGCTCATCGGCAATTACAACCTTTGGCTTATTTACAATCGCTCTTGCAATCGCCACACGTTGTTGCTCTCCGCCCGAAAGCTCATTTGGAAGTGCATCGGCACGCTCTTCAAGACCAACAAGACCTAACACTTCTGTAACGCGCTCACGAATCGCTTCCTTCTCTTCTTCAATTACTTCTAAAGCAAACGCAACATTCTCATATACCGTTAATTTAGGTAGCAATTTAAAATCTTGGAAAATTACGCCTAATTGACGACGGAAATACGGAACATCTCTTTCTGCTAATGTTTCAATTACAAGTCCATTTACATTAATTGATCCTGTAGATGGCTTCTCTTCACGATACATCATTTTAATAAATGTAGATTTTCCGGCTCCACTCGGTCCAACTACGTATACGAATTCACCTTGTTTAATGTTAACTGTGAGACCAGCAATGGCTTTCATACCATTTGGGTACTCCTTATAAACATTCGTCATTTTTATCATTATTTATCACCCAATACTTAATGATTTTTTTCGAAATACTTTTCTGTACATTTGAAAATAAAAGAACAACCTTTATTTTCGCTCGACCATTCTTGTTGAAGGTAGCTTCCATACATGCTCTTTATTAGCAACGCTACTCTATGTAATATATTTCATCAAAATTCTACAAACCCCATTGTAACATCAATCGGTTTCCAATTCGGATACAGTTTTGTTACAGTTCTGTTACATCCCAAGAAAAGGTAAACGAGCTCATGTAATTACTTAACCCGAAGCACTTTTCGGTCAAGTTATACAATCAGCTCGTTTATTAATTACGTTTCTTATTTATGCTCCGCTAACCATTCAGCTACTTTTTTTGCGTCTTCACCTTGAATAAGTCCAGGTGACATTGAGCCGCGACCTTTTTTAATAATTTCTTCGATATCTGCAGCGTCATACTTACTGCCTACTTTTCTTAAATCAGGTCCAGTTGCTCCTGATAAATCTTTAGCGTGACAACCTATACAACTTTTTTGGTAAATTTGCTCTGCGCTATCTGTGCTTGCAGATTGTTTTGATGGTTTACTCTCTTCTTTATTTCCACATGCTCCTAAAGCAAAAACGACTGATGTCCCCAGCGTAATAGCCAACAATTTCTTTTTCACTTCTATCGCTCCCCATTGTTGATATTCTTTTCATTCATAACTAGGCAATAGTTTTCATAACACATTCAATATTCATTATAAGCATTATCTTTATATAGAAAAACTAAGGTGTATTTCATATTTTTTACAAATATAGTGAGAAGCCTAATGAAATAAGCTTTCATAAATTGTTTCAATTCTGTGAACACCTTAGAAAGTTCTATAAAGAGCCTTTTTCTCCAATCAAAACTGAGAAATTCTATATAAAGTCCTACTCTATTACCACTTTGTTTTACTATTCTCTACCTTTTACAAAACAATATACGGCATTGTATTCTACATATAATCTCATCAAAAAGAGAAGTTGTCGTTTCCAACTTCTCTTCCTCTTTATTTCATCAATATAAATAAGATAAGCCTCTTTATATCCTCTTGGACCTCAACATGTGCCAACAATTCTGTTGGCTTTTTCTCTTATTAAATACGAGAACGTAAATACGCATCAATAAACGGATTAATTTCTCCATCCATAACTGCTTGTACGTTACCAACTTCTGTATTTGTACGATGGTCTTTCACAAGAGAATACGGGTGGAATACGTAAGAACGGATTTGGCTTCCCCATCCAATTTCTTTTTGCTCTCCGCGAATCTCATCTAATTGTGCTTGTTGTTCTTCTAATTTCTTTTGATATAATTTCGCTTTTAGCATTTTCATCGCATGCTCACGGTTTTTAATTTGAGAACGCTCTGACTGACATGTTACAACCGTGTTTGTTGGTAGATGAGTTATACGAACTGCTGAATCTGTCGTATTAACGTGCTGTCCACCTGCACCACTTGCACGATACGTATCTATTTTCAAATCTTCTGTACGCACTTCAATTTCAACTTCATCATTGAATTCAGGTACAACTTCACAAGATACGAACGATGTATGACGACGACCTGAAGAATCGAACGGTGAAATACGTACAAGACGATGTACACCTTTCTCCGCTTTCAAGTAACCGTAAGCGTTATGACCTTTAATTAATAATGTAACACTCTTAATACCAGCTTCATCGCCCGGTAAGTAGTCAACCGTTTCTACTTTAAACCTACGTTTTTCAGCCCAGCGCGTGTACATACGTAATAACATAGAACCCCAGTCTTGTGACTCTGTTCCACCTGCACCTGGGTGTAATTCTAAAATAGCGTTATTTTTATCATAAGGATCGCTTAATAGTAACTGCAGCTCGTACTCATTCATTTCTTGAATTAAAGTTTTCACTTCAGATTCTAGTTCCTCATGTAAATCTTCATCATACTCTTCTTTAAGTAAGTCATGCGTCATTTCTAAGTTTTCGAACGTCTCATCTAACTGACGGAACCTTCCAACCATATCTTTCAGCGCATTCGCTTCATTAATTACAGCTTGTGCGCCTTGTTGGTCATCCCAAAATCCTGCGCCCATCATCGTTTCTTCTAATTCTGCAATTTGTTTTTCCTTAGTAGGAAGGTCAAAGAGACCCCCTAAAAGCCGCTAATCTCTTAGCCATTTTTTCTAATTCTTGCCTAATTTCTACTAATTCCATTTCCTTCACCTCTATGTAATTGCTGTTACTTTCATATGAAAACAAGGGAAACTCTCTCCGCTTATTACGGAGAGAGTTTAATCCTTTTCATTATACATTTTTGATGTAAAAATTTGCAAAGCAGTCTAAACTACAGTTTCTTATTACTGCCCAATGCCACAACAGTTTTTATATTTCTTGCCACTACCACATTTACATAAATCGTTGCGTCCCATTTGGTCACCTTTTACAACCGGTTTTTTCTTCGCGTCTTCGCCATCGCTTGATGGATGAACAGCTTCACCTTGAACAACTTCTTGACGCTCTAAGTTTTGCTCAATTTCAGCTTTCATAATGTAACGAGAGATTTCCTCTTCAATAGAAGCGATCATCGACTCGAACATTGCGAATCCTTCCATTTGGTATTCACGAAGTGGATCGATTTGTCCGTAAGCACGTAAATGAATACCTTCACGAAGATGATCCATTGCATCGATATGATCTGTCCATTTCGTATCTACAACACGGAATACAACAACCTTTTCGAATTCACGCGTCTGCTCTTCAGGTAGAAGCTTCTCTCTTTCATTATAACGCTCTAACAATTTCGCGATAATTGATTCGCTCATTTCTTCTGGAGCAAGGCGACGTAACTCTTCTTCTTTTACATCTCCTTCTTCAAGAAGGTTTGTATTTAAGTAATCGACAAGACCTTTAATGCTCCAATCTTCTTCGATTTCTTCTTGCGTATGAAGTGCAACAGCACGTTCTATCGTAGATTTCATCATACCTTCAATAATACTGCGTAAGTTCTCTGAATCCATTACTTCTTGACGCTGTTTATAAATTACTTCACGTTGTTGACGAAGTACATCGTCGTATTGCAATAGTTGCTTACGTGCATCATAGTTATTTCCTTCCACACGTTTTTGTGCAGATTCTACAGCACGAGAAACCATTTTACTTTCGATTGGCTGTGAATCATCCATACCAAGACGATCCATCATCGCTTTCATATTGTCAGAACCGAAGCGGCGCATTAGTTCATCTTCCATTGATAAGTAGAACTGTGTTACACCAGGGTCCCCTTGACGACCAGAACGACCACGTAACTGATTATCAATACGACGGCTTTCGTGACGCTCTGTACCGATAACTGCTAAACCGACGTTTCTAATATCGTCGCCTAACTTAATATCCGTACCACGACCAGCCATATTCGTCGCAATTGTTACAGCGCCTTTCATACCAGCTTCTGCAATGATATCAGCTTCACGCGCATGGTTTTTTGCATTTAAGATATTATGACGTACACCTTTACGTGTTAACATTTTTGAAATAAGCTCTGACGTTTCAATTGCAACTGTACCAACAAGAATAGGTTGCCCTTGCTTATGACGATTTACAATATCCTCAACAACTGCATTGAATTTACCTTCCATTGATTTGAAGATTAAATCAGCACGATCATCACGAATAATATCTTTATTCGTTGGAATTACGATAACATTCATATTGTAAATACTACGGAATTCTTCTTCTTCCGTTTTCGCTGTACCAGTCATACCAGATAATTTTTCGTACATACGGAAGTAGTTTTGGAACGTAATTGTTGCAAGCGTCATACTTTCATTTTGAATTTCTACGCCTTCTTTTGCTTCAATAGCTTGATGTAAACCTTCGCTATAACGACGACCTTTCATAAGACGGCCAGTGAATTGGTCTACGATTACGATTTCGCCTTCTTGTACAACATAATCTGTATCAAGGTGCATAACAACATGTGCACGAAGCGCCTGATTAATATGGTGAAGAAGTGCTACATGTTTTAAATCGAATAAGTTATCGATATGGAAAGCTTTCTCAGCTTTCGTAATACCATCTTCTGTTAACATTACATTTTTCGTTTTCACATCAAATGAATATTCTTTTTCATTTTCTAATGTACGAACGAATGCATTTGCAAACATGTATAGCTCTGCTGATTTTTGAGCTTGTCCCGAAATAATAAGCGGCGTACGTGCTTCATCGACTAAAATAGAATCGACTTCATCGATGATAGCAAAATTAAGTGGACGCTGAACGCACTGCTCTCTATATAACACCATGTTGTCACGTAAGTAATCGAACCCGAGCTCGTTATTTGTGCTATACGTAATATCAGCAGCATAAGCAGCTTGTTTCTCTTCACGTGACATACTATTTAAGTTAATCCCTACAGTTAAGCCAAGGAACTCATGAAGTTGTCCCATTTCGCTCGCATCACGTTGCGCTAAGTATTCATTGACTGTAACAACGTGAACACCTTTTCCTGTTAATGCGTTTAAATATACAGGTAAAGTAGATGTTAACGTTTTACCTTCACCTGTTTTCATCTCAGAGATATTTCCTTCATGTAAGGCGATACCACCCATTAGCTGCACGCCATATGGACGCATTCCAAGAACACGATTCGCTGCTTCACGAACAACCGCAAAAGCTTCAGGAAGTAGATCATCTACTGTCTCACCTTTTGTCAGACGTTCTTTAAATTCAATCGTCTTTCCTTTTAATTGTTCATCAGTTAGCGGCTTAATAGATGATTCTAATGCATCAATTTGCTCCACTGTCTTCTGCATACGTTTAATTTGGCGTTGGTTGACATCAAATACCTTTTTTAAAATACCGATCATAGGAAATACGCTCCTCTTTTATTAAAATAAAACTTCCGATTGCTTTTTTTTTCTCTTTACAATCAGTCGTTATAAAAATCAAATTTATGTTATGCCAATTTTTCTCCTAATTAAAAAACTAAAATGTATAAACCTAATGATAATTGTAACACTTGTCTTATAACTATGACAACAATCGTCCAAATGTCGAGCCATAGATTCAGAAAAAGTTTTTATTTTATTTTATTTTTTCCAACAAACTACTATCTCTTCGTTACAAATTTTGTATTAAATCTAAGTAGTATTCTTTCAAGTTCTCTTTTAAAGAAGATGGCTCAATTATTTTTATAGTTTTACCAAAACTAGCTAGATATGAAATGATAAAGTTGATTTCAGCAGGCTCATAAGTTCCTATTAAATATGTATCTTCACATTCTTCCCATAATTTCATCGAAGGATATTGTTGTTGCTTGAATATCTCTATCCCCCTCGCAGTAATTGAGCATTTAAATTGAATAGCTTGTTCAGTTGCCTTCCAAAGACTATGTGCGTTATGTATATTTATATTTTCCAAATCCAGACTATCCTGAGCATCTACCATTTCTAACGACCTAATACGATCACAGCGAAACACTCGATAAGTCGCTTTATCTAAATCGTAAGCCTGACAATACCAATAACCTTTCATTGCATAAATCGAAATCGGCTGAATACGGCGCATTGTCGTTTGTTTCGGCGTTACATAGTTTATAGTTAAAGCCCTATTTTGAACAGCAGCTAACAAAATCTCTTCTAGATAACCACATTCATGTGCTTGTTCCAAATGAAAAAAGGATACTCTTTTTTGCAAGTTTTCAATTTGCTCACGCTGTTTTGACGAAACACTATCTAAAAATTTCTTATTAATGGAACGAAACGAGATTTGAAAAGGAATACTTACAAAACTACTTAGTGCCTGCATTGCAAAATAAAGTGCAAAAACTTCATGATTTGTAAATGAAATCGGTGGTAATGTCATCGTTTTTATTAAACGATACCCTCCATACCGACCATACTCTGCAAAAAGAGGTACACCCATTTCCTCTAATGATGCAATATCACGTAAAGCTGTCCTTTTTGAAATTTGAAATTCATCCATTAAATCTTTCAATGTGAATATTTGTTTTTGATTAATAAAACGTAGCATCTGATTTAAACGCTCAACTTTTTTCATAAACTCTCCCTATAGGTGCCACATATTGGCACCTTATATTTGTATAGTAATAAGTGTAAACATATATGAAGGAGGCAATACAATGAACTTTGAAGTAATCCCTTTTTTATCATTAAATGGGCAAGGTGCTAAAGCAATTGCATTTTACGAACAGTATTTAGACGCAAAAGTTTTATTTAAAAAGAATTATAAAGAAATGAAAGAAATAGATCCGAATTTCACGTATAAAGAAAGCCAGGAACATTATATTACCCATTCCGTTTTACAAATTGGCACTAATAAAATTATGATTGCAGAACAGGCAGTGGATTCCACACGCCCTTGGCAATTAAGTAATAGCTCATCATTATGCATTCAATCTAAAGATTTCCAAACCATTGAAGCACTCTATCACAATCTAATTCAACATGATGAGGTTTATATTTTAACACCTTTTGAAAAAAACTCCTTCAGCCCTGGTTACGCCATTGTGCGAGATCCTTTTGGAATAGTAATACAATTGACCGTTACAAAACATGACTTCTAAATTTCATTACGAATAAGCCATTTAAATTCATATCAATATTACAAGATAGGAAGGCAAAAACATATAAAAAAGCGCAGCCATTTCGGCTGCGCTTTTGAATGATTATTTAGTTTCGATTAAACCATATTTCCCATCTTTACGGCCATATACAACATTAGTTTCATTTGTATCAGCATTTGTGAAGACGAAGAAACTATGTCCTAGCATATCCATTTGCAAGATCGCTTCTTCAACGTCCATCGGTTTTAAATCGAATCGTTTTGTACGTACAAGTTCTAATTCATCCTCTTCTACCGCATCCAGAACAGCTACTGCTTCTGGAAGGATAAAGTTAGTTTTCACAGAACCTTTCTCACGTAATTTACGGTTTACTTTTGTTTTATGTTTACGAATTTGTCGCTCAATTTTATCAACTACTAAATCAATCGCAGCGTACATATCGCTATTTGTTTCTTCTGCACGAAGTAATAAATCTGTAAATGGAATTGTTACCTCGATACGTTGCTTGTCAGAGTATACTTTTAAATTAACCTTAATCTCTGGGAATGTATCAAAATAACGCTCTAATTTACTTAGTTTTTTCTCTACATATTCCTTTAATGCTGGAGTTACTTCAATATTTTCACCACGAATGTTGAATTTCATAGATGAATTCCTCCTTTCAAGCCTATGTACTATAATTTCGACATTGGCTTAAAAACTCCTTCTAATTTTTTTGAAAAATTAGTGGAATTGCGATTTTTTTATCGTTTTTTGTTGAAATGAAAAGATGCATCGTTTCTATCTTTATTTTATCCTATTAACATCATGAATAACGAATGTAACTGTGGACAATTAGTTACAGAAAAGAAACAACTTTTTGACAACTTACCTACAACAAAAAAGCCCTTGTTACGAGCAAGAGCTTTCGCCATCTATATAATGCTGTTAAAAATACAGCTCTATCTTTTCCAAAAATTTAATTTTTACAGTTTCACAACATTAGCCGCTTGTGGCCCACGTGCTCCATCAACAATATCAAACTCCACTTGTTGACCTTCTTCTAACGACTTATACCCATCTTGTTGAATAGCAGAAAAATGAACAAACACATCGTCACCATCCTCACGCTCAATAAACCCAAATCCCTTTTCTGCATTGAACCATTTTACTCGTCCTTGCATGTTCATTCCATTCCCTTCACTCTTAAAATCAGGGCATTCGCCCCATATTCTGACTATAGCGAATGACAAGACTGTAAGTCAAAGAAGACCTGTCGTCTTTTTATTACCCCTTTCGACATTCACATATTAACCTCTACAAAGCGTCAAACAAGAAACCTCTCTCGCTCCTCGATCATACAAAAGGCTTCCAATTTGCCTAACAGTAATTCCTGTCGTATACACATCATCCACGATTAAAACATGTTGCTCATGAAACATCTCTTCTCCCTGAAAATAAAAAGGATTAACTCCCGATATCCTTTCTTTACGCTTCTTCTTACTTTGTTTTTCTGTTTCTATTCTTCTTAATGATGTACAAAACATTTTGATAGGCAAACAAGAAGCTAGTAACTCCGCTTGATTAAAACCACGCTCGTATTCTCGCTCTTCACTAAGAGGAACAGGAATGGCAACTGAAACATTCGCAAAATATTTTTGAAAAAGACTTCGAAAAGGCTGATGAAAAATATGCACTAATTCAGCATCTCCTCGAAATTTAAACTGTGCTAATATTTCTTTCATCGCTTCATCATACACATACAACGAACGATTTATGAGAGGCGGAAACCCCTGCTCGTTCGTCCACCTTATGCAGTCCATACAAATATCCCCGTTTTTATATTCAGCTGGTACAAGTTCTAAAGGCCGACCACACTCCTTGCAAATATCTCCTATAATATAGGAAAGTTTTTGTTCACATCTATCACATATATACTTTTTATGAAGCTTAACAAAAAAAGTGTACCAACTAATCGCATATGAAATATACTCATCACAAAGTAGACAATGCATCAATCTATCAATCCTTGTTCTTTAGCATTCTTATTCATACTTTGAATATGTTTTTTCGCACGCACCATCGCCTCTGTCTTTCCATAATGAAAATAGATAACATCTCCATGCGGTTCATCAGAGCTTCTACCAGCACGCCCTGCAATTTGAACGAGAGCACTTTCTGAAAATATTTCTTCCTCAGCTCCTAAAACTGCAACTTGTAAATTTTTCACAGTTACTCCTCGTTCCAAAATCGTCGTTGTAACTAATAAAGGGATTTCTCCTTTTCTGAAAGCTGCTACCTTCTCTTTTCTCGCCGGATCTTCTGCATGCACACCGTCAATTTGATTGTTTAATGATTTTAATAACTGGCTAATTTCTTCTACATATCGCACATGAGGAACAAATAAAAAAATGGGGTATCGTTTCGATAAGTACAGATTTAACCATTGTAATAAAGCACGAGGAATTTTTTTACGTATAAGACCCTTTTTCCAATTTCCGCACCACTGAAATATCGGAACTGGCAATGGATGACGATGGTATCGCCCTGAAATAATAACCCCTTTTTGCTTACCACTTCGCAACTTACGCTTCCACTTTTCATCTGGAGTTGCAGTTAAATAAATACGTGCTGCCTTCTCTTTCATCGCTTCGTTTACTGCATACTGCAACATCTTATCTGCATGATACGGAAAAGCATCTATCTCATCTACAATCATGACATGGAACGCCCTATAATAACGTAACAATTGATGTGTAGTTGCAACGATTAACGCCGCATCTTTTTCTCGGTCTAAACTCCCTCCATATAAAGCAGCTACATTTATATTTGGAAACACTTCTTGTAATCTCGGTGCTAATTCAAGTACAACGTCCGTTCTCGGCGTTGCAATACAAACCCTTTCTCCCTTTTGTAGTGCCTCTGCAATTCCGCGAAACAACATTTCTGTTTTTCCAGCCCCGCACACCGCCCAAATAAAAAATGATTCTTTCTGCTTAACAGCGTCAACGACACTTTGCGCAGCTAACTCCTGACCGTCAGACAAAACGCCTTCCCACTGTAACGGATTCAAATAACTTTCTCCGCTTATTTCAGCAATCCCGCGAACAAGTACAGTACATTCACTTACCCTGCCCATCGTTATACATTTCCGGCAATACGTACATACTTCATTGCATCTTTTACATAGCAATGATACAAATAGTCGCTGCTCTATATTTCCGCAGCGCTGACACATATATTTTGAAGACTTCTTAATTACCCCTTGTACACAAACGACGTCTCGATTCCTTTTCAGATGATCCAATTTATCCTGCAAATCTGAAGAGAGTTCTTCTAACAGTAACTGTCTACCAGCTAACATCATCAATAGCCACCTCCAGCACTACTATAAATCCTTCTCTTTATCTCGTAAAAACTCAAAAAAGCCGATAACCTACTTATAAAATAGTAAGCTATCGACTTTATACACGTTTTTTATTCAGTTATAAATCCTAGAATCTACCGTATCCTAAGAAATGTTTTTGGTTGTAGCTACTGCTTAAGCTAGCGTAAGCAATCCCTTTATCACCTGCATGAATCATTTGGTCGTTACCAACGTAAATACCGATGTGAGATGGACCGTCTTTATAAGTATTTTGGAAGAATACTAAATCTCCCGGCTGCGGGCTACTTACTTTAGAAACTGAATTCCAATATCCATTAACATCTTGACGTCCTACACCAAATACGTAAGAAATGAATCCACTACAGTCAAAACCACCGTTTGATGGAGATGCACTTGCCCAAACATATGGCATACCTAAGTATTGTCGTGCTTTACCAATCACGCCAGGATCCGGAGTTGGCCCTGGTGCTGGTGCTGGCTCTGGTGCTGGCTCTGGTTTTTTGTTTTCTTGTTTAGGTGTCTCTTTTTTAGGCTCTTCTTTTTTAGGTTCTTCTTTTGGAGCTTGTCCAGCATTGTTTGCTGGTACAGCTTGTTGAGCTTGTGCTTCTTTAGCAGCTTGTTCTGCTTGTTTTTGAGCAGCAGCTTCTTGTGCCGCTTTTGCTTGCGCTTCTTCTTCCGCAATACGTTGTAATTGCAGTGCTTGTTTCTCAAGATCTTTCAATTGACCTTCCGTACTTGTCATTGTAGTTACAACTGTATCCATTTTACCGCTTAAATCGTTTACTGCTGTTGCTTTTTTCTCTTTTTCAACGTCAAGTTCTTTCTTAGCAGTTTCAATTTGAGCTTGTGCTTCTTTTAATTCTTTTTGTTTTTCTTTTACTGTCTCAACATCTTTTTTCACGTTCGTTTGATCTTCTTGTTGTGTTTTCATGATATCTTCGTCAGATTCCATAATTTTAGACACAGAAGCTAAACGATCAACTAAATCTGCAACGTTTTTAGAGTTTACAAGAACTTCTGTTACAATGTTCGTATTTGGCTGTTCTTGTAGTGCAACTAAACGTTTTCTTAATAACTCTTCACGTTTTGCAATCTTTGTTTGTAGTTCTGCAATATCTTTATTTTTATTTTCGATTAATTGCTCAGTATCAGAAACTTTTTTTGTTGTTTCATCAAGTTTTGAAGCGTTCTCTTGAACAGACTTATCCAAACCTTGGATTGTTTTGTTTAAGTCATTCATTTGTTTTTGTAATTCATCACGTTCTTGTTGTTGTTTATGTAAAGTATCATTTTGTGTGTTAATTTGTGATTTCACGTCAGAAATTTTATCTTCTGCAAATACATTTGGTGTTAGCCCTGAAAACATTAACCCTGCAACTAATGCGCAAGATGCCATTTTTAGCTTTTTCATTTTATTTTTTACACCGCTTTCCTTTTTTCATTTTCCGTATATAACCTATTAAAATTTATACCATAATTCGGGAGTTTTTTTGCTAATGTTACGGTTTTGTAAAATAAATGTAATATTACATTTATCTCTATAGCAAAGTATATCTAAATTTGTATATATATGTAGAATTTCAAGAGCCTTACACCGTTTTTTATAGGATTGAAAAAAAAAACGTAAGGGAACCCCTTACGTTTTGAAAATACTACAATATGAATGAAATAGAAACGTTACTTCATCCATTTTTCAGCCCAATTTTGGACCTCATCCATAACACTTTCCAACGCTTTCCCTTTATCAGTTACACCGTACTCGATTCTAACTGGTACTTCTGGATAAACATTACGAACTACAATACCTTCGCCTTCTAATTCCTTTAAACGTTCTGACAACATACGATCGCTCATATTCGGTATAATATCTGCGATTTCTCTGAAACGTTTCGGCTCTTCGAGCAAAGATTTAATAATTAAGCCAGTCCATTTCTTACTAAGCATTGTAAAAGCTGACTCAAACTTTGGACATAAACAAGAATTATGCTCCATATGTTTCACCTCTCTTCTATTATAATATAGTTTCTTGTAAAAAGTAAGTAATAAAACTTTCCTCATTATTTAATTTTACATACATTTTACCATTTCCAAATATTAACTTGTCAAATACCCGTAAAATACCCGTAAAAAAACCCTCTTCAAGTAAGAGAGCTTTTATATCTTTATCACTTCGTATACCAACCTAAACCAAGCGCACCTTCACCTAAATGCGTCCCAATTACAGCTCCGAAATAACTCGTACGAATTGTAACATGAGGGTATATCTCTTCTAATTCTTGTTTCCATTCATTAGCTTCCTCTTCACGATTCGCATGAATAATGACAGCTTCCATAGGCACACCTTTATTTGCCTGCTCATCAAAGATTTCAACGATACGCTTTAACGCTTTTTTACGCGTACGAATTTTTTCGAATGGAATAATTACTTTATCTCTAAAGTATAATACTGGTTTTACTTGTAACAAACTACCAATAAAAGCTTGTGCACTATTTAATCTTCCACCACGTTGTAAATGATGTAAATCATCCACTACAAAATAAGCATCCATCGTTTGCTTCATTTCATCAAAGCGAGCGATAATCTCTTCTGGGGCTTTCCCTTCACTTACTAATTTTGCCCCTTCACGCACGTAAAACCCTTGTACTTCACAACTAATTTCAGAGTCGTACGTATATACATCAATACCATCTACCATCTGTCCAGCTGCCGTTGCTGTTTGATATGTACCACTAATTCCACTGGAAAGGTGAATGCTAATAACTGCATCATATTCTTTAGATAACTCTTCATATAACTCTAAAAACTTTCCAATTGCTGGTTGCGAAGTTTTCGGAAGTTCCTCTTGTTCACGTACTTTTATATAAAAATCATTTGCTGAAACTTCAGCCTCTTCTTGATAAGACTCCGTTCCAAACACAACGTTTAATGGAATCATATATATATTGAGTTCGTCACGAATATGCTTCGGTATATATGCTGTACTATCGGTAACAATAGCTGTTTTCATTTTCGTACCTGCCTTATAAAAAATTTTTATCCCCTAATTTTACACGAAAACTAGAAAAGGTGCATCCATACATAAAAATGCCGGCTAGAAACTACAATCACTCGCTCGACAAATTACAACAAAAAGATAAAATACTCACCAAAAATTTCAACATATTTGTAAAAAATGTTTGAATATAAAAACACTCGCTTTTAAAATGTAAAGTACTAGTTATTTTGAAAGATAGGGGCGTATACCATTGTTATTACAATATTTAACAATAAAAGGCTATGGAGAGCACGAAATTGTGATTCAAAAATCAAGATTCATTTGCTATGTGAATCGCGCCACAACGGAAGAGGAAGCTCAAACATTTATACAAAAAATAAAAAAACAGCATTGGAATGCAACACATAATTGTTCCGCATATTTAATCGGCGAACAAGATCAAATTCAAAAAGCGAACGATGACGGTGAACCGAGCGGCACAGCTGGTGTGCCTATGTTAGAGGTATTAAAAAAACGAGGTCTAAAAGATACTGTCGTCGTCGTTACGCGCTATTTTGGCGGCATTAAACTTGGTGCTGGCGGATTAATTCGCGCATATGGAAAATGTACAAGTGAAGGTCTTAACCATGTAGGCGTTGTTGAACGAAAACTAATGCGCGTTATGCAAACAGAAATTGATTACACTTTACTTGGCAAAGTTGAAAATGAATTACGCAATTCAGAATATGCCATTAAAGATATACATTATCTAGAAAATGTCACATTTGATGCGTATGTAGAAGAGGACAAAAGACAACCATTCACAGATTGGATGATTGAATTAACAAACGGGAAGTGTACAATTAAAGAAGGAGATATGTTGTACTTAGAACAAGGTGTTATCTAAGAATAGCTAACGTCTCGCCTTTAAAGATTAATGTAGTGAATTAATTCCCTACAAATGAACTAAGGAGATTATATATGGAAGAACGTTATAATCATCTCCAAAATAGCAGAATAAAAAAGAAACGTAGAAGAAAGTTTTTCTTCTTTCTTATTTTCGCATTTTTATTTGGTAGCGTAGGACTTTATGTGTTAAATTCCTACACTTCTCTCATGGGGATGTACAGTGGATTTAGCCGTGAAAAATCTAAATTACGAGCAGCAGATGTGGAGATCACAAAAAAACCTTTCACTATACTCATTATGGGTATTGAAGATTATGCAACTGATGGCCAAAATGGGCGAACGGATTCACTTATGTTGGCGACAGTTAATCCAAACTCAAAAAAGGTTTCACTTATGAGTATCCCGCGCGATTCTCGTGTTAAGATTGTTGGCAAAAATAAAGAGGACAAAATTAACGCCGCTCATGCTTACGGTGGAGTACAAATGACAATTGACACCGTCGAAGAATTTTTAAAAGTTCCTGTTGATCATTATATTAAAATTGATTTCCAAGGATTTAAAGGTATCGTTGATGCTGTTGACGGTATTACCGTTGATGTCCCCTTCGATTTCTGGGAACGCTCTGACGTGGATTACTATAAAAAAATCCAATTTAAACAAGGTCAGCAAAACTTAAATGGTGAAGAAGCACTCGCATACGTCCGTATGCGAAAGCAAGATCCTAACGGTGATTATGGTAGAGCTGCTAGACAAAGACAAGTACTGGCTGCTGTTGCCCAAAAGCTAAACTCTGCTTCTACCGTATTTAAAATTAAAGATTTAACAAAAGTAGTTGGAAAATATATAAAAACCGATATTCCTATTTCAGACGGGCTTGCTCTTTACAATAAAATCTCTGGATTCGACCCTTCTACAATACAAACGTTAAAAATTGAAGGAGAAGACAGAAAAATTGGCGGTATTTATTACTTCCTTCCAGATCCAAACAGTGTAGAGTCTGTACGTAACGAAATTGAAAAGGAAATAGGAGAAAAAGCAAAAGTCCCAACAGAGACTACGAAAAATGAGAATACAAATTCCGATTCAAATTCTAAATCCAGCGCAAAAGCAAAGAAGGAGCCGAGTGAGAACAAAACACCACCACCTCCTCCCCCTTCTACAAATGCTCATGCAGAGTGGATTATGAGAAATCAGCAATAATAAAAAAGAGCCAAATCAAATACGATTTGGCTCTTTTTTCATTTCCCACGATTGGTGCGAGCTAATAATCAGTGGGATAAACACCCCATTGATTAAAGTTTCACTTTACTTTTTAAAGTGTTGTAAAATCGCTTCTACAATACGCTCAGACGCACGGCCATCACCGTAAGGGTTAGATGCTTTCGTCATCTTATCATGAGCTTCTTTATCAGATAACAACTCATCAGCAAGACCAAAGATTGTCTCTTCATCTGTTCCTGCTAATTTCAACGTACCTGCTTCGATACCTTCTGGGCGTTCCGTCGTATCACGAAGGACAAGGACTGGCACACCTAGTGATGGTGCTTCCTCTTGTACACCACCAGAATCAGTTAACATTAAGTATGAACGAGCTGCAACGTTATGGAAATCAATTACATCTAACGGCTCAATTAAATGAATACGGCTATGCTCGCCTAAAATATCATTCGCTATTTCGCGAACAACAGGATTCATATGAACAGGGTATACAACTTGTACATCTTCGTGCTTATCAACAAGACGCTTAATTGCACGGAACATATTGCGCATTGGTTCTCCTAAATTTTCACGACGGTGTGCTGTCATAAGTACAAGACGATCATTTCCAAGTTTCTCTAACACCGAATGGCTATAAGTTTCTTTTACAGTTGTCTTCAGTGCATCGATCGCTGTATTTCCTGTTACGAAAATGCGTGACTCATCTTTATTTTCTTTTTGTAAGTTCGTTGCTGATTTTGTTGTAGGTGAGAAATGAAGATCCGCCATTACACCTGTTAGTTGGCGATTCATCTCTTCTGGATATGGAGAATACTTATCCCATGTACGAAGTCCTGCTTCAACATGTCCTACTGGAATTTGATTATAGAAAGCAGCTAAGCTTGCAATAAATGTCGTCGTTGTATCACCATGCACAAGTACGATATCAGGCTTCGCTTCTTTCATTACTTTATCTAAACCTTCTAAACCACGTGTTGTAATATCGATTAACGTTTGACGATCTTTCATGATATTCAAATCGAAATCTGGCGTAATTCCAAAGATATTTAATACTTGATCTAACATTTGACGGTGTTGTGCTGTTACAGTCACAATTGATTCAATCTTTTCTGGATGCTTTTGCAACTCTAATACAAGAGGTGCCATTTTAATTGCTTCTGGTCGTGTCCCGAAAATTGTCATTACTTTTAAACGTTCAGTCATTTCATTGCCTCTTTTCTTTCACTAGTTAAAACTTCTATTATCGCATATAAAAATATGCATGTGAAAATACAGTTTTTAACGCGCCTGAGAAACATTACTATTACAGACGTCTTTTCGCCCAACTGAGTAATAATCTAATCCATGCTTCTCGGCATCCTCATTAGTATAACAATTTCTCCCATCAAATAGAATAGGTTCCCTCATAAGCTGTGCATACTTTTCTAGCGGATAATTTCGAATTGATTCCCATTCTGTTACGATAAAAACTGCATGCGCCTCTCTAATCGATTCATCTATACACTCAGCGTATCGTATCGTATTTCCAAATAAACTTCTTACATTTTGAATAGCTTGCGGGTCATATAAAACCACATCCGCACCTATATTAATTAATTCCTCTATTATAATGAGAGATGGCGCTTCCCTAATATCGTCAGTATTCGGTTTGAATGCTGCACCAAGAACCGCAATTCGCTTCTTCTTCATATCTATAATTTTCTTCGCTTTTTCAACTAACAACAGCTGTTGTTTATTATTCACTTCAATGACTGCTTTCAACAAGCGAAAATCATGAGAAACATTCCCTGCAATTTGCACAAGTGCTTTCGTATCTTTTGGAAAACAAGATCCTCCATATCCGATGCCTGCATTTAAAAAAGATGCACCAATTCTCTTATCCATCCCCATCCCTGTAGCTACATCTACTATATCTGCACCCACTTGCTCACATATATTAGAAATTTCATTAATAAAACTAATCTTCGTAGCTAAAAAAGCATTAGATGCATATTTAATCATCTCAGCACTTCGAATATCTGTAATATACGTTTGTAAGCTTAATTTACTGTACAAATTCTCTACTTTCCTTGCAGCTTCTTCACTACATGCTCCAATTACGATACGATCACCCTGAAAAAAATCATAAATACCAGAACCTTCTCTTAAAAACTCTGGATTCGATACAATATATAATTCATGTCTACCTTGTAGTTTATCCTCAATCCATTCTCTCATTACATCATTTGTCCCTACAGGAACCGTACTTTTCGTAACAACAATAATATCGTTATTCACATATGTTCCAATATCATCACAAGCGCTACGAATATACGTTAAATCTGCTGTTCCATCTAATAAAGATGGCGTTCCAACTGCAATAAATATAAACTCTACATCATTAAATGCCGCTGATTTACTTGCTGTAAAAGTTAAATGATTATTCTCGTATGCTTCATTTATTAATTCATTTAATCCACATTCATAAATAGGTAACTCGCCTTGTTTAATCCGTTCAATTTTCCCACTATTTATATCGAAACATGTGACTGAATGTCCCAATCTCGCCAATCCTACTCCTGTAATCAATCCAACATATCCGGTACCTATTATCGTAATTTTCATTTTCTTTTCGCACAGGAATATACATAAGAAAATATACGAATACATAGAACTCCCCCTGTGCTTCCCCCTCTCACACTAAGAATGAGAAAACTCTTTCACTTCTTTATTATATGAATCGTTTTTTTATTATTTTTTAAGATTTTGTAAAGTTGAATGATGCAATATATACAAAATGTAAATTCCCACAATTTAACACGGAACTTACTCATTTTACGTGCAACACTTATAATACTGAAACAAAAGTCATCGCTATATGAGAGGAGAGTACAATGTCATATTACAAGCCACAATATGAAATCAACCTTCTCAAAGGACACAACATTCCATATCCAATTGTCATATATTCTATTCACTCCCCTTTACAGTCAAAAGAAAAAAAGATTGAATTCTAATCTTTTTGTGATACCATATGTTATGAGCCTGTAAACAAACATCATAATTTTCAGATAAATACGATTGAAAAAATTACGTTAAACTATAAAGGGTGGGGTATTAATGGACTCACAAGTGATTTATGCCATTTTGGCATCTTTCATCACTGTACTCGTCGTTACTCCTTTAGTTATTAAATTAGCTTTCAAAATAGGAGCAACAGACAAGCCAAATGCGCGTAAAGTACACCAAAAAATTATGCCTCGTCTTGGCGGGTTAGCAATTTTCATCGGTGTAGCCGTAGGATTTGTTGTCGGTGGATTATACGAACAAAGAATGTTATCGATAACTTTAGGTGCTATCATCATTGTTATCATCGGGATTTTAGATGATATGTACGAACTATCTGCGAGGGTAAAATTCGGTGGACAACTATTAGTTGCCATCATGATTGTAAAAAGCGGATTATTAGTGCAAGTATTATATATTCCAATTCTTGGAGATACTGAACTCGGATGGCTTGCTTATCCAATTACTGTATTTTGGATTGTAGGTATTACAAATGCCATCAACTTAATTGATGGATTAGATGGATTATCCGCAGGGATTTCATCTATCGTACTTGCAACGCTAGCATATATGGCCTTCACTAGCCCATGGGGTACTGGAGCAGCTATTATATTACCTCTAGCACTGATTACATTAGCAAGTACAATTGGATTTTTATTCTACAACTTCCATCCAGCAAAAATTTTCATGGGAGATACAGGAGCACTATTTTTAGGATACTGTATTTCTGTTATATCGTTACTTGGATTATACAAAAGCGTAACGTTATTCAGTTTTATCGTTCCAATCATTATTTTAGGTGTACCTATATTTGATACGACGTTTGCAATTATTCGCCGTATCGTAAATAAAAAACCTATTTCAGCACCTGATAAATCGCATTTACATCACCGTTTGCTTGCAATGGGATTCTCTCATCGTAAAACGGTACTAATTATTTACGCATTGGGTATTTTCTTTAGTGTAAATGCAATCATTTTCAGTAGTGCAACATTATGGTTATCCATTATTCTTCTTTTCATTTTAATCTTCTTTACAGAAATCATTGCTGAAGTAATCGGTCTTGTACACGAACGTTACAAACCAATTATTTCCTTCTATAAAAAAGTGAAAAAACGCGAAGACTAATTGTAGTATAGCCTTTACTCTTATGAAATATTCAAATAGCATCCTCTTTTCATAAGAGGATGCTATTTTTTATTTTTTAATCCTTATTCCCCATTTCCAAAATATAGATTGTTTGAGAGTGCCTCTATTGGAGAAAGATATACGTATAACGAAAAAAGTATCAAATTTTCATTTTTACATCTTGATTGTCAAACTGAGGGTGAATGTTATGATCAAGCGATTACTTCAATGTATAATTTTATTTTTAACTATTACTATGTACGCATCATCGAATACAAAAGCAACTACAGACATTCAAGTAAAAGATTACCAAAGTACTCAAACTACCTCTCCTACAACAAAAATTGCGTACTTAACATTTGATGACGGACCAAATAAATACACACCACAAATTTTAAATATTTTAAAAGAGAAGAATGGAAAAGCAACTTTCTTCGTTATTGGCGGAAAGGTGCCACATTATAAAAAAACGATGGAGCGATTGATTAAAGATGGACATTATATCGGTCTCCATAGTATGTCGCATGATGTAAAACGTCTTTATACTGGCGATCCATCTGTTTTAATTGCAGAAATGGAGCAAACCCAAAGCATTGTCCAGCAAGTTACACATTTAAATACACATCTCGTTCGGGTCCCATACGGTAGCATGCCTTACTTAAAAAAGAATTACCGTGACGCACTCGTATCGGCCCAGTATAAAATGTGGGATTGGACAATTGATACATATGACTGGAAAAGCTATGATAATCCTTCCGCAATACTAGAAAGAGTACGAAATCAAAGCGATGAACAAGTAGAGGTTATTTTAATGCATGATTCTAGTGTCACAGTGCAAATACTCCCAAAAGTAATTGATTATTTACACTCACAAGGATATAAACTACTTCCCTACAATCCATCTTCACATCTCGAAGTGAATTTTTGGAAAGACACAAGATTGTAACAGCTTTAGTGCCTATGTACTAAAGCTGTTTTACCCCGCGTTAACGGGCAATTGGTGAAGGCTAATAATCAGTGGGAATGAACAAAAACCCCACTGATTAAAGTTTCACTTTATTTTTCTCTTCCCACACTTCTCATTTTTGTGTAAAATTTTAAATAGTGATGAAGTTTCGAGGTGAATAGAAATGAAACGAATAGATCTCATTTTTAACGCAATACAAAAAGGGAATTATACAGAAGGTATAACAGCATCAGAAATCGCTACACTTCTACAGTTAGACCGTGCAAATGTTAGTAGCGATTTAAACAAGCTTGTGAAAGATAATCGTTTATTAAAAACGAGTACACGCCCTGTCCGTTTTTATATAGAAACGAACTCTTCATTGGAAACGCATTCAACAAAGGGCACTTCATTAGATACATTTGCTATTGAAAATACAAGCCTAAAAATTGCAATTGAAAAAGCAAAAGCTTCTATTCTCTATCCTCCAAACGGTATGCATACTTTATTACTTGGAGAAACAGGTGTCGGAAAATCGATGTTCGCTTCTTTAATGCACGAATACGCAATTGAAGTGGAACAACTTCCAAAAGATGCACCTTTTATCGTCTTTAACTGTGCTGATTATGCAAACAATCCACAACTACTACTTGGACAGTTATTTGGGATAAAAAAAGGAGCTTACACAGGTGCCAGTGATCAAAAAGGGTTAATTGAAAAAGCACATGAAGGAATCCTCTTCTTAGATGAAGTACATCGCCTTCCTCCAGAAGGACAAGAGATGCTCTTCACATTTATTGATCGCGGAGTATACCGCCGCCTTGGAGAAACGGAAAATGAACGTAAGGCACGAGTGTTGATTATTACTGCAACAACCGAAGAACCGAATTCATTTTTATTAAAAACATTTACAAGACGTATTCCGATGACCGTTACGCTTCCACCACTTCGTGAGCGAACACATAAAGAACGGTTTGCTTTACTACAGCTATTTTTCACAAATGAAGCAATTCGTCTAAGGAAAGAGATTCATGTTAGTCCAAATACAATGCGTGCTTTCGTCTTTTACAATTGTCCAAATAACATCGGCCAATTGAAAACGGACGTACAAATTGCCTGTGCAAAAGCTTATTCTGATTTCGTAACAAAAAAACGTGATTCTGTCTGTGTTTCAAGTACAGATTTACCTTGGTATATGAAAGAAGGATTATTTATTGAAAGAAAGAGCCGTCATCTATATCAAATACCAAATGAAACATTTGTATTTACAGGTGATGAAGGTTGGAGTAAACATACAATAAAACCCGAAGGAAGTCGCTCTTCTATTTACGATTATATTGATTATAAATATGAAGAACTTCAAGCACGCGGCATTGAAGAGGAAGAATTAGAATTACTAATAGAAAATGATATTCAAAGCTTTTTCGTCCAATACTTTAACCAAATATCTAAAAAAACAAGTCATGAAAATGTTTTTAAAATTGTGGATCGTAATATCGTTTCCGTATGTGAAAAAATTGCGGAACTAGCTGAAAAATATTTATCTAAAACTTTCGATGAAAAAGTATTTCTCGCTTTAAGTTTACATGTACAGACAACTCTACAACGTTTACAGGGCGGGAAACAAATTCACCACCCACAATTAAATCAAATTCGCACGAAATATAAAGAAGCTTTTTCCGTAGCTATGCAATGTATTCAGCTATTAGAAGAAGAATTACAAATAACAATACCTATTGATGAAGCTGGCTTTTTAACAATGTTCTTCGTTGTTGATCCAATTCCTGCCTCACAAACAGAAGTAAAAGTATTAATATTAGCACACGGTAATGGTATCGCAACAGAAATGGCAAACGTTGCAAACGAACTTCTCGGTATTGATGAAGTAACTGGTATCGATATGCCCTTGCATGAATCACCAAAAGACTTCTTAGAGCGTGTTAAAGTGTATATGAAAACACTTCAAAATGTAAACGGGCTTCTCTTACTTGTTGATATGGGGTCTCTCGCTTATATTGGTGATATATTAGAAACTGAATTCAAAATCCCTGTACGTGTTCTTTCCATGACGAGTACACCACACGCACTAGAAGCAGCTCGAAAAGCTCAGCTTGGCTATTCATTAGATGCACTATACGAAACAGTGAAGAACTTAACGCCGTTCTATTTAAACGTACAGGAAGAAAAGAAAAAGCCACTATCGCCAATGAAATCCGTGATTTTAACAGCTTGTTTAACCGGTGAAGGAAGTGCTTTAGCAATTCAAAAAATGTTAGAGAACTATTTACGCTTTGATAAAGACTTAATTGAAATTATTCCGATTAGCATCGTTCATGAAAAAGATTTAACGAAAATGATCGAGAACATAAAAAAAGAGCGTAATATCATTTGTATCGTCACGAATTTCGATATGCAAATACCTTGCTTAACATATCATTTCCAAGATATTGTGAACTACACAGCTATTCAACCAATTCAAGAATTGATTACGTATGAAGAAACCTATGCAAAAATGGCTGATATTCTTGAACAACAAATGCAGCGTAACGATGGAGCATTACTTATTAAAACAATTCGTTATGCATTAAATACAATTCAAGAATTGATTTCTTTACAGCTAACTCCCGACAGTTTAATGGGTGTGATTTTGCATATGAGCTGCATGGTTGACCGTCTTCAAAAAGGCGAAAGTCTCCTCCCTCATCCTGATAAAGAGAAACGAAGACAAGATGAGTACTGGATGTATATGAAAGTGAAAAAAGCATTGCAACCTATTGAAAATACATTTGAGATACAAATCCCAGATGACGAAGTATTTTATATAATGGACTTCTTCATTAAAAATCAGCCTGTAAAAAATTAAACTAGGCAATTTTTTAAATATATCGACCGTAACGCGAATTATATCAGCGATTTTTTAAATATATCGGCGTAACCCGGATTATATCAGCGATTTTCAAAATATATCGATTTACTGACAATAATCGCTAAAATTTGCACCTTATAGCAGAAAAGGCTGTTCCAAAATGTTTTTTGGACAGCCTTTTCGCTTACTTCTTTACTTCCCTTATTCTCCCCCTTATTTCTCCCTTTTTATTAGATTTCGTATTAACATTTACATATACATTTGCTTGCATTATCTCTTGAAACAAGCTGTCAAATGCTCTCCCCTGTAAAGGCCCTTCAAAATCCTCTACTCTAGCTACACCAGTAACGACTCCTTCATTCACACTAATTCCTTGCTCTAACGGACCAAACAAACTTAAAATAACTGGACCAATTTGATTCGCTTTTCCTAAATGAATTTGGCATGACGTGATTTTCTTTATATTTTTTAATATGACCCGATATTGCAACTTCTTTAAATCTTCACTAAAAATGAGCTCTGTTACACCGTAAGCTTCTGTATTTACAGGAGGTACTTCCCTCTTCCCTGTTAACCTAGCAAAGAAATGTGTTGTCATACGGGCATTCTCCTCATATAAATTTCCCAGCACTACTTCTACTACTTTATGGTTTAGACATAATCATTTATGACTTTTTCAAATTTTAATTACGAAGAAAAGATTCACACAATCTTTACATTAAAATCGTTTCTTTTGCTTTACTCCCTCTTGTATAATGCACTTAGAAAAACAGTCTAGGAGGAAATTTTGAAAAATAATAACTACTCTTTCCAATCATTAATAGAGATTTTTCTCGTATCATTTAAATTAGGACTTACTTCATTTGGTGGTCCCGTCGCCCATCTTGGTTATTTTCATCATGAATACGTGCAAAAAAGAAAATGGATGGATGAACGAAGTTACGGAGACTTAGTAGCACTATGTCAATTCCTTCCTGGCCCTGCTAGCAGCCAAGTCGGTATGGGAGTTGGCTTATTGCGCGGCGGATTATTAGGAGCCATTATTTCATGGATCGGATTCACTCTCCCATCTGTGCTCGTTTTAGTTTTCTTCGCTTCATTTCTTAACCAATTCGAGCTTGGAAGTACTGGCTGGATTCACGGACTGAAACTTGTAGCGGTCGCAATTGTCGCTCATGCAATATGGGGAATGGCTCAAAAGTTAACACCAGACCGAAACCGTGCAACAATCGCAATTGCAACTGCCGCAATCGCCCTATTATGGCCAAGTAGCTGGACACAAGTAATTCTCATTATAGTAGCTGGTTTCATCGGTTGGTTTTTATATCGTGACCGGCCAGTTAGCCAAGCTCATAAAATAAACGTACCTATTTCAAAAATGGTAGCCATATCTTGTCTCGTCTTATTCTTCGGACTATTAATACTGTTACCGATGTTACGACCATACTCTTATTTCATCTCTTTATTTGACAGCTTCTATCGCTCTGGTGCACTTGTATTTGGCGGAGGGCACGTCGTACTTCCTCTTCTTGAAAGTGAGTTTGTACAAAACGGGATGATGACAAAAGAACAATTTCTTGCTGGATACGGATTAACACAAGCAGTGCCAGGGCCACTATTTACATTCGCTTCTTATATAGGAGCAGTGCTAAATGGAACCGCCGGAGCAGTTGTTGCAACGATCGCTATCTTTCTTCCTGCCTTCCTGCTCGTTGTTGGCGTTTTACCATTTTGGGACAGTGTAAGGAGAGTATCTTACATACAAGGTGCACTACTTGGAGTAAACGCAGCCGTTGTCGGCATTTTACTTGCAGCTTTTTATGATCCAATTTGGACGAGTACAATTATGAATTCTGTAGATTTCGTTTTTGCTTCTCTTCTATTTTGCTTACTCGCTTTTTGGAAAACACCACCTTGGGTTATCGTTATACTCGGGGCCTTCGGTGGATATGTTCTATCCATTTTGTAAGCACAAAAAACGACGGCCCCA
This sequence comes from Bacillus cereus group sp. BfR-BA-01331, assembly GCF_022663915.1. NCBI lineage: Bacteria > Bacillati > Bacillota > Bacilli > Caryophanales > Bacillaceae > Bacillus > Bacillus cereus group sp. BfR-BA-01331. The sequence goes on from NZ_JAKUGJ010000006.1 coordinate 158,343, forward strand.
TTTAGCCGTCGTTTTCCTATTAAAACTTCACAAGCTCCATTCCCTCAGGCAGCTCACTCTCCGTTAAAATACGCAACTCTTTCACGCGATCCATTACATAAGAAGAACGCTTCACAAGCTCTGGGTCAATATAAGCTGGATGCACCATAATTTCTACCGTTTGCTCGTCCTGCACTCTTTCCTTTAACTTCACAAAGTAATCTTCCGTCACACCGTCAGCGTAAAAGTCACTGTAAAATACATCTGAAAATGGGTGCACCGCTCGCTCTTCCTCACAACGACGAATTGGAACATTGTATTTACTTGCTAATCTCTCAAGAACGTCGTGTAAAAGCGGTAATCCATGCACGTGATGATGGCTATCTAAATGAGTTGGTGTTAATCCGTAAGATAAAAACTTCTCAATTTGAGCAGTCCATTCTTTTTCTACCTCTTCTGGATTTATATTTCCTTCCCATACAACACTTTGTTTATGAAACAATCCATCGCTACTTACAAGTGATGGAACGTCTTTAAGAAGCGGTTCTCCTGCCGTTAATACGAGATGAACTCCTATCCCTAACGTTTTATACTCTTTCGCTAAGCGTACGGCATGCTCTGTCCCTGGCATATTCATCATCATCGTCGTTGAATTTACAATCCCGTTTTTATGTCCATCAATAATTCCGTAATTTGTACCTTCCGTAAGACCGAAATCATCTGCATTTACAATTAGTTTAATCATCGCAATACCTCCTACTAGAATTAAAAAAAGCGGGCTAAACAGCGCCGCTTTTTATTTCTCTATCTTCTTAAAGAATTGTGGAAGATGTTCTTTATGTGCTTCCAACATTTCATCTAAAATTTGTTTTGCAACTTTATCTGATGGTACAAGTGGGTTAATTGTCATAGCAAGCAGCGCTTTATGATAATCCCCTGTAACAGCAGCTTCAATTGTTGTGCGCTCAAATGATTTAATTTGCTGTACTAAACCGCGAACTGGTACCGGAAGATCTCCAACCGCAATTGGTTTTGGACCTTCTTTCGTAATAATACAGTTCACTTCAACAGCCGAATCATGTGGCAAGCTTGCAATTGTTCCGTTGTTTCGTGTATTAACAGGCTGGATATCACCTTTATTATTGTAAATAGACGTAATTAAGCTACATGCTGCGTCACTATAATAAGCTCCGCCGCGCTTTTCTAATTGTGGTGGCTTAATATCTAAATTCGGGTCTTTATATAGCTCGAATAAATCATCTTCTAATTGTTTTACTACTTCTGCACGTGTACCTTTTTCAATCGAAGCTGCTTTCTCTTCTTCCAACATTTCACGTGTTTTATAGTAGTAACGATGATATGGACACGGAATTGCACGAAGACCGCGAATAAAGTCTGGCTCCCAGTTAAGCGCAGCAATGTTTTCCATCGTAATTTGCTTTTCTGGATCTGTTACAAGTTCTAATACACGATCCATTACGCTTACGCCATCCAAGTATACATCTAATCCGTATACCATGTGATTTAAACCTGCGAAATCAACGTGTACCCGGCTTGCATCTACTTCAAGTAATCTCGCAAGACCCATACGAATTCCAATTGGAACGTTACACAGACCAACTACTCTTTGAATGTTTGTATAACGAAGGACAGCTTCTGTTACCATACCAGCCGGATTCGCAAAGTTAATTAACCATGCATTCGGACAAAGTTCCTCCATGTCCTTACAAATATCTAAAATAACAGGAATCGTTCTCAGCGCTTTGAACAAACCACCAGGACCATTCGTTTCCTGACCAATTACATCATATTTTAATGGAATTGCTTCATCTTTTGCACGTGCTTCTAACAAACCAACGCGAAGCTGCGTTGTTACGAAGTCAGCATCTTTTAATGCCTCACGGCGATCAAGTGTTAAATGAATATCAATTGGTAAACCTGATTTTTTCACCATACGTTTCGCTAAGTCACCAACGATTTCTAACTTCTCTTTTCCTGCCTCAATATCTACTAACCAAATTTCACGAACAGGAAGCTCGTCATAACGTTTAATAAACCCTTCAATTAACTCTGGTGTATAACTAGATCCACCGCCGATTGTAGCAATTTTAATTCCAGTCATGCTTTATTCCCCTTTCGCTTCTAGCTTTTTATAAAGGTCAATAAATTCTGCTGCTAATTCTTTTACTGTAATCGCATTCATTAAATGATCTTGCGCATGAATTAAAAGAACACTAATCTCTGTTTTTTCTCCTCTTGCTTCTGATTGTATGAGCTCTGTTTGGAAATGATGCGCTTCATTAATCGCTTCTTTCGCCTTTACCATCGCTTCATCAGCTTCTGCCATTTTCCCCTGTTTGGCAAATTGCAGTGCCTCCATTGCAAAGCTTCGTGCATTACCACTATTTAAAATCAATTGGAATGGAATTTGTTCTGCTGTAGTCATCATAATTACCGCCCTCTCTATTATGGTTCAACCGATTTAAATACCCCTTCAGTTTGAACATGTCTATTAAATTATTATTTTATTAATGATAGTTTGGTGTTCTTGTAGATGGGTTTCATCTTTTTGAACATGATATAAAAGTTAGTTGTTCTGACGAGCTATAAAAACTCGTCAGAACAATACCTTTTAAAGTGATACTGAATTGTCATTTCCTTTTGTTTCAGCTTTTGCAGCTTGTACGTACGTACGGTCACACATTAATACGAATGGATAGTAGATTACTACCGCGATTGCAAAGTTTACTAGCTGCAATGCAGCACCAGCGATGCTTCCGCCCGCTACAAGATAACCACTAAAGATTGGTGGCATTGTCCACGGAACTAAAGCAACTGTTTTTGGTACCCATCCTAAGGAAATTGCTGTATAAGAAGTAATAACTAATACAACTGGTGTAAGTACGAATGGAATGATTAACGCTGGGTTTAATACAATTGGTGTACCGAAAATAACTGGCTCGTTAATATTGAAGAAACCAGGACCGATAGATACACGGCCTACACCACGAAGCTGTGCACTTTTCGCAACAAGCATTACTGCTACTAGGAATGCTAATGTCGCACCTGATCCACCGATGTATACATATACATCAAAGAATGGTTTTGTGAAAATGTTCGGTACATCATACGCAGACATACCACCATCAAATAGTTTCATGTTTTTTTCTAATGCTGGTAAATAGATTGGATCAATAATGCCACCGATAATATTAGGACCATGTAATCCGAAGAACCATAATACATGAATAAGTAAAGCAACAATAATTGCACTTGGTAATGTACCTGCTAAACCTTGTAATGGTACTTGAATTGTTTCAAATACCATTTTATGAATACTTGTACCTGCTAATTTCACCGCTAATTGAATACTTGCTGTTACAATTAAAATAACGAATGCTGGTACTAACGCTGCAAATGACTTCATTACTGCTGGTGGAACACCATCTGGCATTTTAATTGTAATATCTCTTTGAACAAAGAATCGAAATACTTCCGTTACAAGAAGGGCGACAATTATGGAAACGAATAAACCTTGTGATCCTGTCCAAGCTAAATCAATACCGCCTTCTTTTGGCGTTGTGGGAGAAATAATAATTAATGCACCGAATGTAATGATTGCTGCTGACAACGCGTCTACACCGTAAGATTTCGCTAAATTATAACTTATCCCTACCGCGACTATGAGGGCGAGTATAGCGAAGGAACCTGCCCACATACCACCGCCGATATCTTTCCAAACGTCCCCGAATGCACCCTTCATAAATTTTTGGAATGCATCAATTGGCAAGTTATTTATAAGTATTGCAAACGATCCAACTAAAATAAGAGGCATAACTGCGATAAAACCATCACGGATTGCAACTAAATGACGCTGCGATCCGATTCTTCCTGCGACTGGAACTAAATATTTCTCCATAAATGCAATAAACTTTTGCATTTCGCTTCCCCCCTAATTATTTTTTTAGTGTTAATGCGTGATCTAAAACTGCTTCTCCATTCATCATGCCGTAGTGCATTGAGTTAATAACATCGACTCCAACATTTTTCTCATCGGCAAGCGTTTTCATTGTAGAAAGCATGTAACGAACTTGTGGTCCTAGTAATAATACATCTGCTTGGTCGATATTGTTTTTTACTGCATCCCCAGATACAGCCCAAATTTTACCTTCTAGACCACGAGCTTTTGCAGCCGCTTCCATTTTTGTAACTAGTAAACTTGTAGACATCCCTGCTGAACAACATAATAAAATATTCATTTATAAATCCCCCTTGTGTAGTATAAAAATTTTATGTTTTATTTATTTTTCTTTACGCTATTTATTAATGCAATTAGCGTGCCAACTTTTCAAAACGCCTAAAATCAGCGTTTTTTCGAGTGATTTCTTTGTGTGTTACCGCTTTCAATCAGTGTGTCCCCAAAAAAACACACAGTGTGTTATAAAACACCTCACTTTTAACACATAACTGTATGAAAATAGATTAGTGTTTAGTTGTCTAGTTGTGTTTAAACAAAAAAAACACTAAATTATTTTTTAACACATAAAAAAACCTTGCATATGCAAGGTTCATTTATCATCTTCTAATTTCCTATATAATTCTACAAACTCACTCGCCAATTCCTTCACTGTAATTGCGTTCATTAAATGATCTTGCGCATGCACCATCAGAAGGGTAACTTCGGTTTTTTCCCCGGCAGCCTCTTTCTGTATGAGCTCTGTTTGTAAGCGATGCGCCTCTTGCAATTCATTTAAAGCTTCTTGTAGTTTAGCTTCCGCTTCCTTAAATTCACCGCGCTTCGCACAATCAATTGCTTCCATTGAACAACTTCTCGCATTTCCTCCATGCAAGATTAAATGAAAAGCTTTCGTCTCTATCGTATCCATGTTATTTCTTTACTCCCCCTTTTCTTCCGCTACTTTTTGTTTATCCCATATTTTTAAGAATGGCAAATAAATAAAGAATGCAAGCGCAAAGTTAACGAGCTGCAAAACAACTCCTGAAATTTTCCCGCCTGATCCTAAATATCCACTAAAAAGAATAGGTGTAGTCCAAGGTACAGCAGCTCCGCTCGGACGTGCAACCCATCCCCATTCCATCGCAAAATAAGAAACAACCGTTAACACGACTGGAACCAGTATAAATGGAATAAGTAAAAGCGGGTTCATTACTATCGGCATACCGAAAGTCACCATTTCATTAATATTAAAAATACCTGGTGCAATCGATAATCGCCCTAAACTTTTCAATTGCTGACTTCGCGCAAATAATAACATTCCTACAACTAAAGCAAGTGTTGCACCAGAACCGCCCATATAAATCCATAAATCAAAGAACTGTGCAGTAATCGTATTCGGTACATCTTGCCCTGCCTGAAATGCAATTCGATTTTGATCCATTAATGACAACCAAATCGGACTCATTACACCACCAACAATTGCAGCTCCATGAATTCCGCACGCCCAAAGTACATGGACAATGATAACTGCGATTATCGCACCCCAAATGCTAGCCCCAAGTACACTAAGAGGCTCCTGTAAAAGCTTTCCTATAACATTATGGATGCTACCGAAAGTCGTATGTTCAAAAATCAATCTAATGATCCAAACAACCGTCACAACAATAAAGCCTGGAATAAGCGCAGCAAATGAACGCGTTACTGCTGGCGGAACTGTCTCCGGCATCTTTATAATCATCTTTTTTTGTACAATAAACCGATAAAGTTCAGTAGATATAATTGCAATAATCATCGCTACAAATAAACCTTGGCTTCCCATTAGCGCCGCTGGGATTGCTCCATCTACAATCACACTTTCCTTCGTGCTTGGTATAATATATGCAACTTGAAATGGAGTTGCAAGCAAGAAGGTTACAAGCGATAATGCACCAGATGCTAAAGCATCTACTTTATAATACTCACCAAGTCTGTAAGCGATTCCAAAAACAGCTATTAAAGCCATTATATTAAAAGTTGCACTAACTGGATACCCTAAAGCTCTCTGCCAATTCTCACCAAATAAACCTGCCATAAAATCATTATATCCTGGTATTGGTAATGCACTAATAATAAGGAAAAATGATCCAATAATTAAGAAAGGCATCGTTAAAATAATTCCATCACGAATAGCCTGTAAATGCCTCTGCTCTGCAACCTTTCCTGCCACTGGCATCACATATTTCTCTAAAAACCCTATCATCTATCCCACTCTCCTCATGGTTTCATGGACAAAGCTGCTTGTAAGATAGCCTCTCCATTACAAAGTCCGTAATGGACGGATTGAATGACATCAACAGGTATTCCCTTCTCCTTACATAATTCTTTCATTTTCGGTAATAAATAACGTACTTGCGGTCCAAGTAAAAGTACATCTGCAGTATCAATATGATTTCGCACTTCTGAACCTGATACAGCCCAAATCTTTACCTCTATCCCTCTTGCCTCTGCTGCTTTCTCCATTTTTGTAACAATCAAACTGGAAGACATTCCCGCTGCACAGCAAAGTAAAATATTCATCTCGCTCCCCTCCCCCTTTTTCCAAACCTAAGTTATGGTGTAGCACTTGCCACCACTAGGTTACAAATATATATGTCTAGATTTCTAACTGTATGCCGAGCTTAAAAACAAAAATTTCTCGGTTTTCACGCTATTCCATCTATCCGTATTTTCCTAGTAAAGAAGTCTCTAACTCGCTATAATGATTCAGTATGATTTTTTATAATCGATAGGAGGGTATATTTATGAAGGCATATCGCTTTCCGCTTATTTTATTATCTTCTATCCTAATTGGTGGTTTCATTGGTTATTTCATGGGTGCCGATGCAGTTGCTTTAAAGCCGCTTGGTGACATTTTCTTAAACTTAATGTTTACGATTGTTGTACCTTTAGTATTCTTTAGCATCGCGTCATCTATTGCTAATATGGATGGATTAAAACGTTTCGGTAAAATTATGTCTAGTATGGCTGGAACTTTCTTATTTACAAGTATTTTAGCTGCTATTTTTATGATTATTATCGTGAAAGTATTCCCGCCAGCACAAGGTGTTGTATTAGAACTAACGCAGCCTGATAAAGCTGAAAAAGCAGTTAGCGTTGCTGATCAAATTGTTGGTATCATAACAGTATCGGACTTTTCAAAGTTACTATCTCGCGAGAACATGTTAGCTCTTATTTTCTTCTCTATCTTAATGGGGGTTGCAACTTCAGCAGTTGGTGAAAAAGGGAAACCATTCGCTACATTCCTACAAGCTGGTGCAGAAATTTCAATGAAAGTTGTATCTTTCATTATGTACTACGCTCCAATCGGACTAGCTGCCTACTTCGCAGCATTAGTTGGTGAATTCGGACCACAACTTCTTGGAACTTACTTCCGAGCAGCAATGGTATACTATCCAGCTTCTCTTATTTACTTCTTTGTATTCTTTACATTCTATGCGTACCTTGCAGGTCGCAAACAAGGTGTACAAGTATTTTGGAAGAACATGGTCTCTCCTACAGTTACATCACTTGCAACTTGTAGTAGTGCCGCAAGTATTCCATCGAACTTAGAAGCAACGAAGAAAATGGGTATTTCTTCTGACGTTCGTGAAACAGTTGTCCTTCTTGGATCTACACTTCATAAAGACGGATCTGTTTTAGGCGGGGTATTAAAAATTGCTTTCTTATTCGGTATTTTCAACATGGAATTCGAAGGACCGAAAACATTAGCAATTGCACTTGTTGTTTCTCTATTAGTAGGAACAGTAATGGGTGCTATTCCGGGCGGGGGTATGATTGGTGAAATGTTAATCGTTTCTCTATACGGATTCCCACCAGAAGCATTGCCAATTATCGCAGCAATTAGTACAATCATCGATCCTCCTGCAACAGTGTTAAACGTAACAGGAGATAACGCTTGTGCCGTAATGACAGCTCGCCTTGTAGAAGGTAAGAACTGGATCAAAAACAAATTTGCTTAATAAATAGAAAGAGGATGCTCCTAACAAGCATCCTCTTTTTTGTTGTGATAGATATATTGGAACAATCCATTCTGCCACAAATTTGTTATAATCTTCACAAATATTCCACACCTATTATCCATTCTCCGTACTATAATCATGTATGGAAAAGGAGATGGATATAGTGACACAAAGCGCACCAGAATTCAAAGTTTTGCAAAGCATTGCATTTCTTGCTGTCGTTTTGCAAAGTTCCTTATTATATACAATGAATCAAGGAAATGTCTTACTCGAGCAATCCCTCATTATGGGCATGCTATTTAATCTTGCAAAATTTTCAGCACCTGCATTCATATTTATCGTCGGCTTCCATTTAATTCGGCAATATACGAAGAAACTCGTTTATACAGAGTATATTTATGAAAAATCCACACATTTACTCATCCCTTATTTCTTTTGGTCTATTCTTTATCTATTAACAACAAACGATGTCATTACACTACAAGGCGGAATAAAAAGTTTATTACTCGGAACAGCTGCACCTCATCTTTGGTACGTTATTATGATGTTCCAAATTCACTTATTGTTCCCGTTACTATGCACACTATTTTATTGGTTTCAAAAACGAACAGAAAATAAAAAAGACATATATAAATATATGACCATTTTCGCTTGTCTATATTTCTTCTTAATGTGGTATTCTTCTCACTACATTTTTAATGGAGAGAAACTGACTAGTTCAACCATTTTACATTATACAGATCGTTCCTTCTTCTTCTACTCATTCTATTTCGTCATGGGAGGAATAGCTGCTGTATCATTAAAAACTTGGCGTATATTTGTCATGAAACATATTCCGCTTATCACAATACTATTTTTCATCTTATTTTTATTCATCAATTATGAGTTATTTAGTTTTTACGGCGCCAATTCTATTCATTTAACGGTTTCTACTTATTTAAAACCGTCCATGTTTTTATATATTGTTTGTGAAATTATGATACTGTACGTGTTATCTATTACAATTGTACAGCGACGTGGTTTCTTATATAAAGCTTTACGTTTTATCGGGAATTACACGTATGGCGCTTATTTAGCTCATTTTTTCTTCTTGCAACTATGTACAAAATTTCTTTCCTTATTCGCACTGCAAGAAAACACAATATTATATAGCCTATTACTATTTATATTAACGACCACAATCTCTATTTCAGCAATGGTCATTGGCAGCATACTACCATTTCATACGTGGATTACAGGGCCTTCCCCTACGACAAATATGAAATGGGCGAAGATTGCCATTCGGAAAAATCATGAAAAAGTATTTAAACCATATATTTGATATAATAGTATTCCATACAAGAAAAGAAAGTAGGACACACCTATGATTAATCAAATTGGACAAATTATGTTATATGTAAATAACCAAGATGAATCAGTACAATTTTGGACAGAAACAGTAGGATTCCAAATCGTTGCGGAAGAAAATAACGGTCAAGGATTTCGCTGGATTGAAATTGCGCCGGCAAAAGAAGCTGGAACAAGCATCGTCCTTCACGATAAGGCGTTAATTGCGAAGATGCAACCTGAATTAAACTTAAATACACCTTCACTTATGTTCTTCTCTAATAACTTAGATCAACTGTATAAAGATCTTTCTGAGAAAAACGTTACAGTTGGACAAGTTGTAGATTTACCTACAGGTAGAGCATTCAACTTTGCTGATAATGAAAATAATTACTTTGCGGTAATGGAACGTAAATAAAAAAGAAGCTATCCTAAAAAAACGGATAGCTTCTTTCATTTTAAGAAACTTGTTCTGCATTCGTTTCCCTATGCTGTATATGGCTCGTGATCCAAGCAATTCCGCCAGCAACAACGAGATAGCATAATAAAATTAAAATCTGCATTCGTAATTGCGACCAATCTCCTAAAGAGATAACATCTTGTAATCCTCTAAGAGAATGAGACATTGGGAGAAACTGTCCAATTTTGCTAAGCACAGCTATATTTAACTCTCCTGGGAAAGTACCCCCGCTCGTCGCTAATTGCAGGACGAGAAGTGTTACCGCCGCGAACTTCCCAACAAGACCAAATACCGTTACTAACATAAGAATAAATGTCATGAACGTAAGGGAAATAACAATACTTGATAAAACAAAGAGTGATACACTTGCAACTTCTAATCTCATAACCCCTAACACTACCACATCTACAAGTAGTGCTTGAATGAGTCCAATTAAATATACTAATCCTAGTTTATTAATAAAATGTACTGTTCCGCTTACCTTCATATTTTGTCTACGGCCAAGAGGTAAAATATTCGATGCCATAATTCCGCCAACATAAAATGCCAGTGATAAAAAGTATGGTGCAATACCTGAACCGTAGTTAGGCACATCAGAAACTGTCGACTTCACTAATTGAACCGGCTCTGAGAACATCGTATTGCGTGCATCATCATTGCGAACATCCGCTATCTTCTCTGCGCCCTCTCCCAATTTCGTAGAAAGTTCTTTCGCACCATCGTCAAGTTTAACAAGTCCGTCCGTTAACTTATCAGCACCATGATTCAGCTCTGTTCCGCCACTCGCAAGGTGATTTACACCTTCTTGTAATGATGTAAATCCATTTCCCCACTTCGTAAATCCATCAGCTAAATTCGAAGTACCATCTGCTATCTTTTTCGTTCCAGCGGTAGCTTCGTTTAACTTAACTCCGAATGTATTCATGCCTTCCTCAATCTTATGCTGACCATCAGTAAGCTTCCGCGCACCTTGTGTCAATTGTTGTTGGCTATTATTTAAAGTGTTTGTTGCTTTAGCTAATCCGTTAGAAGTAGCAATGATCTTTTGAAAAGCAGGATCTTGCTGCACTTCTGGATGACTTTTCACGTACTCTTCTAATTGTTGTTTTACACTATTTGCTGCATTGTCCGCTTTCACTTGCCCTTCAGCAAGTTTCTCACTTCCGTTCACCCATTCATTTGTACCAGCACTTAATTCACTAACTCCTGATTGTAAAGACTTCTCACCCTGTGCTAGCAGCTCCATACCATTATGAAGTGATGTCCCGTCACTTAAACGATGAATACCATCTGCAAGCTGATTTGCCCCATTTCTTGCATCTATCGTTCCTTCATGTAACTTCTCAGCGCCATTTCTTGCATCACTCAACCCTTGTGCCAAATCTTGAAACTTCGAAAAGACACCTTCTGTATAAGATTTCGTAATACTATTTGAGATTTTTGTTTTCATATTTTCAACAGCTGTCGTTCCAATTTGAGCTGCTACAAAGTTTTTCCCTGGATTTACTTTGTACTGCAGCCTCGCCGGCTCTGGTTTCTCATCCATTAGTGTACTTACCTTTTTAGAGAACTCCTCCGGAATCGTAACCACCATATAATACTTATCTTCTTTTAGCCCTTCATCAGCATCTTTTTCTGATACGAAATGAAACGCCAATTCCTTATTCTCTTTTAAATTTTTAACAAAATCGTCTCCAGCCTGGATTGTTTTTTCATCCATCACAGCACCCTTATCTAAATTAACAACTGCAACAGGTAATTTATCTAATTTTCCGTACGGATCCCAATATCCAGCTAAGAAGAATCCTGAATAAATTAAAGGAACGATTAATAAAAAAATTAAAGCGATACGTCCATGTTTATGGTTCCACATCGCCTTCCAATCTTTAAATATAAGTTGAATTCCCTTCATGAAACATACTCCTTCTCCTAATTTAACACCCTTCGAATGGTTTAACAGATTTACTATACACGTCACTTTCCATACTGTATAATACATCTTTAATTATCAATTCATTCCTTTTGGTCTATAGAAAGGAGATTCGAAGTGGAACTTCTTCAATTAAAATACTTTCAGACAGTCGCACGACTAGAACATATGACAAAAGCAGCTGAAGAATTGCATATCGCGCAGCCTTCACTCAGTAAAACAATCGCTAGACTAGAAAAGGACTTAGGCGTCCCCTTATTTGATCGCCAAGGTCGACAGATTACATTAAACTCTTTCGGCAAAGTATTTTTAAAACGAGTAGAACGCATTTTTCATGAATTAAGTGAAGGGGAACGTGAAATTAAAGATTTAGCTGAATTACAACAAGGCTCTATTACGCTTGCAGTTTCTATTCCAAGAATATTACCCGAGCTACTCGGTTCTTTTTTACTAGAACACCCTAACGTTCGATTCCAACAATTTCTCGCATCTACTCCTTCTATGAAGCGGCAACTAGATAATATGGAAATTGATTTTTGTATCTCCTCTGTACCAATTGAAGGCGAGGAAATGGTTTGGGAACCACTTATCACAGAAGAAATTTTCTTAGCTGTTCCTTCAGGACATCGGTTATCAAACCGCGAAAGTATCTATTTGCATGAAGTAAAAGACGAATCGTTTATTAGTATGAACACTGGTTACGGATTTCGGCACTTAACAGATGAATTTTGTAAAAAAGCTGGTTTCACTCCACATATCGCTTTTGAAGTAGATGAACCAACCGTGATTAGCGATCTCATTAAGCAAGGTCTTGGCATCGCCTTTGTCCCAAGTTTAACTTTATTAAAAAACTCTACTTTAGCATCAAATAAGTTACGTATTATTGAACCTAATTGCGAACGAACTATCGGCTTAAGTTGGTCGAAGAAGCGCTATTTATCAAACACCGCCCAGCAATTTCGTGAATTCGTGATTGATTACTTCTCCAATATTAGGGCGTAAAATTATATCGCTTTACAAACAAATAACGACACAAATAGAAGGTACCATCCCCATAGGATGGCACCTTCTATTTTTTACTCTTATCCAATTCCATTTCCGCTAAAAGCGGCAATACGTTATCGAAAATATGCGTATTATTATTCTCACCTGTTACATATCCACCATAATATCTACTAAATACATTATCATTTCGGAATGTAGTCATCCGCTCATATAATTCCTTCGCAAACTTTGTATCACCTGTTTGTAGTACGTACAAAATTGTTAATCCGTAAGATGCTGGTGATTCATAGTTCACAGCTTGTTTTCCCGTTTCTAAGTTATAACGACCGTATAACTTTCCATCTTCGCGAAATTTCTTCTTTATAAATTCCAAATAAGCATCTGATGAAAGACTGCCTAAACTGCGATGATAAGCAACGTATGATTGATCAATAAGATTCACTTCTTGATCGTACGTAAATGTCCCATCATCTTTATACTCTTTCGGGAATGCCCAGCCCTGCCTTGGATAATCCGCTAAAAACTGAACAACTTCCTGATACTGCTGTGCAGAAATTTTTCCATACTTTTTCATATAAGAGAATGCATGCGGATTTATGTAAGATGTTGTTGCAAAGTTATTTTGTTTCCCTGTATCTGCATCGTAATAATCAACGTAATAATTACCTTTTTTATTATAACGAAGTACAGAATCACTCAATTGATCTGCAAGGTTTTTATAGCGATCTTCCTTGTACATTTCATAAGCACGATATAATTGTTCTATAATACGAAGATCATCGATAAGTGCATTAGTAGCTGACTGCATTTCTCCCTTTTCAGAGATTTTCCATATAACGATGCGATCCTTGTGTACAAAGTTATTTTGAATAACCTTCACTTGTTCATCAAATAAAGCTTGATCATCTTTATCAAGTGTATATTGTAGCCATAACCCTGCAGATTCTGATAAAGCTTCACGGCCCTTCGCTTCACCCTTACCTGCCTTTGTATCCTCTAAGCGATACGTTGCAAGTGTTCCATTTTCATTCACCATATGTCGTAAAATAAAATGCTCGGTACGATTTCCTTGTAAATCTGACCAAAATACAACTCCACCTAAAGCGATTAAGAGAATAACCCCAATCCCTATATATAAACGTTTTCGCAAGCTTTTCACCTCCTTTTAAGGCTAACCTTAATTTTACCAGAACATACGCAAATATAAAAAAGACAATCCTTTAGATTGTCTCTCCCACCTTATCCTTCGCAAGCCTCTTTAGAAGGTCTATATAGCGATTCCACAAGTCGATCATATTCACGACGCGTAATTTCTTTATTATACAACTTTAATAATAACTCTCTATGCTCTCTTGAAAATGCCATCTTTTTAATGACTTCAGGATACATAAAACACCCTCTCCATTTCACATAAACTTCTTCATCCCGGAAACAGAACTTACGTTCGCATAAAAGATTATAAAAGATTCAGCCCTAAAAAACAAATAAAATATTACCAAATATCAATTTCTTTTTCTTTAGAATATTTAAACATTAAATTATCGTACTCATTTTTTAAATACATATATATTTTTGGTAGTTTTTTGAATAAATTTTCCAATTAAATCAGAAAATAATGGCAAAAAGAAGAGGAGTATACATATGGATACCGTAACATTAGCAAGGGCATTTTTTGGTTCTTCATTAGCATTCCACATTATCTTTGCAACGCTTGGAGTCGGGCTTTCTTTAATGATTTTTATAAGTGAAATACTCTATCACTGGAAGAAAGATTCCGACTATGCCATTATGGCAAAAAGATGGACAAAGGCTTTTGCTATCCTTCTCGGTGTAGCAATTCCAACTGGAACAATTGTTGGTGTACAAATTTCACTTCTTTGGCCTGGTTTCGCCAAAATTGTTGGGCAAGTTATTTCCGTTCCGTTTCAAATTGAGATTTTCGCCTTCTTTTTAGAGGCTTTATTCATGTCTATTTACGTATATGCGGCTGATAAACTGCCTCCAGTTATGAGATTAATCTCGCTATTTTTCGTTATGATTGGCGCCACTGCATCTGCCGTGCTTATTACATCGGCAAACACATGGATGAATACACCTGCGGGCTTTTCAATGAATCCAGATGGCTCAGTTTTTAACGTTGATCCGTGGAAAGCTTTCTTTAATCCGAGCTTTGGCACAAGTGCATTCCACGTCGTTATTACGGCCTATACAACTGGAGCAGCTGTTATTGCTTCTATCGCTGGATTTAAATTATTAAAGAAAAATTTAAGCGCTCGTGAAATTGCTTACCATAAAAAAGGATTATTGCTCGGGCTTGTCGTTACATTTATCACAGGTGCTACGATGTGGCTTTCAGGACACGAATCTGCTATTGCCTTACATAAACATTCACCTGAAAAACTAGCATCTGCTGAAGCTTTGTTTGAAACGACATCACACGCGCCTTTATCGATTGGCGGGGTTGTGGACCCTAACACACTTGAACTAAACTATGCCCTTGAAATTCCGAACATGCTTAGCTTATTAGTGGGACTAGACCCTAACACCGTTGTAAAAGGTCTAAAGGAATTCCCACAAGAAACATGGCCACCATTTTACACACATACACTGTTCAACTTAATGGTTGGCACCGCTGCCTTTACCTTTGCAGTTGCAGCTATTGCCCTCTTATATTGGTACTTTGTTTACCGAAAAAAAGGAATAGAGTTACCGAAGTGGCTTCTTTGGGGAGCTGCCGCCTGTGGACCCGTTATGTTGCTCGGTATTGAATTCGGATGGATTTTTAGTTGTAGTGGTCGTCAGCCATGGACAATTTATGGCATGCAACGCACGGTAGATGCTTCTACGCGCGCTGATTTCGTCGGTCCTTTATTTGTTTTATTCATCATTTTATATATCGGACTCGGTATTTTAACAGTCTTTGTACTACGGACATTCTTTAAGAAACATCCATTAAAGAATGATTTACATCACGAAGGAGGCGATTCTCGTGCATGAGGAAAGCATTGCAATCATCATCTTATGGGCTCTTATTTTCGTATATAGCATACTAGGTTCTATTGATTTTGGAGCTGGTTTTTGGGGCATGGTATACGCTAAACACCCGACACTTGCTGCCAAGCTTGCTAATCGGTACTTATCACCAACTTGGGAAGTAACAAATACGTTTCTTGTCTTTGTCGTCGTTGCTTTTCTCGGTTTCTTCCCAAAAGCGGCCTTTACCCTTGCAACCGTTATGTTTGTACCAGTTATGTTAATTTTAGTACTCGTTGCGATTCGTAGTACTTTTATGGTATTTGCTTACTCCCTGCCAAAATACCAACACCTTCTTCGGATTATTTCAGGTATTACTGGGCTCTTAATCCCAGCTCTATTAATTACCGTTCTGCCAGTTACAGAAGGTGCCTATATTACGATGTCTGAAGGAAAAGAAGTGCTCCTTTACGGAAAACTTCTTTCTAGTCCCGTTATTTATTGTTATATGCTCTTCGGACTAACTTCGGAACTATTTCTATCATCTCTCTTTCTTGCTGATTTTGCTAGGGAACAAGGTTCTGAAGATACGTACCGAATTTATAGAAGAAATGCCATCATACTTGGTCCTGCAACGCTCGTGACTGCTATTATCGCTCTCGTTGTAATGGACCCTGAAACACACTGGCTTATGCAAGGACTCATAAAGCAATTCCCATGGTTTACAGTCTCTATCATTTTATTTGTTATCGGATACTCTTCCCTTTGGTGGACAAATAAGAAATATGGCACACTAGGCTTTCCTCGCATTGCAGTTTTAGCTGTCGTCGCTCAATATGCATTTGCAAGCTACGCTTACGGCGTCGCCCATTTACCTTATATCATTTACCCGGACGTAACTGTATTTACAAGCTTTACGACGGTCGAAACATTCTATGCACTTCTTATTCTTTACGCAATCGGGATTGCAATTTTACTACCAGGATTTATTTTCTTCTGGAATTTATTCTTAAAAGATCGAACATTTTTAAAGGAAAAATAGTAAATGAGGGGCATTCACACATTGAATGCCCCTCATTTATTAGACTCCTCTCCTAATAGTTATTACACTACTACTTATACTTGCCTTATTGCTCAAAATACACATATTCACTAGATTCAGGTAGATGCCTAGTTCTTCTTATTTTCTTTTGAATATAATGCTATATAAACTTGAGACAAGCTACATTTGTTCAAGGGAAAATAGAAAGGTAGGTTAAATATGAGCATTGAAATATGGATTACTATTATTGTATTCTTCTTAACGATGATTGTTATCTTTTGGCGCCCTCGTGGTATAAATGAGGCGTGGCCGGCAGCAGTCGGCGCCGGCATTATCCTCATTACTGGACTTGTATCAAAACCAGACGTCATAGACATTATAAGTAAAATTGGAGGCGCCTCCATAACGATATTAGCGACCATCGTTATGGCAGTTATATTAGAAAGCTTCGGCTTCTTCCACTGGTCCGCAGCAAAACTCGCAAATTTAGCGAAAGGTTCCGGACACCGCCTATACTGGTACATTCAATTACTATGTTTTCTTATGACTCTTTTATTTAATAATGACGGTAGTATTTTAATTACAACTCCAATTTTAATCCTTCTTCTGAAAAATCTTCAATTAAAACCTCATCAACAAATCCCTTATTTATTAAGCGGTGCTTTAATCGCCACTGCATCTAGTGCACCAATCGGTGTAAGTAATATTGTAAACTTAATTGCATTAAATATCGTCCATATGACTCTTTATATGCATACTGCTATGATGTTTGTACCTGCAACACTAGGACTACTGTTTATGTCATGGCTCATGTATACAGTTTTAAAGAAAAAACTTCCAGAAAGATTACCTGTTTCTTCATATGATATTGAAGAAATTTTCTTCACGAAAAACTTCCATCCGTTAAAAGGACAAAATTCTGTTAATACGAAACAAAAACGTACGAAATTCATGTTAAAAGTATTAGGCTTCGTCTTCCTTATGCGCTGTCTTCTATTCGTTGCATCCTTCTTATCGATTCCAATCGAAATTGTTGCCGTACTCGGTTCACTCGTTCTTCTCATCTGGAGATGGTACTACTTACGAACAAACCCAGTCGATATTTTGAAAAAGACACCGTGGCACATTTTAATTTTCGCCTTCTCTATGTACGTAATTATTTACGGGCTTCATAACGCAGGATTAACAGCGGCGCTTGTCCATTGGCTCGAACCAGTTGTAAGTCAGCATCTACTCTATGCCAGCTTTGCAATGGGCGGACTCGTTTCCCTCCTCTCTAACGTCTTCAATAACCACCCTGCACTTATGATTGGTACAATCACATTAACAGAAATGGGACTAGATCCAGTCACATTAAAAACGATCTACCTCGCAAATATCATCGGTAGTGACATCGGTTCACTATTATTACCAATCGGTACACTAGCTTCCCTCATTTGGATGTATATCTTAAGACAAAACAAAATTAAAGTGAAATGGAAAGATTATTTAAGCGTATCTCTCATCGTAATCCCACTCACAACAGTCGTCACATTATTCCTCTTATACTACTGGGTACAATTATTCTTCGCCTTATAGACGACAGAAGCCCCCTTTGCTACCGTCTTAGCAAAGGGGGCTTCTTCTATATTTAAGTTAGGTACAGTGTGATCAATCAAGTAAAGAGGTGTGACGTGTTATTGATATAAATGACTACCAGTTTCTTTGAATTCTACCGCTTTCTCTTTCATTCCTTTTTCAATTGCTTCTGTCGTTTCTAAGTCATTTTCTTTCGCATATTCACGAATATCATGTGAAATTCTCATACTACAAAACTTTGGGCCACACATTGAACAGAAATGCGCTGTTTTCGCCCCTTCTGCTGGCAACGTTTCATCATGGTACTCCATCGCGCGTTCAGGATCTAAAGATAAATTAAATTGGTCGCGCCAACGGAATTCAAATCGTGCTTTTGAAAGTGCATCATCACGCTGATGAGCCGTTTTATGCCCTTTCGCAAGATCGGCTGCATGCGCAGCGATTTTGTACGTAATAACCCCTTCGCGAACATCATCTTTGTTCGGTAAACCTAAATGTTCTTTCGGTGTTACATAACAAAGCATCGCCGTTCCAAACCAGCCGATCATCGCAGCACCAATCGCTGAAGTAATATGGTCATAACCTGGTGCAATATCTGTCGTTAACGGCCCAAGTGTATAGAACGGCGCGCCCTGACAAATATCAAGTTCTTTCTCCATATTTTCTTTAATTAAATGCATCGGTACATGCCCAGGTCCTTCAATCATAACTTGCACATCATGTTTCCAAGCGATTTTTGTTAATTCACCAAGTGTTTCAAGCTCAGAAAACTGCGCTTCGTCATTTGCATCTGCAATAGAACCTGGACGTAATCCATCTCCAAGAGAGAACGAAACATCGTACTGCTTCATAATTTCACAAATCTCTTCAAAGTGAGTATATAGGAAGTTTTCTTTATGATGGAATAAACACCACTGCGCCATAATCGAACCACCACGCGAAACAATACCTGTCATACGCTTTGCAGTAATCGGAATGTAACGAAGTAATACACCAGCGTGAATCGTGAAGTAATCAACACCTTGCTCCGCCTGCTCAATTAACGTATCACGATACACTTCCCACGTTAAATCCTCTGCAATTCCGTTTACCTTTTCAAGCGCTTGATAAATTGGCACAGTTCCAACTGGTACCGGAGCATTACGAATAATCCACTCACGTGTTGTATGAATGTTTTTACCTGTAGATAAATCCATAATCGTATCTGCACCCCAGCGAGTCGCCCACGTCATCTTCTCTACTTCTTCTGCAATAGAAGACGATACAGCAGAGTTTCCGATATTTGCATTTACCTTCACGTGAAAATTACGTCCAATTATCATCGGTTCCGCTTCAGGATGGTTAATGTTCGCCGGCAAAATCGCACGACCTTCTGCAATCTCCTTACGAACAAATTCAGGCTCTACCCCTTCACGAATCGCAACATATTCCATCTCAGACGTAATAATGCCATTACGCGCATAATGCATTTGCGAAACATTTGCACCTTGCTTCGCTCTAAGCGGCTTACGATCCATTTGCGGGAAAACAGGTGTATGTTTTGAAGCCACTTTCACACCGTCATCCTCTGGTTTCACTTCGCGCCCTTCGTATGCTTCTACATCACCACGCCCCACAGTCCAAGAGTGGCGCGGCGCCTGCAACCCTTTTTCCAGCTCCACTTTATACTCTGGATCTGTATAAGGTCCACTCGTATCATACACACGGATTGGCGGATTTTGAACACCGTTCGTATCGCTTTGTTCAATCTCGCGCATTGGTACTTTCATACCTTCACGTGTTCCATCCACATACACTTTCTTACTTCCTGGTAAACTCGATTTCAATTCAATTTGCTCAGCTGAAACAGACTGTTTCATAACCTTTGTTGCCCCCCTGTTCGTGACAAGGACAAGATATGGCCAGCGCATGCCAAAATAAAAAGAGCCAGGTCCATAAAAGAATAAGGACCTGGCTCATAAAGACATAATTATGTAAAGCCGTTAACTTCCCTACGCTGGTACGAGCCAGATCAGGTCCAAAGGGTTAAGAAGTTCACACGCTTCTCTCTCAGCCTACGCATACGTTAGGCACCCCTAGTTTATCACTGATTTAATTTTCAATACTTTCCCATCATACACTATAATCTGAAAAATGCAAAGTTTATTTCTTTTGTTGTTTACGGAATCATCCAAGTTAAATAATAAGCCTGCACATACGTCATAATCCCAACAATAGTAACGAAGAATAAACTATGCTTCAATGTAAAGCGGAACAAATCTGACTCTTTCCCAGCAAGTCCAACTGCCGCACAAGCAATCGCAATTGATTGCGGAGAAATCATTTTACCTGTTACACCGCCCGTTGTATTTGCTGCAACGAGAAGTACTTCAGATACACCGACTTGCTGCGCTGTAATTGCTTGTAAATTCGAGAACAGTGCGTTCGCTGACGTATCTGATCCTGTTAAGAATACGCCAATCCATCCTAAGAATGGTGAGAAGAACGGGAATAGTCCGCCAGTTCCTGCAAGTGCTAACGCTAATGTAGAAGATAGACCAGAATAGTTTGCGATAAATGCGAATCCTAATACGAATCCAATAGATAGAATTGGCATTTTTAGTTCGTTTAACGTTTCTTTAAATGTTGCTACTGCATCTTTTGCACTCATTTTCAAAATAAAGATAGAAATGATACAAGCAATTAAAATTGCTGTTCCAGTCGCTGATAAAATATCTAATTTCAAGATTGCTTCATAAGGTGTTGGTTTATTTACAATAGGCTCTGCTTTCATTACTAAATTGTGCAAGCTTGGAACTTCAAATTTAAATACGAGACTTTCTAAAGCGCCGCCCGGAGCGAATAACGCTTTAAAGAAACTCTGGCTCCAGATGACTACCATCACAGTCAAAATAATGAACGGAGACCACGCTTTTACTACTTTTCCTACCGTTAGTTTCGGCATAGATGTCGTTGTCGTCGCCGCGGCTACTTCACTATTCGCTTGCTTAGTTTGATAAATTTCTTTCGGCTGCCAAACTTTTAAGAATAGCGATAAACTTACTAAACTTACAAGCGCTGACGTAATATCCGGAAGTTCTGGTCCTAAAAACGTCGCTGTAATAAACTGTGTAATTGCAAATGAACTACCCGCTACAAATAAAGCAGGCCACGTTTGTTTTACTCCTTTAAAGCCATCCATTAAAAATACGATAAAGAACGGAACAAATAAAGATAAGAACGGTAATTGATGCCCAGCCATTTGTCCAATTTTATGCGGATCAATGCCTGTTACTTGTCCAGCAACTGTAATCGGAATCCCCATCGCTCCGAACGCTACTGGTGCAGTATTTGCGATTAAACAAAGACCTGCTGCATATAAAGGATTTAGCCCAAGGCCTGCCAGAAGCGCTGCCGTAATCGCTACTGGTGCACCAAATCCTGCTGCCCCTTCCAAAAATGCTCCAAATGAAAATCCGATTAAAATAACGAGTAAACGATGATCATTCGTAATGGATAATACAGATGCACGAATGACATCAAATTGACCTGTTTTCACAGAAATTTTATATAAAAATACTGACATAATGATAATCCACGCAATTGGCCATAATCCGTATAAGAAACCGTATCCGGTCGCTGCCATTGCCATTGTGAATGGCATTTTATACGCAAATAACGCCACCAAAATCGTTAATACAACTGTAATAAATCCTGCCACATACCCCTTCATGCGGAAAACTGCTAAAGCTAAGAAAAAAAAGATGATTGGAATAAGTGCGACTGCTGCCGAAATCCAAATGTTACCGAACGGATCGTAAACTTGTGTCCATGTGTTCATTGTTCTCTCCCCCTAAAGAATCCCCTTTTAAATAAGATATAACCTTATCAATAGACTACCAGGTCATCATACCTTTAAGTCTAAAAAATATAAAACGTCTAAGAAAACGTTTTCAATAATTTTATCACAACAATTTTCATTTAAAAAGGAAATCTTACAAAAGCGTCACGTTCTTGTAATGTTAATCGATAGGAAGGTTGCCAAATTTATCGCATACTAAAAGTATAACAACGGACATTACTTATGAGGTGGATATATATGAACGGAAACAAAATATTAGCAGCTTTATCATACTTTAGTGTATTATTTGCACCTATCTTATTCCCTATTATCGTGTGGATTGTGGGCGATTCTGAAACGAAACCACATGCGAAACGTGCTCTATGGACACATATCGTTCCAAGCATCGCTTCATTTATTGGATTAGTTATTTTAGGAATTATGGGCATCGGATCTGATCAACCAGACGTAACACTTGGAATTGGGGCAATCATCGTCTTATGCATTTGCGGAATCATTAGCTTATACTACTTCATTTGGAATATCGTGAAAGGTATTAAGATACTGAAAGCTTAGTTTTAAACAAACGTTTGATTAAAAAGGAACTGCCCAAAAATTAATGTCGCATGATTGTAAATAAAATTTTATCGGCGATACGACAAGAATAACCTACCTATTAATAAGAAAAAACCGTCCCAAAATACCTTTTGGGACGGTTTTTTTATCTTCTGCGTTTCTTCTTTTTTCTCATCATTTTCTTTCGGCGCGTATTCGCTTTATCCGCTATAATGTGGAGCGTACTCGCCACAACAATCCCCATTACAAACGTTACAATTTCAACCTCGTGTTCCTTCGCAATTTCTATTAAATTTCCACCGAATGCGATTATATTTAATAGGAATAAAAACGGAGAAAACACGATTAACATGTATGCAATACGAATAATATCACCAATTATAATCGTATGTGTGAAGAAGGAACGATGGGGCATTACGCTCCTATATGGATACCAAAAAATACGGAGGAATCCCCATTTATTATACGCATTACTGTACGTATCTAAATCCGGTGTTAAAAATGAAGTACCTACTAAAAAGCCAATTGCAAAAGTTAATAAAAAATCAAAACTTGTTAATCCATACGAAAAGAGCATAAACAAAACAATCGGAAGGGATATTAAGTTTATTTTCGTATGCGTTCTTCCTGATGGCATAATGCACTTCCTCGCTTACGTTCGCCCTGTCATCCTATGACAGTTCTCACCTATTGATCTAATTTTTGATCGATAAATGATGTGTCTATATCCGAACCAAACCATTCTGCCAACTTCACTCGCGACTTATCTTTCACATCTTCATTTACGTATATCGATGCTTGTAATAGTGCGGCCATTAACGCACCTAAATCATCCGTATAACCGACTCCAGCAATGAAATCTGGAATGGCATCAATCGGTGCAATGAAATAAGCAAGTGCTCCGATTACAATAATTTTCACTCGTTTTGGAACATCCGGTCTTTGCAAAACGTAAAACAACAATAAACTCGCATAGATTACCGACTGCCCTGCCTGCTTCGCAACATGTTTTATTTTCTTCCAAAACGCTTCAACTGAAAATTTTTGTTTCATTCAAAAGCCTCCCTATTTTCAAAAGAAATAAGCTACAATATGTTATGTTATCAGTAAAAGTTCATCAAAATTACACATAATCTATCAATGAAATTTCATTGTAACAAACAAAACCAAAAAGAACAAGTGTTCGTTAATTTTTTCATATTTTCCTTCATATAATAGTTTTCTAGACAACCACTTAAAGATTTCTATTCCATATTTCTCAACCAAAAAACTTTCAATTCCGCTTAACATTCTTTTCTATTTTTGTTATATTTTCTAGTTGACGGGCATATAAACGAATGTTAAAGTTTTCTCTGGTAGTGACAAATCACATACAAAAAATGTAAAATGTTATAGTGTTTCTCAGAAATGAATTTTGTTGTATAATACAGAAATGACGTTATGCTTATGAGCAGCACAAGAAACCAAAAAGGGTATGCATAGTTAAAGTCGTATATGGGTGAATATAGAAACTCTAATTATGGCCAAGAAAACTATGTATTTTTTATTTTAGCATTTTTCGCTCCAAAATCGACCAAGCCTGATAGAGAAAGGGTGGAAATGAATGAAAGAAACCATGAAATCACAATTTCAAAATGTGCGTTTCACTTTATTCGTAGCTTTGGCCGTATGGCTAAAATCCTACATCATTACACGCACTAGCTTCGATTTAAAACTTGAATCTTTCATGCAAGAATTCATTTTATTCATTAGTCCATTAGCAGCATCATTACTGTTTGTGGGTCTTGCATTATTTGCAAAAGGGAAAAAACGTAACTATATAGCACTAGGAATTAACTTTATCTTAACGTTCATTCTTGTTGGTAACGTAATGTTCTACGGATTCTACAATGACTTCGTTACTTTACCAGTACTAGGACAAACGTCTAATTTCGGAAGTTTAGGTTCCAGTGTGAAAGAATTATTTAACTTCAAAATCATCCTTGCATTTGCGGATATTATCGTATTCTTCGTTCTATTGAAGAAGAAGAAAGATTTTGCACCGACAGAGCGTGTAGCACGTCCGATGCGTTCCCTATACTTCGTGTCAACAGTTGCTATTTTCTGCGTAAACCTAGGATTTGCAGAAGCTGAGCGTCCAGAACTATTAACACGTTCATTCGACCGCGTTATGCTTGTTAAAAACTTAGGATTATATGTACACCAAGCATACGATCTTGGCCTACAAGCAAAATCAAGTTCACAAAAAGCGTTTGCTGATAGTAGTAAATTACAAGAAGCAGAAAACTATGTGAAAACAACACAAAGTAAACCAGATCCAAATATGTATGGTACTGCAAAAGGGAAAAACGTAATTGTTGTCTCTCTTGAATCATTACAAACATTCTTAATTGGTGCGCAAGTTAATGGACAAGAAGTTACACCATTCCTAAACCAATTTGCGAAAGAAAGTTATTACTTCGATAACTTCTTCCATCAAACTGGGCAAGGTAAAACATCTGATGCTGAATTCTTAGTAGATACTTCGTTATATCCACTAGACCGTGGTGCTGTATTCTTCACACACGGTAACAACGAATATACAGCAACTCCAGAAATTTTGCGTGAGCAAGGGTATCACACATCAGTATTCCACGCAAACAACGCAACATTCTGGAACCGTAACATTATGTATCCGGCACTTGGTTATGATCGTTACTACAACGAACTTGACTACAAGATTACGCCAGAAACAAAATTAAACTGGGGACTAAAGGATATCGAATACTTCGATCAGTCTATCGATATGTTAAAACAAGTGAAGCAGCCGTTCTATACTCGCTTCCTTACTTTAACAAACCATTACCCATTCACTTATGATGACGGTACGAAGTTAATCGATGAATACAACTCTGGCGATGGCGTATTTGACCGCTACATGGTAACAGCTCGCTACTTAGACGAAGCAATGAAGCACTTTATTGAGCGTCTAAAAGCTGAAGGTATTTACGACAACTCTGTTATCGTATTCTACGGTGACCATTATGGTATTTCTGAGAATCATAACCGTGCAATGGCACAGTTCTTAGGAAAAGAAGAAATCACTACATTTGACCATATGAACTTACAAAAAACACCGATGTTTATTCACGTTCCAGGTCAAAAAGAGGGTAAAACAATTTCAAAACCAACTGGTGAAATTGACATTAAACCAACAATTCTAAACCTACTTGGTGTAGATTCTTCGAATCAAATCCAATTCGGTCATGATGTATTCTCACCAGACAATAAAGGATTCGTTGTTCTTCGTGACGGTAGCTTCATTACAGATAAGTACATGTACACAAACAGTACATTCTACGATCGTAACACAGGTGAAGTTGTACAATTACCGAAAGAAGAAGCTCAACCACTTATTGATCGTGCACAAAATGAATTGCACATGTCTGACAAAATCATTGAAGGCGACTTACTTCGCTTCTCTGAAAGCAATAAGATCAAAACTGGTGAAGTAAAAACGGTTATTAAAGAAGAAAAGAAGAGCG
Organism: Bacillus cereus group sp. BfR-BA-01331; assembly: GCF_022663915.1. Lineage (NCBI taxonomy): Bacteria > Bacillati > Bacillota > Bacilli > Caryophanales > Bacillaceae > Bacillus > Bacillus cereus group sp. BfR-BA-01331. The sequence goes on from NZ_JAKUGJ010000006.1 coordinate 184,512, forward strand.
CTGAGTAACCTCAGCCTCTTTTTTATTTTCCTCTCTACACATTCTTCTATACATTAACTTTAAAATTACATAACCTTCACCTAATATTTACACCACATTAACGAAACATCTTTATAATAAAATATGTAAACAAGGTTCTACATATTTCTTATCTCTCATCTTCAATAAGATCCCTTAAAGAAATATGTTCATCATTTGTTTTCAACTTTCTTATAATTGTCTTTCCAAGTGTTTTGTTTGCATAAATGAAACCTTTAAAGACGATGTCCCTATGAAAGATAGCTACCCTCCTTTTGCAACATTCCATACGAATGTTGCTTTTTTTTTTCAAAAAGCAGGATTCTTATTTCTCATTTCCGAATTTGTATATACAAAATGCTATAAAGTGAAACTTTCATCAGTGGGGGTTTTGTTCATCCCACACTGATTATTCGCCCTCACCAATCGGGCATTTACGGGCAGTTAATGCGGGATAAATCACCACTACTTCTCTGTGATTTACAAAATACATATACGTCATATGTATAGAATTGCTTACATAAAAATTACTATAGTGATTTTTATTCATGTACTAACGAAAGGATGGGACGAAAATTGGCATACGAAAGATTTGTACTATGGAATGATGCAGTTATTGATACAACAAAACATCGCGCGTACATAGAACTTGAAGAAAGAGGTTTACAATTTGGCGATGGCGTCTATGAAGTTATTCGCCTTTATAACGGAAACTTTCACTTATTAGACCCACATTTAACAAGATTATATCGCTCCCTTGAAGAAATAGAATTATCACTTCCTTTCTCAAAAGCCGAACTCATCATCTTACTCTACAAATTAATTGAAAACAATAATTTCCACGAAGACGGAACAATTTACTTACAAGTATCTCGTGGTGTACAAGCTCGAGCACATGCATTTTCATATGACACATCTCCGACAATCTATGCTTATATTTCAAAAAAAGAAAGACCATCTTTATGGATTGAATACGGTGTACGTGCTATATCAGAACCTGATACACGTTGGCTCCGCTGTGATATTAAATCGCTAAATTTATTACCAAATGTATTAGCTTATACGAAAGCTGAACGCAAAGGTTGTAAAGAAGCACTTCTCGTACGAAATGGTATTGTAACTGAAGGTAGCCACTCTAACTTCTTTCTCATAAAAAACGGAACACTGTATACGCATCCAGCCAATCACCTTATTTTAAACGGCATTATTCGTCAGTACGTCCTTTCTTTAGCTAACACTCTTCAACTTCCTGTAAAGGAAGAGCTTTTCAGCGTTCGCGATGTTTATCAAGCAGATGAATGCTTCTTTACGGGAACGACTATTGAAATTTTACCGATGACCCATCTCGATGGAACTGCGATTCAAGATGGTCAAGTTGGCCCTATCACCAAATTACTACAAAGGTCATTTTCTCAAAGCCTTTTAAAATCCAACAGCACATCTTCCTAAATACGAATAATCTTCTCATTTTCCACATCAAATATATGTATTTAAATGGAAATCAAGGTGCAGATTTATACCTTGATTTTTTTTTGTAACCTTTTTGTCATATTCAGATTACCACATAAGTCTTGACAGTAATCGACATGCTCTTTAGAATTTTTAACAGTTGGTAAATATTTCTTCACTACATTACAGACAGAAAGGAATCGAAAAATTATGAAAAAATACCTTGCCGGTCTTGCGGCAGTGTCTGTAGCAGGAGGAGCAGCTCCTACACTTGATAGTGTTCAAGCTGCCCCTGAACAAAATACACAAAAAGCTGCTACACAAACTGTCCAAGCTTCCGCATCAAACAATTCATCATATACGGTGAATGCTAGCGTACTACACGTTCGTGCAGGATCAAGTACTTCTCACGACGTCATCTCTCGCGTTTATAATGGTCAATCATTAAACGTAATTGGAGAAGAAAATGGTTGGTTCAAAATTAACGTTAATGGACAAACTGGTTTTGTTAGTGGCGAGTTTGTATCAAAAAACGGAGCAACGAATAACAATGTAAGCACAGGTGGAAACAATAAAGTTACTGCTGATGTATTACGTGTACGTACAGCTCCTAACACTTCTAGTTCTGTTTCAGGACGTGTATATGAAGGACAAACTTTAAACGTAATTGGAGAAGAAAATGGTTGGGTGAAAATCAACCATAACGGACAAACTGGTTATGTTAGTAGCCAATTTGTATCAGGCACTTCTTCAAATACTGGCTCTACAAGCAATAACAACAATAACAATGAAACAACTGTTCAACCAGCAAGCGGAAACTATACAGTAAATGTATCTTCCCTTCGCGTTCGTACAGGCCCTAGCACTTCTCATCCAACTGTAGGTTCTGTTAAACAAGGACAAGTAGTACAAGTTGTAGGCGAAGTTCAAGATTGGTTCAAAATCAATTACGCAGGACAAACAGCTTACTTAAGCAAAGACTACGTAACAAAAGGCGGTTCTAACGAAAACGTCACTCAAGGTAACAACCAAGAGCAAAATAATAATGAAACTGTTCAAACTGGCGGTACTTACGTTGTTAACGCAACATCTCTACGTGTTCGTACAGGCCCTGCTGCTTACCATAGTGTAATTGGCGGCGTGTTAAATGGTACAACATTAAACGTAGTTGGATCTGAAAACGGCTGGTTTAAAGTAAACTACCAAGGAAAAACAGGCTATGTTAGTAGCGAATTTGTAAAATTCGTTAAAGGTGGCACTGCTACTCCTGAACAACCGAAACAACCTGATCAAGGTGCAATTGGTGACTACTACATTAATGCTTCTGCACTAAATGTACGTAGCGGCGAAGGTACAAATTATAGAATCATAGGCGCACTTCCACAAGGACAGAAGGTTCAAGTAATCTCTGAAAACTCTGGATGGAGCAAAATTAACTACAACGGTCAAACTGGTTACATCGGAACACGTTTCCTATCTAAAACACCAGTTGGTGGCGCAGTAGATAATAAGCCTAACGACAACCAAAATAACAATCAAAATAATAACAACAATAACAATACTAATAATAGCGGTGACAGTTCTTCTCTACTTGCATACGCGAAATCTATGCAAGGCGTACCATACGTTTGGGGCGGTACTTCTGCTAACGGTGTTGACTGCAGTGGTTACATCTACCACGTATTTAAGAAATTTGGTCATAACATCAGCCGTCAAAGTGTTGCTGGATATTGGAGCAGCTTACCACAAACTTCAAGTCCACAACCTGGAGACTTAATTTATTTCAAAGACACTTATAAAGCAGGTCCTTCTCACATGGGTATCTACCTTGGGGGCGGATCATTTATCCAATCTGGAGATAAAGGTGTAGCAATCGCTTCATTAAGCAACTCTTATTGGAAAAGCCATTTCTTAGGGTATACGAAAGCACCTTAAGTTATAGTTTCAGAGCCTTCTAGTTTACTAGAAGGCTCTTTTTAAAGGACTCGATATAGTACTTCCCTTTCATTCTCTCTACGAAAAAATTATGCGTTCATTTTCCTATTTCATACACTATATTCTATTAAAATTCCCCAAAATGTTATCATAATGAATATATTCCCACAAAAAACATAACCTATTTCATGTCTATTCATTTTATATGTGTTTTTTCAAAGAATTTTCTTTTTATTTAAACTTTTCGTTAGACGTTTGACCTCCGATGTCCATTATGATAAGTTACTTAAGATGTTATATTCGCAAAAGTATAGACAACTGGTTTATACACTTTTTTACTATGAGGAAGGAGCATACACTGCATGAATGTTTTATGGGGAATTGGCGGCGTGATTGGAGTATTAGCAATTGCTTTCTTACTATCTTCTAACCGCAAAGCTATTAATTGGCGCACAATTTTAATCGCGCTAGCATTACAAATGACATTTTCATTTATCGTATTGCGATGGGATGCTGGAAAAGCAGGCTTAAAAGTTGCTGCTGATGGCGTTCAAGGATTAATTAATTTTTCTTACGAGGGAATTAGGTTCGTTGCTGGGGATTTAGTCAACGCAAAAGGCCCTTGGGGATTTGTTTTCGTTATTCAAGCACTACTTCCAATTGTATTTATTAGTTCATTAGTTGCAATCTTATATTACTTAGGTATTATGCAGAAATTTGTTAGTATCGTTGGTGGTGCATTAAGTAAACTTCTTGGAACTTCTAAGGCAGAAAGCTTAAATGCAGTAACAACTGTATTTTTAGGACAAACAGAAGCACCAATTTTAATTAAACCATACTTAGCACGTTTAACTAACAGTGAATTCTTCACTATTATGGTAAGTGGTATGACAGCTGTTGCCGGATCAGTTCTTGTCGGATATGCAGCAATGGGAATTCCACTAGAACATTTATTAGCAGCAGCAATTATGGCAGCTCCATCAAGTTTATTAATTGCAAAACTAATTATGCCAGAAACAGAAAAAGTAGATAATAATGTTCAACTTTCAACAGAGCGTGAAGACGCAAACGTTATCGATGCAGCTGCACGCGGTGCATCTGAAGGTATACAACTTGTTATTAACGTAGCTGCAATGTTAATGGCCTTCATTGCATTAATCGCTTTATTAAATGGCTTATTAGGATGGGTTGGTTCTTGGTTCGATATTAAACTTAGCCTTGATTTAATCTTCGGTTACTTATTATCACCATTTGCAATCTTAATCGGGGTTTCTCCAGGTGAAGCTATCCAAGCAGCAAGCTTTATCGGTCAAAAACTTGCAATCAACGAATTCGTTGCATACGCAAACTTAGGACCACACATGGCAGAGTTCTCTGCAAAAACAAATATGATTTTAACATTTGCAATCTGTGGTTTTGCAAACTTCTCTTCTATCGCAATTCAATTAGGTGTAACAGGAACGTTAGCTCCTACTCGCCGTAAACAAATTGCACAATTAGGGATTAAAGCAGTTATCGCTGGTACACTAGCGAACTTCTTAAACGCAGCAGTCGCAGGTATGATGTTCCTATAAACTCATGTAAAGTCTCCTCTTTTAAAGAGGAGGCTTTTTTATATAACATAAATATAATTTTCATATATATTAAATACTTTATGTATAGATGTATAGACGCTATGTTACAATAATTAGTATGCCTGTTTATTTTTTCTTATAAAAGAGGGATACTACTTGATGTATCTCGCCCCAAAAAACTTCCAGCTACATGGTCATTTCTTAATAATTGTGCATACTACAAATATCCAGCACGAATTATTTTTAAGGAGGAAAGTTTCGTGAAAGATAAGTCCTATAAAGTCCTCTCTATGTGGATTTTACAAATTTTATTTTATTTTACTACTGTACATGTGACGAAATATGAGCACGCGCTCATTTTTACAATTATATATGTCATCATAAATGTACTATTCTTATTTTTACCTGATAAAACAGCATTTATTTTCTTCATACTGGGAACAATCATTTCAGTATTCTATTTATTTTATCAAGCGTGGCTTCACTTATGGAGTACATCAGATCAATGGGAATATATTATTACCCACTTCCTGATGGCAGCTAACTTCTTCATTGTTTATATTTCAACCCATCTATTAAAAAAGGTTATCCTTAAAAATAAAGAGTTAACTGAACGGGTAAGAGTGCTTGAGCAATACATTGGAGAATCAAAATTATTAACAAGACAAGAATTCGAAAGACGACAAGCTTTATTAACAACTGCGATGAATCGTCGTAATGAAACAGGCATTATCATTTTCTTTGATTTCACTTCCTTTAGTAAATATACGAAAGAAAGTGTCATGGATCGTGTAGCTTCATTATTAGTTGATACAGTCAGAGCTGACTTTGACCTTGCTGCTGAATATGACAGCAACACATTAGTTATTTTATTACAAAATACAAATGAAGCCGGTGCTGACATTGTAATGAACCGTCTACATCCAAAAATGGCACAATGGCTTGCTGCTGAAGCAATTCAAGATATTAAAATAAAACGAGAACAAATCAATACAAAGGGACATATCACATTATGATGACACTCGTTATGCTTCTTTTATTTATTTTGTTTTGTGTACTTGTTTTCTGGATTAGCATCACATTTTCAATTAAATATGTATTGATTTTTACGGCCTTTCTATTCTCTGCTTTACTCGTTTATTACTCTTTCTTAACAATTGCGGGTTTAATTCATCGAAATAGTAAACGAAAAGATCGTACGCTAGAACATTATCCAAGTGTAGATATTTTAATACCTGCCCATAATGAAGGGGTTGTTATTAAAGATACATTAGAAGCAATGGCAAAGATTGAATACCCAGGCAAACTAAACGTTTATTTATTAAACGATAACTCTCAAGATGAAACACCTGAAATTGGAGATGATTTCGACAAAGCTTATGCTCATATTCATCACATTCGTGTACCACCTGGTGAACCGAAAGGAAAATCGCGTGTATTAAACTACGGCCTTAGCATTTCGGATGGTGAATATTTCTGTGTTTACGATGCAGATAATCAACCTGAACCACATGCACTGCGAATGCTCGTAGAACATGCTGAAACAACAAAGGATGCCGTTGGAGCAGTTGGACACGTTCGTACAGTAAATGAGAAAAGAAACTGGCTTACACGAATGATTTCATTAGAATTTCAGATTTTCCAGCTCCTTATGCAATCTGGACGCTGGCTATTATTCCAAACAGGTTCACTAACCGGAACAAACATGCTTCTTCGTCGTTCCGCATTAGAAGAACTTGGCGGCTATGATCCTTATGCAATTGCAGAGGATGCCGAATTAACATTAAGAATTACCCAAAAGGGCTATCTCTTACCAATCGTCCCGGAATCGATCACATGGGAACAAGAACCTGAACATTTAAAAATCCTTATAAAACAGCGGACACGTTGGCTTCAAGGAAACTTATACATTTTAGAAAAAATGTTTTCTTCGTTAAGCTTCTTTAAAGGAAAACTTCTCGTCCATTCTTTACAACAAGTTTTAGTGTATGTCGTATTTTGGCTATTCCTAATCATTTCAAACGTTTGGTTTGTAATTGGACTGCTCGGCATATTCCAAATTCAATATAGCATTCCATTACTATTTATGTGGTATGTCGCATATATTACATATGTTTCTCAATTATTTAGTGCCCAGAGCGTCGAACGAACCTTTACACCGACCAACATTTTCATAAGCGTCATTATGTACTTTACGTACGCACAGCTCTTTACGTATTTGTTTATTCGCAGTCTCATTCTTTACTTACGCGCAAAGAGCAAGAAACAAGTAATTGGTTGGGATAAAACAGTACGATTTAAAAAAGAAAAATAGATTTCATTAAAAAATAAGCACAGAGCGCCGTATGCTCTGTGCTTATTTTTTACCGTAATACTATATATATCAGACAATACCCCTTAGCTGAAAGTTATTTCACGTCCATCCCCCAACGAACGATCGACCTTCATTTATATACGAAAAAGTGATTGCTATTTTTGTAGAACCAATTGCTTCTCTTGATGCTCTTTACGAGTTTCAGTCTTTGGTTCCGTGCTTTCTTGGGCATTTCGATGTGCCACACGTTTCAAACAAATATGCTTCCACTTTCTTTCGTAACGTTTCATTATTCTAGTTGTCCCCCTTGAATGCGCTTTAAAACTATTTGAAATCGCTTACAGGAAATAATATAGCACATATACATAAAAGTAACAACACATTTCCGACATATTTTTGTCAAAAATATGAATATAATGTGTAAAATATCGGATATTGTCGAACTATATCGATTTTTCTTTTTAAATTACCGATATCTATAGTATTCCGCAACAAAGTAATGCTTTTCCTACAATAGTATAGAACAGTGAAAAAGGACTGCCGAATGTCAGCAGTCCTAATACTATTTATATATACAGAATTTTTTTCTTCTATTATTAATGTTGTTTCATGCGTCCTTCTTTTTGCAACTCTTTAAATAGTGCTGCAATCATAAAGAAAATAACAAATACGAACGGGAAGGCCGCAATAATCGACGCAGTTTGCAGCGCCTCTAATCCTCCGACATACAATAAGATCGAAGCTAACGCCGCTAGAACAATACCCCAAACCATTTTAATACGATTTGGTGGGTTTAAGCTACCATGTGTCGTTAACATCGCTAGAACAAACGTAGCAGAGTCTGCCGATGTAATAAAGAATGTTGAAATAAGTAAAATGGCTAACACACATAAAGCCGGTCCCATACTACCCATTTGGTCTAACATCGCAAACAATCCTACTTCTGTGCCCATTTCTTTAATTTGTCCATATATATTTGCATCATCAAATAGCTCCATGTGAATACCTGTTCCTCCGAAAACAGAGAACCAAAGCGCACCAATTACTGTTGGTACGAGTAACACACCAACAACAAATTCACGAATTGTACGCCCGCGTGACACACGAGCAATAAACGTACCTACGAATGGTGACCATGCAATCCACCATGCCCAGTAGAAAATTGTCCATGACTGAATCCATTGATTTCCGCCTTCATTTAATGGACTTAAACGGAAACTCATACTTGGCAATTCTTGAATGTATGAACCGATTGTTGAAGTGAAATAATTCATAATAAAGTTTGTTGGACCTGCAAATAATACAATTATCATAAGTGCAAACGCTAAAATAATATTCGCATTACTTAAATATTTAATTCCTTTATCGAGTCCCGTTTGCGCAGATAGCATATAAAGAACAGTTACAATTCCGATGATTACTAGCTGCGTTGGTAATGAGTTTGGAATGGATGTTAAATAACTAACACCACCCGCAATTTGCTTTGCCCCAAGTCCTAATGATGTCGCCACACCAAATACTGTCGCAAATACAGCTAGAACATCAAACGTATGTGCAATACGGCCATGTTCACCGCCTTTAAATAGCGGACCCACTGTCGCACTAATTGTACTTGCTCTTCCTTTTCTAAATGTAAAATACGCAATACATAATGCTACAAGTGCATATAATCCCCACGGATGTAATCCCCAATGGAAAAATGAGAAACGAAGTGCAAGACGTGCACTCTCTTCAGTCGCACTCTCTCCAAACGGAGGTGTGTATAAATGGTTCATCGGTTCTGCGACACCCCAGAAAACCAAACCGATTCCCATACCGGCACTAAATAACATAGCAAACCATGTCATATAACTATAATCAGGTTCATCATCATCTTTACCTAAACGAATCGAACCGTACTTAGAAACAATTAAGAAAATAGCAATTCCTAAGAAAATAGAAACGGAAATAATATAGAACCATCCAAACTTACTAACTAACGCAGCTTGAATTACAGTCGTTACATTTCCTAAGCTACCTTTTCCAATAATAGATTCGGGAATAATCCCCCAAAGTGTAAATGCAATACATAATGTTAATGAGACAATAAATGTTTTCGTCAGTTTCCTCATCAAATCCCCCTTCGTATGTTTCATTTCTTGTAAAAATCATAAATTCCGATATGTTAAATCGGATAGAAAACCATAGTTTTTTGTGGTGATTTTCTTTCGGCTCTCTCAAGTTTGCCTTCACCAATTAGAGTTCTTATGGACAGCCTTACCTTCCGTACAACCTTTCCACTCTGCAAGAGCTACAAGATTGGAATACTACTGTCAAATTGTGTGAGAAAAATGCGGATGGGAAGAGATTTTCCCAAAAAAGGATGTGTTACAGTTTTAAAAAAGGGCAGATTTATTCTTTACAACCCTTTCTTCTTGTAACAATTATGCGGTTTTTTGCTAGTATATAGCGCGTGTTTATAACTTCACAAACGAGATGTTTATGTTTATATAACTATATTACCCATAAAACGGGAAAATACTCAAGGAATGTAACTGTATAGTAATCATTATGTAACACCTCTGTAATATTTTTATTTACACCGAAAAAAATATGTTGTATTAAATATTTTGAATATAACTAGAAACCTACTAATTATATGGAATGAAAAACGCTTTCCTCTCATTCTAGCTATATTACAAAGTGTTAACGACTTATTACGAATGGTTTGTAATTGTGTGTTTTCCCAAAATCCGAAAAAATCTGTTGCTATAATGAGGACACGAAAACAAACGCAATGGAGGCTATCATGAAAAAATTAATTGGAATAGCAACAGCAGCAGTTTTTGGTCTTGGGATTTTCACCGCATCTGCTAATGCAGAAACTGTTGTAACAACAGACGTACTAAACGTACGAGAAAACCCTACTACTGAATCAAAAGTTGTCGGTAAATTACAGAATGGTCATAAATTAGATGTTCTAAATACAGAAAACGGATGGTCACAAATCAAATTAGATGGTAAAGACGCATTCGTAAGTGCAGAGTTTACAAAGAACTCTTACTATGTAACAGCTAACGTATTAAATGTACGTGCTGAAGCGAACACAAACTCAGAAATTCTTGGAACGCTTAAGAAAGACGATATGATCGAAACAACGAACCAAGTACAAAATGAGTGGTTACAATTTGAATATAACGGGAAAACGGCTTATGTTCATGTTCCTTTCTTAACAGGTACAGCACCTGTTATCGAGAAACAAGAAACGCCTGCTCCTGCTAAAGCTGCAGCACCAGCTAAGGCTCAAGCACCTGCACCAGTAAAAACAGCTGCTAAGCCTGCTGTGAAAGCTGCTGAAACTAGCGAACCTTCTAATGGTCGTGAGTTAACAGTTGTAGCTACAGCATATACAGCTCATCCGAGCGAAAACGGTGGCACATACGGCGGCCGTGTATTAACTGCAATGGGTCATGACCTAACAGCGAACCCAAACATGAAAATGATCGCTGTTGACCCGAAAGTAATCCCATTAGGATCTAAAGTATGGGTAGAAGGTTATGGAGAAGCGATCGCTGGTGATACTGGCGGTGCAATTAAAGGTAACCGTATCGACATTCTACTTGGATCAGATAGCGCTGCTAACAAATGGGGACGCAAAACTGTTAAAGTGAAAATTTTAAAATAACCAATGACTGCTAAGTTACAGCCGGTTCTCTTTATTGAGAGCTGGCTTTTATTTTTTATATAATACATATAAGGAGGTGACGTCCATGAATTTACAAGCTAAGGTAGACTGGGTCGGTACACCAAAGCCGTACATATATAAAGATGATGTCACATATGATGCAATCGCAATTGACTTCTCACTAACAAACGATGACAATCGCTATAAATTAATTGTGCTCAAGTCTGAAAAAAATACACATTACAAACTCGTACAATACGGAATAAAACCAGGCTCTCAAAAGCCATTCCCTATTGATATTCCATTCGAGCAAGAAATGCTACCGCTCATAAAGCAAATATTAAATGATCCATATGTAGAAGCGATATTAAAGGAAGCCCGCTTCTAATTGCAAAAAAGGATATCACCTAGTAGGATTTTCCAACTAAGTGATATCCTTTTTACTTTCCCTTCATGAACACGAGTAGAGAAAATTATATCAACGGTTCAACATGGAATATCGATTTACCGACAAAGATTGACAATAACGGCAAGCTACCTAAAGAAAGAGGCTGTTCAAAATTGAACAGCCTCTTTCTTATATTAACGAGTCGGACCAGATACTTCCTCTGATTTCAGCGTATTATTCGCTCCAAGAGAATGGTACAATATCTTTCCATTTCCATTAACAGTAACGATATGGTCATTATTAAAGCTCTTGAATTTTACAGAGCCGTCACCGTAACGAATATGATATTCTTCATATGTCGTTACTTTATATTTCGTTGCACTTTGACGTTCTACATTGCGGATATTCATTGTCAATAAATCTTCTGTGATTCCTTTTTTGTGTAGATATTGTAAGTAATCATGGTCTTCCTTATACGATTTCCCGCTCTTATCATAATTATTTTCAATTAAACTAAAATCGTTTAATGCAATTGCACGCACGTTATTATAAATATGATTTTGTACAAAATCCCCAACCGCTGAACTAGAAGCTTCTTTTGGGAACTTTAAGTAATATGTACTTTGATCTCCAACTTTAATACTTTCAGATTTCATCACACCAAATTCAGCGTTTTTCTCCAAATGTACTTCTACCGTTTCATCCGTCGGTACAGGACCAAGTTTATAACTTCCGTAATTTAACTTTCCGCGTTTCTTGCCATTAACAAATACAGTTGCATCATTTTCATCAGACGAAATGGTTACATAATTTCCTTCAAGTGATAAATTCACTTCTACTGTCCCATTCTTTTCATCTGCTAAATCCACTTCTTTTTCTGTCTCTAATTCAGCAAGTTCCGTCTTCGCCTTTGCCTTTACAACATAAGCACCCGGGAAGTATGGACCTAATTCTTTCGAAGTTTTATCACTAGAAAGCTCTGTTTCTTTTTTATCATTCACATATATTTCAGCATTCTTTGCAGTTGTGCTAACATTCATGTAATACGATTTCATGCTGAACTTATACTTCGGATACAAGAACCATTCTTTCCCGTCTTCTATAATTTTCCCATCTTTAAAAGATGCTTTATCACTTGCTAACTTTTGATCTACTGTCTCTCTTTGCAAATATGATAACAGTTCTTTATTATAAGAAGGATTCTCTTTTAAATAACGGATATACGCCTTAATATCTTCTGTCTTAACCTTTAAGGTTGGATCGTCTACTTTCAAAATCTCATCGATTGCATTCACATCTTTATTTTGGAATGCTTCAATCATTGCATTTACTTGCTTTTCCTTCGAAAACTTGCTCGCACCGAATTTATATGCGCCAAACAAAATAGCAAAAACAATGACAAAACCTATAAGTAAAAACATGTTTTTCTTACTTTTCACTGGCTTTGTTTCTCTCCGCATTTCTGAATGAGAAGAAGCTGTTTGATCAACAATTTCTTCTACTTTACTTCCGCAATCAGGACAAAAGTTCAAATGATCCGCAACTTGTTTATTGCATGTTCCACAAAACTTCAAGTATTTCTCCCCCTTATTTTTTTACTAATTTCATACCCACGAATGTTAATACGTAAGAAATAAGAAAACTACCTACTATTAAATATAGCGTGTTACTTTGAATAGATAATATCGGTCCAGAAATTCCAGCGAACTCCTTCATAATTTCCTTACTTCCTGAAGCTGTAATATGAATTTTTGCTAATCCATTTACACAAAGCATCATCACAGTATAAACAGCGCTAAACACTGCTATAGTTACGTACATATTTCGCATACGATATTGAGCCAATTTCATTCCAGCCCTAACTAGTAGAATACATGGTAGAAGAATTAATAATCCCCACCAATGTAAATATGAATTAAAATCATCAATATCTTTTATACGATCAGCACTAGCACCATTAGCGATTTCCAGGTCTTTTAAAGACGTACCCTGTATTGATATGCCTGACATATACGATACATGCAGCGGCCCTTTTTCGACTGAATATCTATGCATTTCTCTCTCCATATTTCCCCACTCAATTTCAGTTGGAGAAAGATGGGCCATATTCCACATGAAAGGTGTTGCTTCTAAAGAAAGTAATACTTTATACGCCTTCTCTGGAAAATCAATTGGACCCATTGATTTTGAACTACTAAATAAAATCGTAATAAGCATAATACCAAATGTAATAAGTAGTCCTTTCAAAACAGTCACTATACTATAATAAATAGACGTTACATACGGGACAAACTGACTAGTAGAAGAAAGCATACGATGCGGTCCTGCTTCAATACTCATACCAATAAAGCTGAATAATAGGCCAAATATAATACCAAACAATAAACTAACAACATGAGAATATACAACATCAATAGTCATCGTTTGATAGAAATAAGAAATAGATGTAGAAGAACTTGCCATAAAGCTTACAATACATAAGAAAATACCGTATATCATGCCAATTACACATGATGTCATGAACTTCTCTCGCCAACTAATTGAAGGTTTTTTTCTTTCAACAAAAAATCCACTTCCACCTAATATAAGTGCCGGAATAGTTACCAAGATGAATAACGGGATATGAAGAAGGAATGACATCGTGTATGCCCCGCTCCCGCTAATTTCAATACCTATTAAATGACACATTAAAATTAATGGTGCTATACCAATAAATGATTGATTAATGGTAGTCATATTCAACATACCATCTGTATTTCTAACCGCTGTCTCCACTACATCATTTATAGCAGAATCTATTATTAAACTGCCAATGAAGCCTGCAATGAACATACATACAATTGCAAAAGCACCACCGAATAATCCTTTTTTCAGCATACTTCCTGATGCATTTACATGTAATTGCGCTCCTGCATTTGGTAACTTTATGTTCGATTCTTTTTGGGCGACTCCTAATAAAGAATCACCGCATTTCTCACAATATGTAGCATATTCTTTACTTTCCTGTCCACATGTTCGGCAATACTTCGAAGATTGCGGGACTAACATAACATGGCTATCTATACTATCCGTACTTGAGCCGTCATGTGTACAATAGTTTACTGCCTCAGGCTGTTCTAAACCGCAAATTTTACAATACATGTTCCTCACTCCTTACTTTGCTTCATACCACATGCGGGACAGAATGTAGCTTCCGTTGCAATTTGTTCACCACATGAAGAACATGCTTCTTTTTCAATATTTTTTGATTGAAGGAGTAACTCATTTTCTTTACCGCACTGCCCGCAAAATTTATCATTTAATGATAATGGACCACCGCAACTACACTGTCCTTTTTGTTCTTGTCTCTGTAAATTAGAAATTTGTCTGCGCGTGTTATAAATAGCAACATCAAGCTCTTGCACTGGTGCTACAATAGCTTTCAACAAATCTACTCGAACTTCATCATCACGAAGTTGCATATACACCGTTTGACCAAGTTCAAGTAAAATTTCAGTTTTTTCTTGTAACTTCTCTTGTGTAATCTTCTTTAATTGCGCCATTTCCTGTGCTACTTGCAACTTCATCTTGCCTTGCTCAAGTCCCTCTTGCAACTTATTCATGCCATTACCAAACTTCGATTGTAAATCTGACAAACAAATTCTCTCCTTTTAATTACATAGTAATATACAAAATTAACATTATATATATTACCATGATTTTCTAATTGTGTAATTAGAATTTCATTTTTTCTGTTTTGAGCATTTTTTGTTTATAATGGTAAAGGAAAGAAATCTGTGTACGGAGGAATATTATGCTGCAAGACTCAATTACGAAAGATGAAATTATGATGATTGCGAATGAGTTCGTTCAAGGGCTTGATCCACAGCAAGTTGCTGATCAAGAGCATGTCGCTACAGCTCGGCAACTATATCGTAGTGGTGTTGTCTATAACGTTGACTTTGATGGCTATACGCTATCCGGAACTGTAAATGCTGAAGGCAGTGTATATAGCGTTCACATCCCGATTCGTAATGTCACTGAAAGCTATTGCGATTGCTTCGCGCCAACGCAATGTCAGCATATGCTTGCTGTGTTACTATCTGCAGCTTCTAGTTTTGGGCAAGTAGGAGATGTATTAACTTTATTCAAAAATAATACAAAACCTTCTCTTCCTCCTATTCGAACTGCACGACAAGTATTGCAATCATCAGCTTTTGAAGAAATGGATTATAAAAGTTGGCAAACATACTTTGAAAATGAATATGAATCATTTAAAAAAGAACAAGCGCGGCTCACTTATAAACAAATGTATTTTCTTATGAGTCTTTTTACAGACTTCTATACAAAATTAGAACGGAAAGCTCCGCGCATCGTTGCTATTCATGAATTATTTAAGTTGCACGCGGCACTTTATTGCTTTCAAAAATTATTAGAAGAAATTCAAGAATTTGAAGCAAACAAACTATATTCTTATCACCAACCAGTTAACGTCGTTCGCCTATTCGTTGATAAAGTTGAATCTACCGTTAGGGACCTAAAAACAGAGGCGATTCCAGAAGAATCCAAACCGATTTTAGAAGAAACAGCGCGGCTCATACATGAAGCATTCTTCTCTACCGATGCCTATACACAAGAGCGATTCTTCATTTATCGTCACGTATGGGGTGAACTGTTACGAACAGAAGAGCAGCTACAAGAAGAAAAAAAACGAATCGATACTAAAATCAATCCACTTTCCAAAGCATTAGCATCTTCTCACCTGCTCTTTTTAAACGGTGAAGATGTATCGGCAATGGAATTACTGGAAAAACAACCTTCTTCTGTTGTGAGCCTTTACTTCTATTGGTTAGAAGAGTTATTAAGTGCGATGGAGTGGGACCGCGCTAAAGATTGGCTTTCCTTTACTTATAAACAAGTAAAAGAAACGATAACGGAACAAGAGAATACCGTCTTCATACAAGATATCGTTCGATTATTTGTGATGATGTATGAGACATATGCAACGCATACGAATGAACAAGCGGGATTAGAAATGATTTTACAAGAACTATTACCGTATAGTTTCACAAATTATGAACAATATGTACTTGCGAAGAAACAATACCATGCATGGACGGAACTTCAGCTCTTATATGGATTCGAAGTAATCGAACTTTTGAAAGAACCATTGAAAGATATTGAAAAAGAAGCGCCCGAAGCAGCACTTCCTCTCTATCACCATGCCGCAATGGAAGCAATTGAAGAGCGAAATCGCAAATCATATAAACGTGCCGTTCGTTACTTAAAGAAATTACGTATGCTTTATAAACGACTGAAGCGAACTGATGAATGGGATGCTTTCATTATTCATATCGCTAACTTACATTCACGTCTGCGTGCACTACAAGAGGAATTACGGAGAGGAAAATTAATCGATGATCATACAAACTGAAGTAACAATTAGGCTCCAGCACGTTAGTCAAGGTTGGTTCCTTTGGGGAGAAGATGATAGCGGTACTCTCTTATCCGTAGCAACTTGGAAAAAAAATGCATTCGCATGGCACTCTACTTCTTTCTACGGAACGTTTTTAAAAGAAGCAACGTACGAGGGAAAACAAGGCGTTATGTTAACGAATGCCCAGGCATTTGAATACATCGCAAATAAACCGATGAATTCATTTGCAAATATGCAAATGAACGGTCCTATTACGGCACTTACAAAGGACGCAAGTGAATTATGGGACGCTTTCGTCAGCGGCAGCTTCACACCTGACATGAAGCATTGGTCTCAGCAGCCATCTTGGAAAGTTCAGAATACCTCAATTGAAGATGACATGTTAGCATCTCTTTTCTCTGCCGCTGTGAACGAAAGTATTTTGCAAGATGCTCGCTCAAATGACGGATGGGAAGATGCAAAGAGACTATATGAACATTACGACTTTACGAAAAGGCAATTGGAAGCAGCACTACATGAAGAAGATTGGCTTCGAAAAATTGGTTACATTGAAGATGATCTTCCATTTACAGTCGGCTTAAGACTACAAGAACCGCAAGAAGAACTTGAAATGTGGAAGCTTGAAACAATCGTTACACCAAAACGTGGTGCACATCGCATATATGTATATGAAAGTATCGATTCCTTACCAAAACGATGGCACGATTACGAAGAACGTATCCTTGAAACACAAGAAGGATTCAGTAAGCTCGTACCGTGGCTAAAAGAGGACGACAAGTTCCGAGAAGAACTCTTTGAAACGGAAGCCTGGAACTTCTTAACCGAAGCAAGTAATGAATTACTGGCAGCAGGTATTACAATTTTACTACCATCATGGTGGCAAAATTTAAAAGCAACAAAACCGAGGTTGCGTGTACAGCTGAAGCAAAGTACAGCACAAACACAGTCTTTCTTCGGCATGAATACGCTCGTTAATTTCGACTGGCGCATTTCAACGGACGGAATTGATTTATCAGAAAGCGAATTTTTCGAACTCGTTGAACAAAACAAACGTCTTTTCAATTTAAATGGTCAATGGATGAGACTTGATCCTGCCTTTATTGAAGAAGTAAAAAAACTAATGCACCGTGCCGATAAATATGGACTTGAAATGAAAGATGTGTTGCAGCAACATTTATCTAATACGGCAGAAACAGAAATTGTAGAAGACGATAGTCCGTTTACCGATATTGAAATCGAGCTAGATGGATATTACGAAGAGCTTTTCCAAAAACTTCTGCACATTGGAGATATTCCAAAAGTAGATGTACCATCTTCGCTACAAGCAACACTCCGCCCGTATCAACAACACGGTGTTGAGTGGTTGCTATACTTACGAAAGCTTGGATTTGGAGCATTATTAGCCGATGATATGGGACTCGGAAAAAGTATTCAAACGATAACTTACTTACTATACGCTAAAGAAAACAATCTCCAAACAGGTCCTGCATTAATTGTGGCACCAACATCAGTCCTTGGAAATTGGCAAAAAGAATTTGAGCGTTTCGCACCAAGCTTACGTGTTCAGTTACACTATGGAAGTAACCGATCTAAGGATGAGTCATTTAAAGATTTTCTTCAATCAGCAGATGTTATATTAACTTCTTATGCATTAGCTCAGCTTGATGAAGAAGAACTTAGTACGTTATGCTGGGACGCCGTTATTTTAGACGAAGCACAAAATATAAAAAACCCACATACGAAACAGTCGAAAGCAGTAAGAAACCTACAAGCAAATCACAAAATTGCTTTAACCGGTACACCGATGGAAAACCGACTTGCTGAGCTTTGGTCTATTTTCGACTTTATCAATCATGGGTATCTCGGAAGCTTAGGACAATTCCAGCGCCGCTTCGTCACACCGATTGAAAAGGACCGCGATGAAGGAAAAATCCAGCAAGTTCAGCGGTTTATCTCGCCTTTTTTACTGCGTCGTACGAAGAAAGATCAAACGGTCGCATTAAACTTACCAGATAAACAAGAACAGAAAGCTTATTGTCCACTAACTGGCGAACAAGCTTCCTTATATGAACAACTTGTTCAAGATACATTACAAAATGTAGAAGGATTAAGCGGAATTGAAAGACGCGGATTTATATTACTTATGCTGAACAAGCTAAAACAAATTTGTAATCACCCAGCCCTTTATTTGAAAGAAGAAGAACCACAAAATATCGTCGAGCGCTCTATGAAAACAAAAACGGTAATGGAGCTCATCGAAAATATAAAAGACCAAAATGAAAGTTGCTTAATCTTCACTCAGTACATTGGCATGGGGAACATGCTAAAAAGTATGTTAGAAGAAACATTTGGTCAGCGCGTCCTCTTCTTAAACGGAAGCGTACCGAAGAAAGAGCGTGACAAGATGATTGAGCAGTTCCAAAACGGAACGTATGACATCTTCATCTTATCGTTAAAGGCCGGCGGAACAGGATTAAACTTAACTGCCGCCAACCATGTCATTCACTATGACCGTTGGTGGAATCCAGCTGTAGAAAACCAAGCAACAGACCGTGCTTATCGCATCGGTCAAAAACGCTTCGTTCACGTTCATAAGCTTATTACAACGGGAACACTTGAAGAGAAGATTGATGAAATGTTAGAACGAAAACAATCATTAAACAACGCCGTCATTACAAGCGATAGTTGGATGACCGAACTATCAACCGACGAACTAAAAGAATTACTTGGCGTATAAGGTGGATAAATGAAAAAGGAGCAAATCTCTAACTGAGATTAGCTCCTTTTTCTATGCCAAAACCAATTGCTTATTATAATTCCTGTTAACCCGCCGCACGTATCAAGCAATGAATCTTGCCACATCGGTGTACGGTCTCCTGTAAACCATTGATGAATTTCATCAAATGTTGCATACCCCGCAACGAAAAGGAGGGTGTATGCAAAGCACCTTTTTCTCGAATAACCCGATCGATGAAAAGCATAATACGTCAGTGAACCGAGCATAAAGAACACCATAAAATGAGCACCTTTACGAAGGAAAAACTCAACAAATCCACCTACACCTTTATTTGCGATACTAACAGGCGTACCTCCGCCATAATCGATAGATACCCATGAAAAATGCTCTTTCACAAACTCAACATTTACATATTGCTCAATATCCGAGCGCATATCCTGTTTTTTATATGGCTGTGCTGAAGAATAGAAAATAAGCCCCATCCATAGTAATACAGGAATCCAAAATAACCATTTACGATTCATTCTCCCGAAAACCCCTCTCTTAGTCTTTTAAGAGTACCAAAAAAAAGAAAAAATTTCACGCCAAAACATGACATTTACACCCTATTTATAAAGTGAAAGGGGGTGATAAACATGGCAGTTGAAACAATCGTAATGGATTTAACTTTACGCCTTGTATTAAACGGAGGATTAGACAAAAACGGTAAAACAGTTTTTAAGAACAAGCAATTCAAACGTGTAAAAACAAATGCAGATTTAGGAAAAGTACATGAAGTAGCACGTGCTCTTGCTTCACTACAACAATCATCACTTCACACTGTACAACTTGTAAGCACGTCAGATCTTTCTAATCTATAATTAAAAGGAGGGAATAAAACATGCAAGTACTAGAGTTAGTTTTCGTGAAAGAAGATGGAAAAACAGTTGCCTTTTCTATTGAAAATCCCATTACACCAGTAAATGAACTAGTCGTAAATCAAGTAATGGATACCATTCTTTCTTCATCTGTATTTTCATCAATTAGTGAAAATACTCGTAAAAAAGGGGCTCGCCTCATAGAAAAAAACGTATCTGAAGTTCAAATCACTCCGTAAATCAAAAAGACGAATCTGCATTATTTTGCAGATTCGTCTTTTTTCTTCGGCATTTCAATTGGAATAAAGATGTTTGAAAAACCAACACAAACATACTTATAATTCTCTCCGCCTAAATCAAACTCTGTCGTATATGTTGAGAAGAAAATATAATCATTTCGCTTTGTATAATGCTCAATTAATAATCCAACTTGTGGTTCAACATACTTATTTGCCAATTTTTTTCCCGCCGATGCTAAGTCGCCAAGTATACCCTCTTTGTTTTCTTTCTCAACCTCTTCTAGCTTCTTACTCACATCATTACGCTTCATAAATTGTTTTGCTGCCCAATCCGTATATTCTCCCTTACCCGGATTACTGTTTGCTAAATAAACTAAGAGAACAACAGCTAGAGCCATAATAATATACTTTTTCTTCATGCTATATCACCGCCTACTCTTTTCTATTTTCATATATATGTACAAGCGATGCAAATTAGAAAGACTATCATCTATTGATTGTAAACGAACCTTGAGACTCCCACGACTAAAGTCGCAAGCCCGAATCCTTACGGATTTACGGGTGGGATTCTTGAATGACTAAACGTTCGCAGTCCATTTCTGTTTTAAACAGCCTTCAAGATGAGGGCATCTCATTGCCCCTCCTAAACCAGACCATATAGGTGCTTAGGCTGATTGACTGTTACCATCAATCACAGTTGCGTAGCGAATATTCATCGCCCCAACGATATCACGATGTGTCCCAAACCCACATGGACACTTGTATTTTCTGTCTTGTGCCTTATTCTTTTCAGCACATTTCGGACAGCTTTGACTTGTATAAGCCGGATTTACATATTCAACCTGAATACCAACTAATGTTGCTTTATACGCAATAAATCGTGACAAACGATAAAATGACCAAGCGTGTAGGTTTTTTTCGTTTTTACGGCTTGTTCTTGCCGTCTGTCTTATATTCGTTAGTTGCTCTAAACGAATGACAGAAATATGATTAGCAATTGCAAAATCAATGATTTCACGACTTATTTTATGATCTTTATCTTGCATCCATCTTTGTTCTTTATCATCAAATCGCCGAATCGCATTCACTTTTTTGTCTTTGCCTAACTTCTTACGAACACTACGAAACTTACGCTTCCTATATTTATTTTGCCTACCATTCCCAAAGAAACGAACCTTGTCATCGTCTGTGATTGCTACCGCAGGGACTTTGAGACCTAGGTCTACTCCTAAAATTTTCGTCCCTGCTCTTTCATTTGTAGGAAGTGTGACAGATATTTGGGCCATCCACTTATTCGATTTCTTTGTGATACGAAGTGTACCTAACTTATGTTTTAACAAATCCAAATTGCGATTTTTTTTATCGATTAATAAAGCACGGACCTTTAAACGAGTTGACTTTCCTTTTACCTTAAACGGGATTGAAATATGAGTGGAGTCAAATGAATAATTTTGATTGTTCCATACACAAACAGGTCTCTTTAAAATCGGAATGATTTTATACTTGCTTTTCTTTACTTTTGTAGCAAATAAGCCTTTCGCGTCTTTAATTGCTTGATTCTTCACCGCACTTGGTATATTCGCTTCAATATCTTTCGTACTTTTTTTCGTACTTTCCTTTGTTTCAACCATTTCAGATATAAGTGAATTTATGAGTTTAATGTACTCTCGGCTACTTTGTTCCAATAAACGAATTTGTTCTTTTGTGGGAAGCAATTTCACTTTCACTGTTAGGGTCCGTGACATACGTTTCACCCCTTTGTTTTTTGATTCTCAACATACTATTTTATTGTCTCATTTGATACATTTCCAGCAGTAGAAACAAAATGGGAACGCGTCTATAAACTTTGCAAGTGCTTGTGATGAGGGAATTCTTCTCTCAAACACTTTGATGTTACTCCTTTTATTTTTGCCATTGTATCAGCAGAACTAAGTGTTGACAGTGTATTTAAAAACAAATGAACGTGGTTAGTATCCTATTCCATTGCGATACTAACAATATCAAGATCGTTACATATCTCTTCAACCAACACTTTGCAACCTTCTTCTATAATCATTTATCATAGTTACAATGTATCATTTATTTCCGAAAAATTACAACAAACAGGCCCAAAGAAACTACCTATTCTTTGGATACTTAAAGTACCACGAACCTTACGATTTTTAGTGGTACTCAGTATCCAACCTCACTTTCATCCCATGCCTAAAGGCAATGGGCTTTCTCGTTCGGAAAGGGCTGTAAAAATTTACAATACGAAACAAAAGATTAATAATAATTTTACATAATTAGTATATAATTATATTCAGAATAACAATTTTTATAAGGGAGGATTTTAGAATCATGGATAATGAGAATGATATTTTTATTTCTAGTTCTACAATGATGCTCGAACCTTGCAAACACCCTTATTACCGGACAAAAATTATCGACAGTAGCAGAAACCCTCTGTACTCTTGCCAAACAGCTATCCAACTCATAAAGAAATCTTGTCTAACACATGTTCATTCTACTTATCAAGGTAGACGTCATGCAGTCCAAATAAACTTTAAGCTCAAACAAAATGTTCCAATTCCGATTAATCACAAAGAATATATTTGCGTTTTCCCTACAGAATCTCCTTCTTCTCCAAACTGCATTTGGTTGTTCTATAACCATATAGAGGAGATAGAGTTTCCCCAAAAAACTAACAAAGCAAACATTCATTTTTTTAACGGAACTACCATAACAATACAAATAGGCTCTCATAAGTTACAGCAACAATTTTTGAAAGCTGGACATATATTATCCCGAATGAACATAAAAGATTCACTACACTTAAAAAACCCCTTGCCACATTTACTGCCTTAAAGTAAATAGAATGGAACGCAATATTTCCTTTGCCTTCCATTCTACTTATTATTCTTATCCCCTTACACTATCTCTCATTTTCTCAAGTGCTTGTCGATATACCCATCTCACTTGATAGTACGTCATCCCCATTTCAGAAGCTATCTCTCCCATATTTTTCCCTGTAAAAAATCGCTCTGAAATGATATGCTTCTCCCTCTCATCTAACACACTCATAAAGTCCTTCGCCCTCGTTCCAGCATCGTCACACTCAAATCGTTCCTCATACTCGTCCGTGCATACATAGCGCTCTTGCACTACGCATTCTTTCTTCAACCTCTCCAATATATAACCACGTACCGTTACAACAGCATAAGCAGGGAAACTACCTTTCTCCTCCTCATACCTTTCATAAGCATGCCAAAGACCAATTAAACCACATTGATAATACTCTTCATAATCCTGGTAAATATTTAACCTCTTTATTTGATTTACAATCATACCTTCATACAAAACAACCGTATCTGCAAAAATCGCTGGCTTCACACAGTGCCCGTTTCTAAAAGGTATACCTCTTCAGTATTCCGCGGTACCTCTACAATATAAAATGAGAAAGGAAATTTCATTGTGGGTAATTTCAAATACTGCTGCCGTAATTTGAAATTATACTAGGCAGTATTTGAAATTCTAATAGGGGTATTTGAAATAGGGGTAAAAATAAAAAAGGTTCCTCCTATACATTAGAAGCAACCTTTTGTTTATATATTGGCAAACTATATTACTCTTTAGCTACGCTTTTGAAAAATCTATCGATCGCATATAAACCAGTAGCTAAAATACAGCTTGTAACCCCAACAAATATATAAGGATTTTTATTCGGCATATATTCTACAGCTAACAACGTTACGACTAACATAAACAAAACATTTGCTAAAAACTTCTTAAGCATATTTATCTCTCCTTACAAAAATAATGCAGCAATTATAAAAATAATTGCTGCATTTCTTTCTAGTGACGTAAAACATCACTATTATTGGAACATTCCTTTTACTGCGCCAAATCCAATAGTTAAGATAAAGAAGACAACCATAAGAATTGTTGCTTTCTTTTTACTTAAACCAGCCGTAATTTGAAGACCTAACCATGTAATAACAAATCCCCAAATCGTGAACACTTCAATGCTATTTGCAATACCTTTTGCAACACCACCACTTGAAGCGAAAATCGGTCCTAAACCAGTATACATTTCTTTCCCTGATCCGCCTAAAACAAGTGCTAATACTGTGTTTATTAATAAACCAAGTAATGAAATAATGCTTGAATACACACTAATCGTTAATAATTTCTTATAAGAAGTATCATTGCTCATTAACATCATAAATATTTTATACACTGCTGCACTAATAAAGAAACTAATCGCCATACCAATAGCACCAAATACTGCACCCATACCAAACGACATTATAGGTGTAACGCTAATACCCAAATCCTTATTCATCTTAATCGCCTCAGGGGTTAAAGAGCCTACATAAGCAGCAAGTCCACCAACAACTGCTCCTAATAAAACAAGTATCCAAAACGCACCCCAAACCGCATTACTAGTCTTCATTCTCTCAAACTGTACACCAGGAGATGTAATCATTCCAAATAATGACGGCTTCTCTCCACCAACTTTTTGCGTATTCAAATTCGCTTCCATCATAACGCCTCCTTCTATTTATATAACCCGTTCTAACGGGCGGTTCACATCCTCATGCAAGAGGATACGAACCGCCCACTAGAACGGTAATGTGTATTAGAGAGTTTTCTCTCTAATACACTAGTAAATTACTCATAACGCAGTGCTTCAATTGGATCTAATTTCGCAGCTTTGTTCGCTGGAATTAATCCGAAGATAATACCTAGTGTCATAGAGAACAATACGCCCCCAACGACAACTTCCCATGAAACGAGCGGTGGCCACTTCGCAAATGTGGAAACGATATATGCCCCTCCATACCCAAGACCGATTCCGATTAAACCACCTAGAAGCGTTAACATAACTGCTTCAATTAAAAACTGTAATAAAATTTTACTACGTGTTGCTCCAAGCGCTTTACGCACCCCAATTTCACGTGTACGCTCTGTTACAGATACGAGCATGATGTTCATTACACCAATACCACCAACGACTAATGAAATACCAGCGATACCACCGATGATCATCGTCATGATATTAGTAACTTTAGAAACATTTTCTTGGAACTCTTTTAAATTCACCAGTTCATATTTACCTGGAATTTCACTTGGCTTACGACTATTTAATACATCAACAGCTTGTTTCCCTGCTGATTCTAAATTGTCTACATTTTTAGATTGAATTGCTATACTTTGAATCTCATCTGTTCCGTATAAAACAGGCCATAAAGTAAGGGGAATTAACGCTTCTTCCATTTCAAATCCCATAAACTCATTATCAGATGTATACACACCAATAATTTGCATTGGCTGCCCCTTCATCTCAATAATTTGTCCAACTGGGTTTACGTCCTTAAATAACGTCTCTTCTGTTTTTGTACTAATCATCACAACGTTATTTGCATGAGAAATATCGGATTCATTTAAAGTACGTCCCTTTACGACCTTTACTTTATTAACCGCAAAATATTCATTATCAAGACCAATAACATTTAGATTTGCTTTTTTATCATTTACATCAAGTACCTCTGAATTCTGGTTTGTCGTAATAACATGTGAAACATCTTTCACTTGTTTTACTTCCAAAATATCCTCTTCAGTTAACTTCGGTATTTGAAATCCACCTATAGCAAACTCATCATTAATATCTGGTTTAAACTGAATTGGCATAAGGTTATTACCACCAGAACCTGCGAATTTCGACTTCAGCATCGCTTCCCCGCCTTGCCCAATCGCAACGACAGTAATAATAGAACCAACACCAATAATAATACCGAGCATCGTAAGAGCTGAACGCAGTTTATGAGCTAAAATAGAAGATAGGGCAATTTTTATACTATCTAGTAAACTCATACTGCACACCTTCTATCTTCTGTAATTTTCCCATCTCGCAGTACAATGCGGCGGGAAGAATACGCCGCTACCTCTTCTTCATGCGTAACCATAACAATCGTCGTACCTTCTGCATTTAGCTTCGTGAAAATATCCATAACTTGTGCACCAGACTTCGTATCAAGCGCACCTGTCGGCTCATCGGCCATAATGAACGTTGGATTATTTGCAATCGATCTCGCAATCGCTACACGTTGCTTCTGTCCACCTGATAATTCACTAGGTAAATGGTGTACTCTATCTGATAATCCAACTTTTCCAAGCGCTTCAAGAGCTCTCTGACGACGCTCTGCTTTCTTCACCCCACCATAGATGAGCGGAAGTTCAACGTTTTCCACTGCGGAAAGACGCGGCAGTAAATTAAAATGCTGGAACACAAAACCGATATATTCATTACGAATTAAAGCTAGTTTTGACTCGTCTGCTGTTAAGATATTCACATCATTGAGTATATATTCGCCCTCTGTTGGACGATCTAAACAACCGATAATATTCATAAGCGTTGATTTACCTGAACCAGATGGTCCCATAATCGAAATAAACTCACCGCTTTGAATCGTTAAACTAATACCATGTAAAATCGGCACTGCCAATTTACCTTGATAATACGTTTTAGAAATATTATTTAACGTAATCATTTCTCTTTCACTTCCATTCCGTCATACACGTTGTCGGAAGGATTTTTAACCACCTTTTGCCCCACTGTTACGCCTTCAACAACCTCTGTCCAATCTCCATCAGTAGAACCTTTTTTCACATTTTGTTTACGAAGCTTTCCTTTCTCTTCGATATAAACAAATGCATCTTCGCCTTTTTCTACAATGCTCTTACTTGGAACAGCAATCATCGTCTTATTCTCTAAATTTACTTGCAGAGAAACGTGATAACCTGGAGATAAACCATCTTGGCTATCAAGACTTGCTTTATATGTATATTGAGACATATTTTGAGTTCCCTCACCAGCAGCTTGAGCCATCTCTGCACTCGTTGGGAATTCACTTACTTCCGTAATCTTACCTGTCCACTTTTTCTTATTATTTGCTTTCGCAGTTACAGTGAACGTTTGATCTTTTTGAATTTGTGACTTTTGAAGCTCTGTTAAAGTCCCTTGAACTTGGAACGGGTCTTTAGAAGCAACTTGTAAAAATGCTTTCCCTTGACCACCTAACGCTTGAGATGAACTTTGTGCCGCATCTTTGTCTAACTTTTGTACAACACCAGTGAAATTACTATAAATCGTAAGTTCTTTCTGTTTTTTACTTAACTCTTCTTTTTGTAACTTCCCTTTTTCTTTCTCAAGGTCCGTTGTTTTCTGAGCCATTTCTAACTCACTTACTTGCTCTTCCATTGGGTCTGTTACTTCTTTCCCAGCCCCGCCATCTTTTACCTTCTTAATTTCTTTCTTCAATGAATCAATCTTCTTTTTCCCTTGATCGTAACGCATATCAGCCATCTTCTGATCAAGATCAGCTTGCTTCATTTGAAGATTAATTTCTTCATTATCATAAGAGAATAATTTCGTTCCCTTCTCTACCTCTTGTCCTTCTTTCACTGCGATATCTTTCACTTTTCCTTTAGTCGGATCTGCATAGAAACTTTCAATATTCCCTGGCTTCACCTGACCCGAAATTAACTTCGTATTATTAAGCTTTCGCTCTGTCACCTTCTCAAAGCTCACAGCATCAGTCGTTGTTGCTGCGCCTTTCTTCTTGCCTTGCATTACAAAAATATTAACTGCTGCAACAATAACAATTAGTGCAATAACTCCGATGATAATCCATTTCTTCTTCTTGTTTGGAGTACGAACCGTATTTGGTAACATATTCTCGCTCCTTTTTATATCTTATAGTTTAATAGATATTTAACTATATAAAACTTTCTGAAAACAAGAGTTTC
Source organism: Bacillus cereus group sp. BfR-BA-01331 (assembly GCF_022663915.1). Lineage (NCBI taxonomy): Bacteria > Bacillati > Bacillota > Bacilli > Caryophanales > Bacillaceae > Bacillus > Bacillus cereus group sp. BfR-BA-01331. The sequence goes on from NZ_JAKUGJ010000006.1 coordinate 212,894, forward strand.
AATTACATTGTTACACTCATTTTACAAAGTTTTACACAATCATTTATATTGTAACAAAAATACCAATGATTAGAAATATGACATTCTATCTTTTAAGATAGTTTTAAGGAAAAGAAAAATCCAATTTAAATTAGTTTTTTTGTATTTAGATGATACATTTTCATCTTACACAACATCAATTTCATGCTCCCTCCTTTACTAAAGAACTTCCTACTAATTTGAATTATTAAACTAAATTCCCCAATTGTATCGCCCTCATTTTTGTCATATATATTTGACATTTTATTTATCCAAGTGTAGAGTGTCATATATATTTGACACTTTGGTACACGAAGCCTACAACTATTAATAGGAGGTTTATATTTGAATAACGTTAAAAACTATCGAAAATCTGAAGGCCTGTCTCAGCTAGAATTAGCTAAAAAAGTTAATGTGGCTAGACAGACAATAAACTTAATTGAAAACAATAAATATAATCCTTCTTTAGCTTTATGTATCGAATTAGCAAAAGCGTTAAAAACAGATTTAAACAGCCTATTTTGGGAGGGAGATTAAATGATGAAAATTGAATGGAAAGAAAAAGTTTATAATAATTTTATTGGAACAATTAGTGAAAGAGATGAGTATCAAAAACAAGAAATCAATAAAGAATTAGCTATAGCTGGAATTGGTTTATGGTGGTTAAATATGTTGGTAATGCTTATTATGTTACTCGTCGATACTATGAACCATACAATATCTATAGGTACTATATTTATTTTTCTTATTAATATGATTTATGCTAATTATTTAATCTTTAAATTGAAAAAAAAGGGCCTAAATGATACTGAGTGTGCAACAGAAGAAGAGTATTTAAAACATAAAAAGGCATTAAAAAAAGCTGGCTTAAAAGCAGGTGCACTTTGGGGATTCCAAATGTTTGTATTTATGACTTATATCCTTCCTTATTTAGGTTCAGAAGAAATCTCTGTCTCTTTATTTGATGTTGTACTTTGGGGCTGTGCTGGGGCTTTTTTCGGTCTATCCATGTATGTAATTGCTTTATTAAATCTAAAAAAATTATATTAAATAACTAGCCCCTTAGTAACTGAAAGTGCTATTTATTATATAAGCGATTTACACATAAAACTTTAATTTTACATATGGTCGTCCTTTCGATTATTAAAAAAGCGATCCAAAATAATGATTGGATCGCTTTCCCGAATAAACTATTACGCCACTTTAGGACCTTTTCTCTCATGTCCACGTTGAACGATAAATAAGAATACTGTTGATAAAATACCGCCTGCTAATAGTAAGATGAAACAGCCATCCCAGCCAGAACGATCAACAATAACACCAATTGCTGCGTTTGCTACAAGACTTCCGCCTACATAACCGAACAGACCACACATACCAACTGTTGTACCTACTGCAAATTTCGGTACTAATTCCATCGCACTTAAACCGATTAAAAACTGTGGTACGTAAATTAAACAACCGATAATAGAAACTGCAATACTTACAACAAGTACGCTAGATGCTTGCCAATATACAACCGTACCAACAACAACTCCGGCCATACTCATAATACATAATGGCATACGTTTTCCTTTAAATAACTTATCACTTAAAAGACCAACGATTAATGAACTTGGAATTGCCATACCTTCAAAAATCGCGTATGCAGCATGCGCTTCTGCTTTTGAAAAACCTTTAACTGTCGTTAAATAAAGCGGAACCCAGTTAATAACACCGAAACGAATTAAGTAAACAAATGCATTTGCAATACATAAATACCAAACGAACTTATTTGTCACTACATATTTCATTAAAATTTCTTTTGGTGACATCTTATTAGCATTATCTGCTTTTTCAAGATTTTCATAGTCATTACGATACTCATCAATTGGAGGAAGACCTTCAGATTCTGGTGTATCCTTCGCATTAATCCAAACAAGAACTGCAATTACCATTGCGATAATCGCTGGGAAAATAAATACTCCGCCCTGCCAATGATTTTCACCGAAAATACCTACACCAATTCCGACAAGGGGCGGCACTAGCATTCCACCAACGTTATGTGAAATATTCCAAATACCTGTTTTCGTACCACGTTCTTTCTTCGAGAACCATTTCGTCATAACGATACTACAAGGTGGTGCTCCCATACCTTGTACAATACCATTTAAGACAAGTAATGTAACAATCATCCCAAATGAAGATGCAAAACCGAAACAAATATTTACAAGCCCTGATAAGAATAATCCGACTGCGATAAAGCGCTGGGCGAAAGCTTTATCCGATAAATTCCCCATAAAGAACTTACTGAACCCATAAACAATTGCCATTACTGAACCTAGCAATCCAATTTCAGCTGTACTAAAACCATATTCTTGTACTAAATACGTACTTGATAACGTAAAGTTACTGCGCACTAAATAATAAGCAGCATACCCAACTGAAATTCCCATTAACACACGAATACGTAATAATTTGTATACCCTGTCAATCATATCTGCCGGCAATCTCTCAATTGCAGGTGCTGGCTTAAGCCATTTAAACATATTCTTTCGTCTCCTTTTCTCACTGCTGAGAGAGACGCTGTCTATTCCATATCTCGATTATTCCACTATTTGATATATTTTTGTTCGTCCTTCTAACCGGCTGACCTTCTATCTCTTTCTGATTCTTCGCAAACATCGTTGGTACGCCAAACGAAACTTTTTCTAAAATGTGCCCCGCTTCTTCTGATAAACAATAATCAATAAATAAGTCCGCTATAAAACCACTCGGTGCACGCTTCAGTTTCGAAATCGCATTAACAGATAAGCCTGTTTGCTCAGGTTCCTTACTTAAAATAGGAAAGCCTCGTTTCTGAAGCATTCTCTGATCTCCCGCAAAATTGATGCCTATCATATATTCACCACTTGCCACAAGTTCTGCTGGTATGTAACCATTCACTGTTACTTCTCCAACCTGTCCTGCAAGATGCTTCACATACGCCTTCGCTTCCTCTTCACCTAAAGTATCAATAAGTGATTGAAAAAACGTATATGCTGTACCGGAAACATTTGGATCAGGCATTGCAATCTTACCCGTATATACCGGATCTAATAAATCTTGCCACCTTGATGGATATGGAAGACCGAGCGGCGCTATTTCTTCATTCCACCGCTCTTTATTAATCGCGATTGCCAGTTTCTCCACTTCATAACCGTACCAATAACCATCTTTATCTTTAACAGTCTTTGAAATACGATTCGCATGCTGGGTCGTAACAGGAATAGAAAGGTTCTTTTGCTTCATCATTTGATGCGCATCTACTGTACCGCCAATAATAATATCCGCCTTCGGATTTCCAGCTTCCTCTTCTACTCTCCGAAGAAGTTCTTCTGTCGATAGACGAATAAATTCATATGTACACCCGCGTTGTTTACAAAATGACGAAAGCAAAGCTTCACCAACTTCCTCGCGGGCCGCTACATACGCAACGAGATGACGATCATCCAAAATAGGGAGACCACTTTTATTATATTTAATAGAGGTTGTATCTCGAGAGCAACTAGACATCGCTCCTCCGATTACTAGCAAAAAGAAGAAAAAGGCTATCTTTCTCATGACACATTCTCCTTTACAAGGAATTCTGCTAGGGAGCCCTTCATATACATGACATTCCCGTTATTATCACCGAGATATTGCACAACAAAGTACGATGGATACACAGAAATAGTTAGAATATCCTCCCGCTCATTCTTTACACGCTTGCCTGTTTTATAGGCAGTAATATAAGCAATCGGCTCATTCTGTGATTGTAATAATTTCTGAATTTCTCCGTAATCTGTAATTTGCTTTGCGTATCGAATAGAATCAAATATTTGCGTAAGATCTATAGTACGTATTACATCCCCTTGCCTCACTACAACTTCCTTTGCCTCCGCAAAGAAATTACTAATGCGCTCTGGTGTATAATACAGACTTAACAAATACGTTTGCAATGCTGAGATCATCGGATCCGTACCATTCTTTCCGTATACATTAGCCTCATACTGGAACAAGTCACCTACTGCAAAAGTACGTTTATGTCCATTCAAGTACGTTACTTCTCCAGTAAATACTTGTTCTTGATTCCTCGCTTCTCTCGGTTCTATTCGAATTCGGTCAAAGAATGAAACAATCGTATGCAAACGAACTTCATCCGTTACAACAATTTCTCCCCACTTCTCATGCCTTACTTTCACTTCAGTAGGAAGGGATTCATTCACTCTTTGTAAAACGGCTTGTTTGTCATCCACAATTGTAATTCGATTATATATTTGCTTCTCAATAACATAAAACAAAATAAGAGAAACAATCATACAAAAGACAAACATAAGAATTTGAAATGATAGCCTTTTCATTTCTGCCTACCTCCAAGATAAAAAAACGTTGTTTCGAAAATACCGCATAATTGTTTCATAAATGTATCATTTAACCGCTTTCAAGTTTTTTATGTCTTCCATCCGTCTCGGAAGTAAAAATGTAATACATATTGTAGTCCCAATCTCTTCACTACTCTCAATTCGCATACTTCCGCCTTGCTTCTTCATAATCTCCTGACAAATGTATAAACCATAGCCATTCCCGTAACTTGAAGGAAGCACCTTACCTTCCGGAGACTCATTCCATTCTGCAAGCACACATTCGTCCATACCAATACCATCATCATGAACAAAAACCTTTGCTTCCTGCTCATTTATAATTACATTCATACGAACTTGCGTAGCATCACTATATTTAATCGCATTATCAAGCACATTCAAGAAAATTTGCTTCGTCTTATCAAAATCCGCAACGACGTGTACTTCCGTTAACTCATTCATAACTTCAATTTCAAACTGCTGCAACCTGAGTTTCACAATCGAAACCGCTTCTTCTGCCAATTCTTTAATATTCACGACTGTAGGTGACACTTCAAACGTACTCTTCCCGTACTTTGAAGACTTAAGTAATTCCTCTACAAGTGATAATAGACGCTCACTTTCTACAGACACATAACGGAGGCTCTCCTGCACATCCTCCTTCGACTGCAACTTCGGAATTAAATCCACATAACCGATAATTGCCGTAAGCGGTGTTTTCAGCTCATGCGTAATGCGGTCCAAGAAATCTTTCTGTTTCTCTTTCTCTTCCTTCAGCTGCTTAATATGCAGCTCAATCCCATCAGCCATCGCATTAAAGGACGCTGAAAGCTGCGCAATTTCCACATACTCATTCAGCTCAATCTTACTTTCATAATCTCCATTCGCAAGCCGATATGCCATTTGCCTTAACTGATCAATTGGTTTATGAAGAGACTTCGCCAAACGAATCGCAAAGAAAATACCAGCAGCTACTAAACAAATCGACGTCATTAAAAACGTCCAACTTACATTTGTTAAAACTTCCTTTTCATCCGCTAACTCATTTATAAAACGAATACTCCCAATGACATCGTTTCCATAATAAACCGGACTTGAAAACAAAAGAATTGGAGCTGGGTCTCCCTCCTCGAAAACATAAGATTTCTTTCCCTTCAAAGAACTCTCAATGTCAATATTCCGATGAAGTAACGCTCCTTTTTGTGTATCTGCAACAACATCCCCATTCTTCCCAATCATCTGCACCCGGACATCCATTCGCTTCGCTAAATACGAAGCAATTAAAAGCGAATTAGGACCTAACGTCTCTACTTCTGCTTCCTTCTCTAAATAATTCATCGTATAAATTTGCGCTTCCACACTTAACTTCTCTAAGGAATCTGCCGCATTATGATATACATTCTTCTCCAGTGCAATATAAACAACCGCATACAAAAGAACAAGAATTGGAATCAACAACCCAACTATTCCAAACACCATATTTCGTTTTAAAGACATATCATCACCTTTTAGCAATCAAGCTTATACCCCACACCATAAATTGTCTTAATATACTCCCCGCTCGCGCCGAGTTTCTTCCGAAGCCTTTGCACCATAATATCAACCGCTCTCGTATTTCCGATATACTCAAACCCCCATACCTTCTCGAGTAACTCATCCCTCATGAACACACGCTGCGGATTCGAAACAAACAACTGACATAAATTAAACTCTCGGTACGTTAACTGAATCTCCTGCCCACTCACATGAAGCTTTCGTTCCTTTGGACAAATAAGTAAATCACCAACCCCAATCACCTCATGATTTAAAGGAACCTCCTTCTTCTTCACGCGCCGCGCCATATTCTTCACCCGAAGAATAAGCTCCGCATAATTAAAAGGCTTCGTCACATAATCATCAGCTCCAAGCTGAAGACCAAGTAACTTATCATTCATCTGACTCTTCGCTGTCAACATAAGCACCGGAATATCACGCTCCTTCTCTCTGAATAAACGTAACAACTCATATCCATCCGTATCAGGAAGCATCACATCTAAAATAAGTACATCCGGCTGCTCATTCCATCTCTCTAAAGCTTCTCTCCCATCAGCCGCCGTCAATACTTCATACCCTTCCATCTCTAACTGCATCCGAATCAAATTACGAATACTCGATTCATCATCTACTACAAGTATTTTCATCATTCTCCTCCTCTCGTCCTGTATTATAGTACAGTTTAGTATAGCAAAAATCATACAAAAAAAGAGAGGGTATTGTCGAACATATTTTGTCGACGATACCCTCTCTCATTTATTAAAACTTATTTCTCATATCCATTAGGTTTCTTCTGATGCCAATCCCACGCATGCTCGATAATTGTCTTCACATTTACATACTCAGGATTCCATCCTAACTTCTCTTTCGCTTTCTGAGCAGAAGCAACTAAACGTGCTGGATCCCCCGCACGGCGTGGTGCCATCTCAGCCGGAATCTCATGATTCGTAACTTCACGAACTGCATCAACGATTTCTTTTACACTAAAGCCATTACCATTTCCTAAGTTGTAGAAATCACTTTCCCCACCATTTTGCAGGTCTTTAAGTCCTAAGAAATGAGCTGCCACTAAATCTTCAACATGAATATAATCACGGATACAAGTACCATCTGGTGTATTATAATCATCACCAAACATCATAATCTTCTCACGTTGACCTAACGCCACTTGTAAAACAAGCGGAATTAAATGTGTCTCTGGACGGTGATCTTCCCCAATAATACCACTTGGAGTTGCACCAGCCACATTAAAGTATCTGAAAATCTTATAGCGTAAATTTGAAGCTTGGCTATACCAATGAAGCATCTTTTCGATTGCTAACTTCGTCTCTCCGTATGTATTCGTCGGATTTGTCGTCGTTTCCTCAGTAATAAGGTCTACATCTACCTCACCATAAGTCGCCGCAGTAGAAGAGAAAATAAACTTATCTACTTTAAACTCATCCATTACTTCTAGCAAGCAAAGTGCGCCATACACATTGTTATTATAATATTGAAGAGGCTTCTCCATGCTAACGCCAACTAAAGAATCAGCTGCAAAATGCATAACCGCCTCGATACTTTCTTGTTTAAAAACATCTCTTAAAAATGCTTTATCACGAAGGTCACCATTATAAAACTTCGCACCTTCTGTAATTGCATCTTCATGCCCTGTTTGTAAATTATCAACTACTACTACAGATAGACCTTCATCCACTAGTTTTTTAACAGCATGAGAACCGATATAGCCAGCTCCGCCGCAGATTAAGATTGAGTTCATTGTTTTCCTCCCACATATTTATTAGGATTTCTATATTACTTTACTAATATAGAAGGTATACGATTGCTCGTATACCTTCTATATACCCTTCATTACTTAGCTACAAAATAATCCGTTACATATTGCGCCCAAACTTCATACCCTTTAGCACTTGGGAAACCGAACTCTGTTTGTAAGTACGGTAAAATCGCTTTCGTTGTTGCATCAGGCCACGCTCCCCAATGATCAACATATGTATAACCATTTTGCGTCGCAAATTGTTTTAATGCTTCAATCGCTTTCGGATAATTCTTCGCACCATACACCGGGTTTGATGGTTGAATCATAATTGTAGCGCCTTTTGCACTAGTAGAAAGTGCCTGAACAAACTTCTGTGTATTCGCAACAGAATTTCCATTACCATTTTTTCCGTTATCAGTAATAAATGGTGGCTCAAACAAAATTACATCTGGATTGTCTTTCGCAATCTCTTTATCACGTTTATTCGCGATTAATTCCTCTGTACTTTCACCCTTATATTCCTTTACCGTCACATTCCATAAACCTTTACCGTAAGAAGCCTCTAAATTAGCAGTGAACTTAGCTACCCAAGCATCTTTTTCAGATGAAGAAGCTTCATCACCAACAATAACAAGATTTACTGCCTTTTTATCCTGAGCAGCTTTTTTTAACTTCTCTTTCACTGCATCTGGCAAGTTCTTTGCGTATGCTTCATTAAAAGATGATTTCGCATCTTGCTTTTTCTCTTCTTTTTTCTCTTCCTTCTTCGCTCCGCTATCTTTCACTTCAGCCTTTGTTTTCGTTACTTCACTTGTTTGTCCTGTTGCATTCGCAACCTTCTTATTCCAATATAGTTTACCGCTTACAACCGAAGCAATAAACAATACAAAAATAAATAGGACAAGTACCGCTTTCTTATTCATCGATTCACCTCATCTATTAATCTCACAATATATAATACTAATATAAACCTACGCAAAAATAAACCCAACTCCTTCCAAAGGAGTTGGGTTATTACATATTACTTAGTCAATTCAAGATGTGCTCTTAACTTATTCGTTATATCTTGTTTTGCTGCATCTGGAACATAGTAGTACCAAATACCATCAGCGGCTTTGTGGCCGTCACCTGGAATTTGGATTTCTTCACTGTTCTCCATACAATCTTTATAGTTCTTTTGAATCTCAAACATTTGATCTTGAGTTAAACTTGTTTTTACGTTTTTCTCAATTGCTTTTAATACGTCACCGTAACTTGCTAGAGAAGATACACTTGCGCCCTTTTTAATTACAGCTTGGATCACTTGACGTTGGCGCATTTGACGTCCGAAATCACCACGTGGGTCAAGTTTTCTCATCCTAGAATAATGTAATGCCTTAGTACCATCTAAATGAATATTTCCTTTTTCAAAATGTATTCCCTCATAATTAAAATCTAAATCATTATTAACATCTACACCACCAACAGCATCTACAATATCTTTAAATCCATCCATGTTTACTTCAATATAATGATCAACTGGCACATTAAGAAAATTCTCTACTGTTTTTACAGCCATATCAATCCCGCCAAATGCGTAAGCATGGTTAATTTTGTCCTTTGTACCTTTCCCAACAATTTCTGTATAAGAATCACGTGGAATACTAATGATTTTCATAGATTTCGTCTTAGGATTTAATGTAAATAACATTAAAGAATCTGATCTTCCTTGATCTTCACCACGTTGGTCCACACCCATCATTAAAATAGATATTGGCTTTTTATCCGAAACATCTACCTTTTGATCTCGTTTTTCAGATTTCTCGCGATCTAATGGTTTATGGACAGCATCTAATGTATTAGACACATTGGAATAAACAGTATATGCATATACTCCACCACCGACAATAAGAACGCCAATAATACCCAGAATCCAGAATAAAATTTTCTTTTTCATTTTTTTAACCCTCTTTCGAAAATCGAAATCTTTTCTCAAAAAACATAGTTACAATTATAACTTAAATACATTCAAAATATCTATAACTATGATAAATATTCGAATTCCCTTATGCAATTAATCCATTATGCTCGTACACTTTCTAAGCTTCTTAGTTTATATAGATTATTAAAATTGTAATAAGAAATTTGTTTACTACTTATATTCATACAATTACGCGTATCAAATATAATAGCCTTTCTTGCGTTATTAATAATGATTTGTTCGTCTACTTGTTTAAATTCATTATGGTCTGTTAGTACCAAAATACATTCTGCATTTTTCACAGCATTCTCTAGACTATATAAATTAAAATGCACCTGATTTTCATGAACATGGGGATCATGTACAGCAACTTGATAACCCTGTTCTGTAAGCAAATCTACAATTGTCATAGCTGGGCTTTCTCTGACATCATCAATATTACCCTTATATGTAATTCCTAAAACTGCAACTTTTGCATTTTTATCTGGAATAATTTTCGCTAATTGTTCTACAACAAATGCAGGCATAGAATTATTTATAAAGCGCGCATTAGAAATTAATTGAGATTCTTCAGGTGCCTTTTCAATAATGAAATATGGGTCTACTGCTAAACAATGTCCTCCAACACCTGGTCCTGGAAGATGTAAATTTACTCGAGGATGATGGTTAGCTAGCTTAATAACCTCTAAAGCATTTACGCCAAGTTTTTCGGAAATTTTTGCTAATTCATTTGCTAATGCAATATTTACATCACGGAATGTATTTTCCATAAGCTTAGACATCTCTGCTGTTACAGCAGTAGTTTCAAGGATTTCTCCTTGTACAAAACTACCATAAACTTCGGCTGCTTTTTGTGTAGATTTCTTATTAATCCCACCAACTATTCTTGTATTTTCTACTAATTCAATTAAAATGCGTCCAGGTAACACACGTTCTGGACAATGTGCAAGGTAGATTTCTTCTCCTACATCCCATCCTTGTTCCTTAAGAATTGGAGCTACTACATCATCAATAGTTCTTGGTGGAATCGTAGATTCTACAATTACAATACTTTCTTTCTGTAAGAATGGTAAAATAGACTTAGTTGCTTCTACAACGTAGTCTAAATTTGCAGTGTGATCAGCATTATGTGGTGTAGGAACAGCAATAATAAATACATCCGCTTGTGTTGGATGTACACTTGCGTTCAATTTCCCTTTTTCTACTACATCTTTAACTAATTCTCCTAGTCCAACTTCTTCAATATGAACTTTACCTTGATTAATCATTTCAATTGCAACTGGGTTAACATCTACCCCTATAACATCATACCCTGTTCTTGCAAATATAGCTGAAGTTGGTAAACCAATGTAACCTAAACCTATTACACAAACTTTTTTATTCATCTTCATCAATCCTTATCTTTTTTATTATTTAACTCATATATCAAAGTTATAATGAATATAAAATCTTAAAAAATGATACTTACTCAAATAATTTCATATAGACGCACTATACTTTATTATCCTTCCAGTTAATTAAATCCTATTATTACGTATCATTGATTATCCAGTCCTTAATTATAAACTTCTTTGCACTACCTATAATCTTTTATTTCGAATATACCCCTTCTATTGAAGATAGCATCTTTTCAATCGTAAAGTTTTCCTCAAATGACCTAAAGCCATTATTAGAAAGCTCATTATATAGACTAGGGGTTTTTATAATGTCTAATATTTTTTGTGTGCCTTCTTTAGCATTATCTTTATCAAAAAGATAACCATTATAATCATCAACTACTATTTCATTATTACCTACAACATCCGTTGCGATAATAGGTTTTTTATATGATAATGCCTCTATTAATGAATATGGCATACCTTCGTATAAGGAAGTAGATAAGAATATATCAAAACAAATTAATTCTATATCTGGGTTTGAATGAAATCCTTTTAATTTAATAAATTCACTTAAATTATTCTCTTTAACATAATCAGAAACTTCTTTAAAATAATCTCCATCTCCAATATATACAAATTCAACGTTTTGATTTTCCTTAATCACTTGTTCAGCTATACGAATAAATAACCATGGGTTTTTTTGATAATCCATTCTCGCAATTGTTCCCACTACCAATTTCTCTTTACAACCTTTTAAAGGAAGTTCGCTATCTGTAGAGGGTGAAGAAATACCATTATATACTACCATTGATTTATTTAATGAAATGACTTTATGCCCCAAAGCAAATGCTTCTTCACCCTTAGAAACATGAAGGACCTTCGTGGTTAAAGAACCTAATAATTTTTCAATATTCTTGTATATGAATTTTTTCTTCGCTGATAAATTCGGGTTTTGAAATACATATGCATGTGGCGTATAGTATACTTGTTTTACTCCACATATTTTTGCTGCTATTCTACCTATTGCACCTGCTTTAGAGCTATGGCAATGAACAACCTGTGGCTTAATTTCCCGTAATATTTTTATAATTAATTTTGTAGCTCCTATGTCATTCTTAACTGATAATTCCCTCACCATTTCTTTGACTTCGTAAAAGTAGAGCCCCTTTCTCATAAGATCCTTTTTTGCCGATAGAAATACATCATCTACCCGCCTAGTACCATGTATAACATGTACTTCATATTTATTTAGGTTTAAATTTGAGAGTACGTCTACTAAATGCCTTCTAACTCCTCCACCTAATGCCTCACATATAAAAACAACCTTTTTCATTCCTCACTGCCCCTTTTATCATTAGTTAGATCTGCTTAATAAAGATTTAAGACCAATAATTAGCTTATTAGGAGCTACTAGCAGGATAAAAGATTTTATTATTCCCACATAACTTTCTAAAACTAGAGGGTTAAAATATTTTTTTTGAATTTTTATTCTGCTATACAACTGTCTTTTTCGCCTACTTAATGAGATACTATTTGGATTGATTTCTTTACAGATGAGAACTTCATCTAAATTCGAAACCTCATATTTATTCATTATCCTGAAGAAAAACTCATAATCTTCTGCTGCTGGAAAATCAGTGTGATATATACCAATCTCTTCAATAATCACTGTTCTAAACATAACGGATGGGTGTGGGAAACAACTATTAATATGCATCCTCTTTTTTATCTCATCTGTTGAAAGCGGCACACGCTCTATAAACACTTCTTTACCATTCATATCCGTATGCCTCACGTTTGATCCTATCAACATGTAATTAGGATTATCTAACATATATTTTTTCTGCTTATAAAATCGATTAGGCTCAATTGTATCTCCTGCATCTATCCTGGCAACAAATGTATAGCCATTATCACAAATATACTTTAATCCTAAATTTAAGACATGCTCAATTCCTTTATTAACCTCAGACTTTATAAAAATAATATGGTGAATTCCAATAGTCTTAGGAACATGGATTGATTCTTTACTACCGTCATCAACAACCACTACATCTATCTTCTCTTTCGTCTCCTTCAATAAAGATTCTAAGGTTTGATTTAAACCAACTTGATCGTTATATACGGGAATTAATAATGCTATTTCTGACATATATTCTCTCCAATCCACTTATTAAACACACATAACAAAAAGGGACTTAAGATCTTAATTAATACAGATTCTCAAATCCCTCTTAATATAAAATTAGTCTTATACCTTTAATTAAATACACCTTTGAATTCATCAATCTAATCAATCTTAGCATTTAGCTTATTACTTTTGAATATATTCATATTATTAGCTGCTACAATTCCTCCCATAAATATAAGCCAATAACTTAGTGTAAAATCATAAGGTCTTTGATAAATCGATAATAAATAAATCATAGTAAAAATCCATACTTTCCTACTTTTCAAAGTAAATGCATAACCCATAAAATATAAAGTATGGAGAACAAATAATAATAATCCATTTATCACTACAAAGGTTTTCCAAGATAGCGCCTCTGAACCATACGCGTTTGCTTTATAAAGGTATTCTTTCTCTTTAATTCCTAATAATATATTTCCATCTTGCTTAAATTCTCTGTATATTTGCTCAAAACCAGCATTACCTCTATTATTTCCGTCTATATCGTTATTTCCTAAATCTAATCTATACAAAATTTTGCTATATACATAACTATCTTTAGGTACTGTATTCATCAATATTATTAAAGTTCCCAATATCACTAATATATATTTGTATTTTTTTATTGCTAAAAACAGTAGTAATATCATGAAGAAAGCGAAAGAAAACGATAATGTACCAGCAATAAAAATTATCTTCTCATAACTTCTACGTAAAGAAAATCCCTTTGAAGCTAAAATCAAACCACTAACTGTTCCAACAACACCCGGTTCATCAAACATTCCACAAATTCTATCAATACTTCCCCCCCATGGAAAGAAGTACCTTTGGTCTGCACCATTAAAGAAATGGTAGATAGAAAGATTAAAATAGTTTCTATAATATGGCTTTGTCCATGATGTACTAGATAATTGTGACCACTGTATATCAAATCCTACAAATAAGAAAACAGCTATAATTATAGCCGGAATAAGCGATATAGCAATTATTTTAATGAAGTTATCATAAATCTTTAAACGATCTTCTTGTTTTATTAATACTAAAGGAATTAAGGACGCTGAGTATAAACATAAATTACGTACTATATGCTCATCCTTAAAACTAAACAGAAAAATTAACATTAAAGCAAAAAAAGCACTTAATATACCAGCTTTATTAATTTTAAAATCTGATATAAAAGCCCAAAATAAAAATATCAAAATATGGATTACCCCAAAAAGAGGAATTATGGAATTATTCCAAGTGAAAAAAGGATTCAACCATAAAAAACCATAAAATGCTGCGATATATATATATATATTATAAAAGAGTAAATCTATTCTCCCTCTTTGCATTTACTTATATCATCCTATCTTAAATTCTATTAGATACATTTAGTACTCAAATTCCCATTAATATATAGTATGATCAAACAAAAATAATAATATTATTTTCAAAACCCTATTTTAACAAATTTAAATATTTACTAGAATTAAAATCATAACTATAAAATCTCTTTAATTGATCATAATTGAATTCTAAAGGATTTAAACTAATTTCCACTAATTTATTAGCGATTTTTTCCTTCTCATTATCTACATTATCAAATAATCCATTCAAGTTATTTCCAACATTTAAAATTCGTTTATTAGCGTAAAGATAATCAATAATTTTACTAGGAATTTGACTTGTACTTTTATTATTTAAATTAATTAGTAAATCCATTTCTCTCATAATATTAAGAATCTCACTTCTACTTTTAAAATTATTAATTTTAATAGGAAGTTTTTCTATATCCAATCCTTCCATATTTAAAAACTCTTCTAAAGCCGTCACATTCCCAAAATAATGAAATTCTATTTTTTCATTCTTCTTACTAGCCAAAGATAACGCATGGATAAACTCTACTGGACTACGTATGCCCCTATAAAAAGATCCTGCATACATTATATTAAATTTATCTTTATCTACCTCATAATTACTTTTTCCCTGCTCCTCCTCAAAGAGTTGAGGAATAACATGAATTTGCGACTTATTTACGCCTAAACTAGTATAACAATCTATCGCACTTTCTGTTGGTATTACAATCGAATCTACATTATTAAGTATCCTTGATTCCAGAAATTTATCATATTTTCTTATCTCCCGATCTGGATTATAAGAGAATGGATCCCCATAATCAGCTATCCATTTTACATGAGGAGCATCTTTTTTTAATAAATGTCCTGTAATATGAGTAGACACTGGTAATCCCACCGTCACCATAGCTATACTATTGCTATGTAACTGATTTTTTTTAGTATAACGATAAGCATTTATTGCCCATTCAATTGTTCTATCTGGCCAAATAAGTAGATCGTATAATTTTTTCAACCCTTTAGTAAGGAGGTTACTATGAGAATTGTTTAATATATTTCTGTTAACATCCCATCTATTTTTTTCTTTATGGAGTAAAATACCTGGTTTAACCTGATGTAAAGTGATATTATCCATATTTTGATTCTCTATTTCTTGGTACATAGCATTTTGGGGGATTACTAAATCCACATGATATCCATCTTTTAACAAAGATGAAACTATTCCTTTCACATGAAAGGCTCGAGCTACATTTTCTGGATAATACCAGTAACTGATTACTAATACCCTTTTCATTTTCTATACTAGCCACCTTTACAGTTTATATAATAATTACATTTTTTATATGTACCATTCGCGAAAAATTTATAAGTTTTTCTTATCAAGTAAAGTACATCTTATTTTTCATTTATAATATCCATATATAAATTTAATTCTTTGTCACTATTTCTATCCCAATCAAAATTATTTAACCAATCATTAGAGAGGTTTACACTATATTTATTTTTAAGAATAGATGAAATTTTTTCAGCAAACTTCTCTTCAAAATATTGGTCATCTTTTATAACACAAGTTTTATCAATAATTACTTCTGGAATTCCACCATTACCACTTCCTACTACGGGTATACCACACGCTTGTGCTTCTAATAAAACTGAACCTAATCCTTCCTGGCGACTAGGTAAAATTAATACATCCATTACACTAAGATAGTCGATTACTTCTTGAGGTGCTACCTTACCAGTAAACAAAAATTTAGCATCAATTTTATTAAAATTTTGTTTCATCTCTTGCTTTAAATCTCCGTCGCCTATAATAAGAAAAGTAAATTCTTCGTCAGTAATTTCATTAAGTTCCTTATATATTTGAGGGATTTTATCGACTCTTTTCACTTCAACTAAATTACCAATATAACCGACTATATACCCTTGAAGACCAAAATCAGTTCTTAATTCACTCTTCTTTTTTGAACAAACTGGATAAAATTTTTCTCTATCAATACCATTATAAATAATTGCAAAATTATCTCCACTATACCCAATATCTCTAGCTTCTTTTTTTAAATATTCACTCACAAAAATAGTTCTATCCGCATATTCCAGGTTTCGAAGAATTACTTTTTTTAAATTCATACTTTGTTTAGGCATAGTATGGATATCACTACCATGTAATGTCAATGTATATGGAATTCCCAAAAAGCGTTTAATATAGTATGCTAAACTTCCTTGAGTATGCCCCCAATGAGCACTTACGATATCAAACTCTCGTATTTTCATCTTATTTCTTAAAATAACCTCTAAATAGACTAAAAAGTCTAGTCCTAATTTTTCTAAAACCTTTTTCGTTAGGGTATTTTTCAAAAAGAGTTTTCTATATTTAATATCTTCATAAATAAAAAACTCTCCCTCTTTTTGATAAATTTTTTTCTTCAGTATTTTCTTCAATATTTTCAATACTATTCCATCATAAAAATTCACACAATATTTTTCACTATCAACCTTATTATTATTCAACTTAATCCTCTTATGAGTCGCATTGAATAATCCGGTTTTATTTTGAGGATCCATATTGACAAGATATAAAATCTTCATAGATTTCTCCCTTTTAATCTTAATTCTATATACATAATGTACCGAAAAGAAAAAATAGAATGAGGGACCTTCTCCTCATTCTATTTTTAAATTTTTTTAAAATAAATTCTATTGATGAAAATGGTTACAAAATATGTAGCTGTCGTAGCTATGGCTGCGCCTAACGCTCCAAATTTATAGATTAATATAAAATTAAGACTTATATTAAATACAAAAGATATACAACTTACTTTAAAATTCAAGTCTACTCGCCCTATGCTAAGTAATGTGATTCCTTTAGGTGAATAAACGCTCCAAAAGAATAATCCTATTACAAGGATTTGAAAATAAGGTACTGAATTCACATACTCTTTTCCAAATATCAGTGGCATCATTAACGGTATTATAAAGAATGTTGATGTACATAATAACGCCGTTATCATTAACATTCTACTTTCAAATTTTTTCAACATCTTTCTTATTTGAACCCTATTATCTGTTTGCTCGGATATATACGGTATCATTAATTGATTTAGCGTATTAGGAATAATCATCATAGAAGTGATTATAAGCTGTGCTATGCCGTAATAACCTACTTCTTTTTGGTCCACATTCATGTAATTTAAAATGAGAATATTAAACGTAAGTATTAATTGACCTAATAAATTTGTAATAAACGAATAGCTACCTAATTTTAATGGTTTGGCGATCAATCCTTTGTCTATTCGCTTATATTTTATAGATTGTAACTCCGATTTAATGAAAGGTACAAATAATAATGTTGTTAATGATAATGCAATTACTAAAGTAATTATGTATCCTGTCATTCCATAAATATATGCTCCTAAGATACTTATTATTACCACAGCAATTTTAGAAATGCTTTGTACATTAGACATTAAATGGATTTTTTTCTGGGATTGTAAGTAAGCCACAAAATAAGCACTTACAGAAAGGAATGGTACCTGTAAAGCATAAAATTTCATTAGATTATTTATTTTTATATCCGATGAAAACCCTCCAAATCCCGCTATAACGATGGTTAACAAAGTAATAAATGCTGAGAATATCACTGTTACTTTGAAGCCATCTTCAAATAACTTCTGCTTTTTCTGTATACTAATTTTTTCAGAACACATTTTTAAAATGGCCACATTTAATCCTAATCCAGCTATAATTACTAAATTACTTAAAAAAGATTGTAATACCTTTAATCTTCCAATGTCTTCAACAGATAAAATTCTTGTTAAGAATATCTGTCCACCGAATCCCGCTATTTGTAACAAGAAATTCGCACTAAGAAGATGCACGAAACCTTTCTCCATAGCTTTATTTGTAACTAGTTTAACTTTTTCAAATAGATTTTTGCTCCGCAATGCTATCGATTTCATTCTTCATTTCACCATCATTTGCTTTCCAAACTAAATTTAATAATTTGATTTTTTTCAGCAGCTAACAAAATCTTTTTCAATTTTAAGTTGTATATAAAATTATTAATAAGCACCCTTACGTAATACAACCAATAAAACTGTTTTAAATAAGATAGTAATATCTAATTTTAAGGATTGGTTATACACATAGTATAATTCTATATCTACTCTTTCCGGATATCCTACATCACTCCTACCACTTACTTGCCAATAACCGGTTAGACCAGGGCTAACTGACAAGAAGTCTGAAGTTTTTGAGCCATATTCTTTTAATTCTTCTTGGATAACTGGCCTCGGACCAACCAAGGTCATCTCACCTTTAAGAACATTAATAAATTGTGGCAATTCATCTAGACTTGTTTTTCGTAAAAAGCGCCCTATATTTGTAATACGTGGATCTTCTTCCGGTTCAAGTTTATAATTATTATCTATATATTTCTTGTATAGTACTTCATTTTTTTCTAATTTTTCTTCTGCATTAACTACCATAGAACGGAATTTATAAATACCAAAAACCTCACCATTTTTACCAATTCTAGATTGTTTAAAGAAAACTGGTCCTTTTGCTTCCCCACGCATATATAGAATAGGAATTATAATAAAAAATGGAGAAAATATTATCAAACCAACAATAGCACCTATAATATCTATAGTCCTTTTTAAGAATGCATGAACCATTGATATTTTTTTAACCTCATCTATTTCTTTCCCTACAGATTCGTTTATTACGCCTCTTTCTTCCAAGCCCTCTTCACCTCAACTTTACACATGTACATTTTTTATTTTTACAAGTTCGTTCATATACTGTATTAATTCATCTTTCAATTCATCATGTTGCAATGCCATCTCAATTGTCGTCTTAATAAATCCAAACTTCTCCCCAACATCATAACGAATCCCTTCAAAGTCATAAGCAAACACACGCTGAATTTCATTTAAACGTTGAATCGCATCTGTTAATTGAATTTCGCCGCCTGCACCTGTTTGTTGATTCTCTAGAAACATAAAGATTTCTGGTGTTAATACGTAACGACCCATAATAGCCAAATTCGATGGTGCTGTTCCTTGCTCTGGCTTCTCTACAAATTGACGTACCTGATAACGACGGTCATTTTGTTCAAGCGGATCAATAATTCCATAGCGATGTGTCTCGTTTTCTGGCACCGTCTGTACACCAATAACTGAAGACTGTGTACCTTCATATTGATCCATTAATTGACGTAAACATGGCGTATCCGCTTGTACAATATCATCACCAAGTAATACCGCAAATGGCTCATTTCCAATAAATTTACGTGCGCACCATACTGCATGCCCTAAACCTTTTGGTTCTTTTTGTCTTATGTAGTGAATGTTAATTTTTGAAGAAGCTTGTACTTTTTCAAGCATTTCATACTTCCCTTTTTCTAAAAGGCTTTGTTCTAATTCAAAAGAATGATCAAAATGATCTTCAATTGCGCGCTTTCCTTTTCCTGTTACAACAATAATATCTTCAATCCCTGATTCCATCGCTTCTTCTATTATGTATTGAATTGTGGGCTTATCGACGATTGGCAACATTTCTTTTGGCATCGCCTTTGTTGCTGGTAAAAACCTTGTCCCAAGACCAGCCGCTGGGATAATTGCTTTTCTTACTTTTTTCAATTTTAGTCCCCCTATATCTGTTTATTCACATGTAACAATAACAAAAACCCTACCTATAGAGTCATACTTATAACTCCATAGGTAGAGTTTCTATTACAAATAAATTATGGGCATCCAACCCATCCTCACGTCATACTCCCGACGACAAGCGTCTAAGGTAGGTTCGAAAAATAAATTTTCTACCCACAGCACGACCGAGTGCCCCCGTTGATAACGGTTAGGAGACATCACCCAAACTCTTCAATTAAAAAATACCAAACAATTTTTTACGACGTATTTGTTCTGGATCTTCTTTGTAAATTGCCTTCCCGCTAATTAATAAGTACGGATTTTCTTTCAAATCACTCATAACGTTCATTCCGAATTCTTTTCTGATTAATTCATAGCTTTCCGCTAAATGAAATCCTCTTGACGTCGTGTTATGTGCATCAGATGCAATCATATGCGTTAAATTATGTTCGACAAGTTGTAGTGAGAATTTTTTTATCTTTTTGCCGAAATTTCCTAGCAAGCTACCTGCCGTTACTTGTGTTAATGCACCTTTACTTACAAGGTTATATAACTTATCTGGCCGCTCGATTAACTCGGCATTGCGTTCTGGATGAACAATAATTGGGATCATCCCTTTAACGCGTAGTTCATATAATAGTTGCTCTGCATAACGAGGTACGTGATTAGATGGAAACTCAATTAATATGTATTTATTCGTTTCGTTTAAGGTAACGATTTTACTAGCTTCATAGTCTTCTAATAAATCACCATATAACCTGACCTCTTGCCCTGGTAAAATTTTCAGTGGAATTTCATTTTGTTGTAGTTCATCATTTAGTTGTTTTACTTGATGAATAATTGAAGTACGTTCATTTGTATATTTCCCGTTTTGATGGTGTGGTGTTGCGACGATTGTATGTATTCCTTCTTGGACAGCCTTTTGTGCCATGGCCAGACTATCTGTTACTGTTTGTGCACCGTCATCGATGCCAGGTAAAATGTGACAATGTAAATCAATCATTTGTTTCATCCTCCCTCTCTCATATAAAAATCTTTTTTCCTTTGAATATGAGTTATCTCATATTCAAAGGAAAAAAGGAGATATGTCCTTGCCATATCTCACTTTTTAATTAGTTTGCACCGTAGTAATAATATAAGCCTTGTTCACGTTCACGGTCGTTCAGGACAACGCCTAACAGTTTACCTTTAGCCGATTCTAACAATCCTTTTGCTTTTACCGCAGTTTCCTTCTCTGTCGATTCACTACGAACAACAAGAATAGAAGCATCACATACATTTGCCATAATCTGTGCGTCGGTAACAGCTAAAATAGGCGGCATATCAAAAATAACTAAGTCGTACATGCTGTATGCTTGCCCAAGAAGTTCTTTCATCGATTTTGAACCTAACAATTCCGCCGGATTTGGTGGGATTGGACCACACGCTAAAAAGTGTAAATTATCAACTAATGTCGTTTGTACACACTTCTCTAAACGTTCACTATGTGTTAATACATTCGTTAACCCGAAAATATTATCAACTTGGAACATTTGATGCATCGCCGGTTTACGCATATCCGCATCAATTAACAATACTTTCTTTCCTTGTTGGGCAAAAACAACTGCCATATTCGCTGTTGTCGTCGTTTTCCCTTCACTTGGGTTCGCAGATGTTACCATTAATGAATGTAAATTCGTATCAACAGCTGCAAATTCAATATTCGTTCGAATATTACGATATTGCTCTGAAATTGGTGATTTCGGTTGTTGATGAGCAATTAATTGACGACGTTGACGATGATTCTTTTTCTTTTTAAATAAATTAAGAGCCAATTGTTTGTCCCCTCACTTTTCTTGATGATGGAGCGTGTGATTTCACGTTCAATGTTTCTTCATCCATACGAGCGACAATACCTAACACTGGTAAGCCAAGTAAGCTTTCTACATCTTCTTCTTTTTTCACTGTGTTATCTAAGTATTCTAGTAAGAATGCAAGACCAATTGAAGCCATTAAACCAACAACGAAAGCAATTGCTACATTTAACATTGGGCGTGGTTTAATTGGAGATAGATTTTCTGCAACTTCTGCTTTTGATAATACTGTTACGTTATCAACACTCATAATTTTAGCAACTTCACCTTGAAACACTTCTGCAGTTGTATTAGCAATATCACGAGCTAGTTTTGGGTCTTTATCTTGCGCAGTTACCGCCACTACTTGTGAGTCTTTCTCATTAGCTACTTCAATTTTATTGTTTAGCTCTTGTACTGTTATATTTAAGCCTAGCTTTTCTTTCACTTGATCCAAAATAACTGGACTTTTAATAATAACCTTGTATGTATTTGTTAATTGAATATTTGTTTGTACCTCATTGTACTGAATTGCTGCTCCTTCTTGCTTCTTCTGATTCACAAGAATTTGCGTCGAAGATTGATAGATTGGTGTCATGAAGAAGAAGCTAATGATAGCACTTACAATAGCTGCACCAAAGGCGATTACGAGGATCATTGCTAAACGTTTTTTTAAAATATGAAATAACTCTTTCAAACTAATTGTTTCTTCCATAAGTTCCTCCAACTTTCTAAAATTTACACATAGGAAAAATTATAACATATAAATCTTACATTTTTTATTTTTAATAATTCAGTTCTATATTTGTTCACAAGAAACAAGTTTAATCTTACAAAATAATCTTAAATATGACAACACATTCCAATCATTTCCCAAAATTTTTATTTTATCATGTTTTTCATGCTGTGTAACTTGATAAAGAATTTTCAGAAAACAATAAAAAGCCAACAAAAATTTTGTTGGCTTTTTATATTTTAGTAATAACCATACTGCTCTTTTTCTTCCGTTTTATCGTTTAAAACGACGCCAAGTAGTTTTCCAGATGCTTTATCTAATATTTGTTTCGCCTTTATCAGTTTATCTTTTTCTGTTTTTTCACTACGAGCTACTAATACAACTCCATCGCATTTGTTTGCAAGTATTTGCGCGTCTGTAACCGCCAGCACAGGAGGCGTATCGATTAGAATGACGTCGAACATCTTATATGCCTCTAAAAGCATTTCGTCCATTTTACGGTATCCTAGTAGTTCTGCGGGGTTTGGCGGAATTGGGCCTGCTGGCATGACATATACATTATCTATATCTGTTTTTTGAATACATTGCATAAACGAAGCCTGTCCTGATAATAAATTTGTTAAACCATTTGGATTGTGAACCGCAAATAAGTTTTGTAATGTCGGCTTACGTAAGTCCGCCCCAATTAACAATACTTTTTTCCCTTGTTGACCGAAAACAACTGCTAGATTAGAAATAGTCGTTGTTTTCCCATCTCCAGGATCAGCCGAAGTTACAATGATAGAACGAATATGGTTATCTACAGATGTAAATTCAATGTTTGTACGGATGTTACGGTATTGTTCTGTAATACGTGATTTAGGCTCTTTATGTGTAATTAATTGTCGTAATGGTTTTCTTTTCTTTCTTCCGAACATGTTCTAGTCTCCTTTTTCAAAATGCGACCTTTTCCCTTTTTCTCTTTTATGCTCGATATGCTACGCCTATTTTTCATTTACTTCTACCGTTAAATTTCCCCATTACTTTCCTCTACAGTTCATCATAACGAATCATAATTACCTTTGTCCTATCTCATAACCTCTATAATGTGACAACGACATCTCTATTTTTGTCGCACTATCATTTATCTTGATTCCAAGATATTCATAGCGTCATTATATACAAACTTCCATTCATTCACAATTAAAATTCTGATTACTCTGCATTTTAATATTTCAAGCAAAAAATATAGTAATTAAAAAAATCCTTCTGCATATTACAGAAGGATTTTTTAATTACTATCTATTCTTTCTTATCACCAATTGCAAATGTAATTTCAGCTTCGCATGCAACTTCACCATCTACTGTTGCGATTGCTTTTCCTTTTCCAATTGGTCCACGTACGCGTGTCATTTCTACTTCTAAACGAAGTTGATCACCTGGGCGTACTTGTTTTTTGAAGCGGCAGTTGTCGATGCCTGCGAAGAAAGCAAGTCTCCCGCGGTTTTCTTCTTTCTTTAATACAGCAACTGCCCCAACTTGTGCTAATGCTTCTACAATAAGTACACCAGGCATAACTGCATAATCTGGGAAGTGTCCATTAAAGAACTCCTCGTTTGCAGATACATTTTTAATTCCAACCGCTCTTTTCCCCTCATCCACTTCTAATATTTTATCAACAAGTAAAAATGGATAGCGGTGTGGAATGATTTCTTTAATTTGTTCTATATTTAGCATGTAACAATCGCCCCTTTTGTAATATTGGTCTTACCACTTGGACATATTGTTATTATCCCATTTTGTTTATTATTTGTCATTATAAAGTGAAACTTTACTTCCTATGTATAAAAAAATGCATACACTCTATTCCATTAAAATAGTTGCACTTCCCAGCAACTGACACGGAGGTAGAAAAGAGTGTATGCCCAAATTAGGGAAAGGCAATATGTATTTAAACATTCTTTGCCTTAATGTCGTATTCCGAATCATTATATTACATACGTTTTCAAATAAGAAAACATTAAATTTAACTATATATATGAATATATCGCCCTATTCCTTTGTTTTTCTCTATTTTTCTTCCGTTTTCGTAAAAAACTAGAATTAAAAAAATAAAAAAAAGAACTAAGGTTTTCCCTTAGCTCTTTTTCACTTTATTTCAAAGCACGTCTTGGTAGTTTATCAATATTCTCTAACATAATACCTGTACCAATAGCAACACATTGCATTGGGTTTTCAGCGATTAATACTGGTACCTTTAATTCTTCTGCTAGAAGCATGTCGATACCGTGTAATAAAGCTCCACCGCCTGTTAGAATAACACCGCGGTCGATAATGTCCGCAGATAGTTCTGGTGGTGTGCGCTCTAGTACGCCTTTTGCAGCTTGTACAATGATAGCTGCGTCTTCTTTTAGTGCTTCTGTAATCTCTTCAGAGCATACTGTAATTGTACGTGGTAAACCTGTTACCATGTCACGTCCGCGAATTTCAAGCTCTTCACTACGTGCACCTGGGAATACTGTACCAACTTTAATTTTAATATTTTCTGAAGTACGTTCTCCAATTAATAGCTTATACTTACGTTTAACGTAGTTTAAGATTTCCAGATCAAACTTATCGCCAGCCATTTTGATAGAGGAAGAGGTAACAATATCACCCATAGAAAGTACGGCAATATCTGTTGTACCTCCACCAATATCAACAACCATGTTTCCGCTTGGCTGGAAGATTTCCATACCCGCACCAACTGCGGCTACTTTTGGTTCTTCTTCTAAAAATACTGTTTTACCACCTGAACGTTCAGCAGCCTCACGAATTGCTTTTTGTTCTACAGATGTGATATTTGTTGGACAGCAAATTAAAATGCGAGGTTTTGAAAAGAAGCTCTTCACGTCCAATTTGTTAATGAAATACTTTAACATTGCTTCTGTAATTTCGAAATCTGCGATTACACCATCTTTAAGTGGACGAATTGCTACAATATTACCAGGTGTACGTCCCACCATACTTCTTGCTTCTTCACCTACTGCTAATACTTTTCCACTATTACGATCAATTGCCACAACAGATGGCTCATTTAATACAATACCCTTACCTTTAACATGAATTAATACGTTAGCCGTACCTAGGTCAATTCCGATATCTCGCGCAAACATTCCCGTCATTTCCTCCTCGATATTCAAAATCAGGTTACACCCGAATTCTTTTACACCTAATTTCTGATTTTATCATAAATTTAACAGAAACGTAATATTCGCAAAAAGAATTCTTCTGAAAAATATTACCGAATTCACAAGGAATGTTTGCTATTTTAGATTTATTGGCGCACAGGGTTTTCTGTATCTTCTTTTCTATACTTTTGCTTTGTTGCTTCTCCACCTCTTAAATGACGAATAGACTTATGATAATCAAGAATTTCTTTCACTTCATTTGCCAGCTCTGGATTAATTTCTGGCAAACGTTCTGTTAAATCTTTATGGACTGTACTCTTTGATACCCCAAACTCCTTTGCGATTACACGCACTGTCTTTCTTGTCTCCACGATATACTTGCCAATCTTGATAGTTCTCTCTTTGATGTAATCGTGCACACCACTCGCCTCCCTAAATTGGATGTGAGAAGTGTGAAATGAGACTCGCTGCATACGACTATGAAGTAAATGTGAGTGCTGTTTGTAAGCGTTAAACATTCTTGGATTTATAATGAAATGATTCACGATTTCTCACCTCAAACACTCTCTTTGCATTGGTTTATACCATTGTATTGCCCGCACTACTGATATATGCTACATGTTCACTATTTTTGCGGACTAAGTTAAGAAAAATTACGTTTTTTTGTGAGAAATACGTTAACGATGACAATTATGGCGAAAAAAAGTGACACCTCTTTATAAAAGGTGTCACTCTTCTCTTTCATATTCTTCTTCTAATAACTGATGGTGGGGAACTTCTTTCTTACCGGCAATATAATAATATAAAGCGAATAAAACAAACAATAAAATGATAGCAATCGACAGAACAGATAAAAATGACACAGTATCCCCTCCCTTTTGTAATATATATTCGAGAATCTCGTCATTTTTCCTTGTTATTGCAACTTTTTTCTCGAAATTGATTATTTTTATATGAAAATAAAAAAATCAGCTCTCCTAATGAGAACTGATTTTTTCACTTTATTATTCTTGTGAAGAAGAACCGTTAGATGATTCTGTAGAACCATTCGTTGATTTTTCTTCTTTTTGAGATTTGTCATCTTGTTTGCCGTTCGTCTCTTTATCACTAGTCGAACCGCTTGTTGATTTCTCTTCTTTTTGAGATTTCTCATCTTGTTTGCCGTTCGTCTCTTTATCACTAGTCGAGCCGCTTGTTGATTTCTCTTCTTTTTGAGACTTATCTTCTGGTTTCGTGCTTGTCGACTTTTCTTCTTTTTGAGATTTGTCATCAGCTTTTTTACCAGAAGCATTTGTCGCCTTTGCAGCACCTGCATCAGCTTTAATTTCTGCTACTGATTTATTTAAATAACGCTCAGGGTTCACAGCCACATTGTCTTTACGTACTTCAAAGTGAACGTAAGAACCTGCATCTTTATTCATTGCATTTAGACCTGATTTTCCTAACACTTCACCTTGCGCGACTCTTGCACCTTTTTCTACTTTCACACTGCCTAAGCTTTGATAAGATGCTGCTACACCATTTCCACTATCTACTGTTACAACATAACCAAGAAGTGAATCTTTTTCAGCTTTCGTTACTGTACCACTTAAAGCAGCTGTAACATCGAATTCTTTTCCGTTTTTCGCAGCAATGTCAATTCCTTTATTCGGGGAATATGTGTTGTTATAAAAGACAAGTGCTTTTTCTTGTTCCGCCTCTGATGCTGCATCTTCATAGAATTTCTTCTGTACTACTACTTCTGCATTTGCTGCAGTTGGCATTTTCACTACTTCTGAAGATTTTGTTACTGGTACTGCTGGATCTTCCGTTTGTGTATACGGTGTTGCTTGATCTTGGTTCGGAGCTTTCTTTGGATTAGCTCCCTGAAACCATAGCGCAACCATTAAGATTACCGCTGCACAAGCAATGTATAGTGCCGGAAACACCCATCTTTTTTGAAATAAATGTACTACTTTTTGCGACTTTTTACTATTTCTTCCTCGCATTCCATCATCACCTCAGCAATCATTTTGAACAATATTCACTCATCCTATACAACCTATAACTAATTACTTTTCGACAAAATCTGTAAAAATATGTATAGGAATTGCAAAATTTCCGAGGAAATGATAGAAAAAGGAAAAAACTGAGCGTTTCAGCTCAGTTTTTAGTCCATTTGTTTCTTTTTATATACGATTAAACATGCAATAAGCGAAAGAATAAGCCACACTCCAACATTTAGTACATGCCCACTAATACTACTAAATCCTGCCCCACCTACTAAGCTGTTAATTGCTTTTACAATATGAGATGTTGGAAGATATTCAATCATCGTCTTAATTGTTTTATTTTCAACTAGTGACTCAAATTGTACAGCTAAATACATCGTCATTAAAATAGGCATTCCAATTAATGATGTTTGTGGTACAGAAGATGCAAGTAATCCGATCATTGTTCCAAGCACGATAAATAAAATAGTTCCACATAGGAATATCAATCCTACCAATGGAAGATTGATATTTAACTGATCTAAAATGAATAAATTTGCAATACAAATGACCATCGTCAGACCCGCTGTTAATAAACTCTTTCCAAGAAGAACTTCAACAGAAGATGCTGGGGATAACATTAACACACGTAGTGTATGTTTTTCTTTTTCTTCTGCAATTACCATAGATTGAACAAAGCCTGCGACAAATAGGAAGGCCGTTATAGTAGTAGTGCCTAACATTTCCTTCCCCGCTCCAAATCTGCTAAATAAAAATGAAAATATAATTGGTAAAAATGCCATTAACAACACTTGTGAATTTGTCTTAAAATCTTGTACTTCTTTTCTAAAAATAGCTGATACACGTCTCATTGAAAATGTCATTATAATCCCCTCCCAGTAACTTCAATAAAGATATCACCTAACGTTGGTTCGTGTGAATGAATAGATAGCAATTCACCTTTGTTCATCCATTCTGAAATACGTTTTGCACCTAATTCATCTTTTTGCACTATTTCTCTCTTCTTATCTGTTAATACGACTCGTATTTGATCTTTCGCGTATTGCAAGCGAAGGTTTTCCGGTGTATCAAGAGCTACAATTTCTCCGCTGCACAGAAAGGCAATACGGTTACAAAGCGTTTCTGCTTCGTCCATGTTGTGCGTTGTTAAGAAAATCGTTGTTCCTTCTTTATTTAAGTCTTTTAAGATTTTATGAATGTTTTGTACGTTTACTGGATCAAGTGCAGATGTTGGTTCATCTAAGAAGAGGATATCTGGTTTGTGAAGGATCGCTCTCGCTAGCGTGACACGCTGCTTCATTCCTTTTGATAATTTTTTCACTTGTGTTTTTTTATCATCCAATAAGTTCACTTGTGCTAACACTTCATCAATTCGTTCTTTTTTGCAATCGTATAAGTCACAAAATAATAGTAAGTTATCATAAATGCTAAGTCTTTCGTATAAGCCGCTATTGTCTGTTAAAATGCCGATTCGTTTGTAATCGATGCTGCTTGGTCCTGTAATGTCTTTCCCCAACACTCTTACCGTTCCAATACTATGAAGCAATTGAGATGTTAATATTTTTACGGTTGTCGTTTTCCCAGATCCACTCGGTCCGAGGAATCCAAAGATTTCTCCTTGCTTTACCTCAATATTTACATTTCGAAGGGCCGTTTTTCCATCGAAACTTTTCATTACATCTTTCATTTCAATTGCCAATGTCATTTCGTCATCCCCTTTGTTTTTCTTTTATAGATGAAATTTGCTTTCGCAAGTTTCGATTTGATTGTTTCGCTTTTCTTGACTCAATCATATGAAAAACAAAGGGTTTACGCAGTAAAATACCAGTAAAAGGAGTATTTTTACTGTTGAATGAATCGTATTTTGAGCTTATCGAAGCATTTTTTATATCCCAATTACACCTTTTAACTCATCCATTCTTCCTTTTGAAAGTGGGATTGAACTTTTTCTTTCGTCATCCAAAATTAAGCTAAAACTATTCCGAGTCCACGTAATAACTTCTCGTACTCTTTGTAAATTAACGAGGTACGAGCGATGACATCTAAAAAATCCGAATCCTGTTAATCTTGTTTCTAATTCACTTAATGTTAATGCGCATACGAAATCTCCTTCGCGCACATGAATATGTGTCACTCCATTTTGCGTTTCAATGAAATGGATCTCCATCGGATCCAGTAAAATGATTTTATCGTTCACTTTCGCTGGAATTCTTTCAAGTTTCATTTGCGGAATCATTTGAACTACTTTTTCTTCATCGACTTCATCAACTTCTTCTTGCTCTATTTCTATCTTTTTCACACCATCTTGATTTAATATGTATACATCTTCTGTCAGCGAAAGGGCATCTGATAAAAAGGAGGACGTAATAAAGATTGCCTTTCCTTGTTCTTTCATTTTCATAATCGCTTTTCGAATAATAATCGTACTCTCTGTATCTACATTTTGCTCTGGCTCTTCTAAAATAACTAAATCCGGATTATGAATCATAATCCTCCCAATATGAAGACGACGTTTCTCTGAAAATGACAATTTTTCTATTTTAACGTTTAACTTATCTAGGAGGCCGACATATTGTACTACTTCTTCCATACTCATATTGGATTCATAAAGTCCTAATAAGAATTTGAAGTATTCTTTCACCTTCAAACGATCATATGCTTCATCTTTCAAAAAACAAAAGCCAATGCGGGAATAATTCTTCTTTCCAATCGCTGTGCCTTCAAATAGTACATTACCAGTTGAAGCTTCTTCTTCACCGATAATGATGCGGTGCAACACTTTAGCTGTATGATTGTTGCATTGCAAAACAACACATTGCCCTTTTTCAACCTTCAGTTCAACTGCCGGTAACTGGTTCGTCTTCCGATACGATAAACTTAACTAAATCTATACAATTCAATCAAATTTACACAAGTTAGTGCTTCATCGTGTTCTCGCAACCCCAAAGGGACGAGGGGTATAACACTCCACACGAGGCAGTATCGTTACCTCCTATTATCAAGCATTTATTTTACCCATCTTGATAAATTTATCGACGCATTTACATCCCTATCGTGATGGCTATTGCATGAAGCACAACACCACTCACGTATTTTTAAACTCCACTGTCCTTCTGGTTGAACTGAATGGTCGTATTTAACTCCGCAACATGAACAAATCTTGCTTGAGGCGAACCATTTATCAGCTTTTACATACGCAATGCCATACTTCTCACACTTGTATGACAAACATTGAAAGAAGAAGTTTAATTTTTGAAATGAAAATGCTTTCGATAGTTTTTTGTTTTTTAACAGGTTTGAGATAGGTAAGTCTTCCACAACAATTCTCATTGGTTTGGTTTTCACCAATTTAGCTGTTGCTTGATGGATATGATTATTTCGGATATTCATAATTTTCCTAGATAACCGCAGGTGCTCCGCTTTAGCTTTTTCATATCCGGCAGATTGAATTTTTACACCTTTTTTAAATCTCCTAGACATATCTCTTTGCGCTGACTTTTTCCTTTTCAAAAGTTTTTTAACCTTAGCATCTTTGTTTATATTTCGTTCTTTCGTACCATTAGAAGCTACAAACAGCTCTTTTAAACCAACATCCACACCAATCGACTCATCGGTTAGTTCTTGTAATTCAAAGTCTTCTTGGAATCCTACACTAATCCACCAGTGACGACCATCAAATGTAACTCTTGGATTGGATGGTTTTTTGTTTCCTGGTAGTTGTTGGCTTGTTTTCACTTCTCCAATGGACTGAATATCAACTACTTTCTTTCCTATAATCAGTCTTTCATAATTGGCATAAAATCCTTGAATTAAATCTTTTTTGGTTTTATAAGAAGTGTGATAACCATTTTGGTACTTTTCGAACGAATGTTTTCGCGCCTTGTCAAAATCTTTTGAAGCCTGTTTGGGAACTTGTGCGTTGATATTTTTTAACCACTCATATTGCTTTCGCTTCTTGATCTTTGTAAATCGTTTCTGTAAAGCTAACTGTGAAACAGATTTTCCAAATAGCTTATAGTATCTATCACTCATTCTTTTACAATAGTTATAAGCAAATCTTGCAGCTCCAGCATGGTTTCTAAGCACTTTTTCTTGTTCAGGCGTTGGAATCAGTCTGACTTTCTTCGCTAATATCATCAGAATTTAACTTCTTTAATGAAAGATTTGTTCTTCTGAATAGTAGCGTGTTCCACCAGCATTCTCCTAGGACTACTCGGATACAAACCTGTTAATTTCGATACTTGACTAACTCGTGAAAATTTCATTATTATTCTCACCTCATTGAACCTAACATAGCACGTACGTTCGATATTTTCAATGAAGTTTGATAGATTTAATAAAATTTATCTTGTTCAACTAAGGGCGCAATTCCTTAGCCAGTTCTCTTATGAACTTCTCATGTTTTCACATGAGCGCAGACTATATGTTTATCTACTAGAGATAGAGGATTTTTCCACCACCATAGGCTTGTGGTGTACTCTCGTCAGTTATACGAGATAGTCGTTGAACGTTCATCTTATCAATTTTGACTTAGATGATTCGAGGCGGAAGACCCATTGTTCTAGTGTTTAGGATTTAACCTTGCACGATCTGATTGATTTTTTCTGCTTTCGCGACATTCACGC
Source organism: Bacillus cereus group sp. BfR-BA-01331 (assembly GCF_022663915.1). Taxonomy (NCBI): domain Bacteria; kingdom Bacillati; phylum Bacillota; class Bacilli; order Caryophanales; family Bacillaceae; genus Bacillus; species Bacillus cereus group sp. BfR-BA-01331. The sequence goes on from NZ_JAKUGJ010000006.1 coordinate 245,395, forward strand.
TCGCTATTTCTAGCCACGCTGTAGTTCAATCAGCTTTAGGGATTGCCCGCATTTAACCCTCACTACTAGCCAATCACTTGACTAACAGGGCTTACTGATATATTTAATTAACTTTAGTTATAGTTGGTTAAATAAATCGTAACAGTTAATTACCCTTTTTCTATGCTACTTTTAGTATAACAAAAAAGAAGCCTATCATGATAAGCTTCTTTTTCTTATACCTTATTTGTTGATGCTTTTTTCAACAAGTGAAATAGCGTGCTCTAGCGTACGATTCATTGATTCCACATACTCATCTTTTACATTTTTATCTTTTAACACAGCTTCTGCAACTGTGATTTTTTGACTTAATGATTTAACAGAACCGTCTGTTACATTTCCATCTTGCGCTTTCTTTACTAAAGCTTTTGCAAACTCAACATTCACTTTTAATTTTTCTTTCGGTGTTTTTGGCTGCTCTTCTGCTACCTTTGATTGTACAAATGTTTGGTTTGCTGTTTTTAATTCATTATACGTTTGAACAATTTGTTCTCCTGTACTTGCTATATTCTCAAACACTTTCTTTGCATTGTCATAACTTCTTTGTAATTCGTTAAAAGCTGCTTGTGAATACTGACCTGATTTTTCACCAAATTCATAAGTACCTGCCAATACTTCTTTCACTTTCGCAATCTCTTCATATAACGCATTTACTTGCTCTAATTTTGTACGATTAGAAAACTCGTTATATGCTGCTAATACTTCTGAAGAGCTCAACGCTTTACTATATAATTTTGCAAGCGCAATTTGTCCATTTAACGGAATACCACCATTTCCGTTACTATCTGGGTCTGCACCAAGTGCAAATGGCACGTTCGGGTGATATACTTTCCCTTGAGCTGGTTGACTATTTACTTTTTTACCATCTACATAAATTGCTACTTCACTACCGTTATACGTTCCTGTTAAATGATACGTTTTGTTTGCTGCTAATTGAACGCCTACACGTTTATAACTGCCACCAATATGAGCCCATAGTTCTACATATCCATTTCCTGTAGATTCAAAACCAATTCCGCCACTCTCTGTATTTTGTAAAATTCCTTGTCCACGAATTTCATTCATCGAAAATACAGTTTCTAACGTAAACGTATTCGCTACTTTTTCTTTTTGTGCTGCTGAAAATGGAAGGTACCCAAATGTATTTGCTTTTCCATTTAATTTCATTACATTTGTTTTCAGAGCTTTATCATATTCAATAAATACATTCCCTTTCACATCACCTTTCGTCCCAAACGGTGAGTTATCTTTAAATGTACCATCTAAGAAATTCACATCAAAAACGTCTGCCTTTGGTACTTTCACATTCGGATCAATATTATCTTTTTTCGTTGTGATTTCTGCAGTTAATGGTTGCTCACTTTCATTGCCAAACGAATCAATTGCAACCACTTCAAGTGTATATGATTTCCCGCCATCTAATCCAGCAAGCGTAAATGTAAGTTCTTTTGGCACTGGATCACGATAAAATTCAGAGAACGCTAATAGCTTATTTTTAATCTCACCTGTTTGTTTATCCTTTGCTTGCAAGCGATAAGAATGAACAAGAAGGTTGTCCAATGCTTGCGGGAATGTTACTGTTGCCGCATTTTCCGTTACATTTGATACAGCAAGCTTTGCATCCTTCGCAAAGTATGGCTTTTCTTTATCACGATCTTCTACATAGTTGAATCCTTCTTTTTTCGTTGGTAATTTAATTTTCCAAGGCTCACCTGTCCAAGAGTTTGTATGGAAATCACGGCGATTAATCGTTACCTCTTTGTCATCTACCTCTACTAATAAACCTTGGCTTAATGTACTAGCTCCTGGCGGGATATTCCCTTGTACTTTACCACCTTCAACTTCCATATAGCTTACAGAAGATGTTCCAACAGACGTAAAGTCTTTTTGATGAATCGATCTTGGATCATCTAACGGATAATGTGAATGACCTGAAAACGTAATTACTTGTGGGAATTCTTTTAATACCGCATTAATTTTTGCACTATCTTTCGTTCCCCATTCTTGGCTACCGTACACTGTATCTTTAATATGTTGATGTAAAAACACAAAAATCGGTTTTTCTGGATCATCTTTTTGTGCCTTTGCCATTTCTTCTTTTAACCAATTAATTTGCTTGTCCGAATAATAGCCATGCGTTGTTCCATCCTCTGGTGACATTACGATAAAGTGATACCCTTTTACTACATTATGATAATAAATCGATTCCATTCCTGTCTTTTCTAAGAAACGCTTCTGTGCTCCCTCTACAGATAAGCCGTTCCAATAATCATGATTACCTAGAGAATTCATTCGTACCGCATCTTTATTTGCATTTTCGTTATACACTTGCATAAAACGATCATATTGCTTTACTGAACCCGAATCAGTAAAATCACCTACAATGACAAACGCATCTTGCTTTGGTGCAAGCGTATTAAATTGCTCAATCGCTCTTTTCCAGCGGAACGTATCATCTGTTCCACTATCTTTAATATGCACATCACTTACAACTGGAAAAACAAGCTTCTTCTCACTTGGTGCCTTTTCTTGCTTTTTCTCTTCCGCTTTAACCGACGCACTCCACGGAAATGACACGAATGCTAATACAAAAACCATCAATAATCCAATAAGTCCTTTTACTTTTCTTAAAGCAGTTCTTTCCACGTAAATCCTCCTCATATAATAAACTATTTACAATGGTTATTGTATCGAATGCATATTAACTTAGTTTGAATTAAGAATGAAATTTATTTAAGTTTTGTAAATATACAGTCAATTTTGTGTAACATCCCACATTACTTGTATTATCTTATACAACCACCTTTTGTCTTACAGAATTTATGATGCGGGAAAGCCCACGAACCTATATGGTCTGTTGTGGGAGTGGTGATGGCACACCGCAATCTTGCACGTCAGCGATACCAGAAATGGACTTCGCCTTTGGTAGCTAGAATCCCACTGACGTTAGTCAGCTTGCCCCTTTAGGGGTGGGAGTGTCAAAGACTCTCATAACTTATTATGAGCTGTAAGCCTATTAAACATCTTTCGTGAAATTTTTCGCTCCTTTATTAACACAACCTATCGCTTTACAACATTTAATAGTAATAAATAGTAGCTATGAAGGGAGGAACTATTAATGGCTTGTAAAAAAAATATCGGCTGCTATGCCCCTTTATCTATCATCTGCCCTCCCTACGATCCACCTAACCCACCTAAACCACCAAGCTGTGAACTAGTCACGAATGAATTCGCTGGTAATTTTTTTATAACAAAAGAAATCCCTCCACCTTCTGAAAATTCCACATTAGTTTTATGGGAAGGAGATGGTTTACTTAAAATATCAGGTACCATTTCTGTGTATAATAGCACTAGTAGTACTGGAGGGATTACCGTTCAAATTATTGGGCAGGTGACAAATACTTTTACTGTCTATCCTGGCAACACAATGTCATATACAGGTCAATCATTACAATCTGTGACAATCGTTAATATTCCAAATAACCCAATTCAATATATAGAGGGAAAATATTGTTGCCAATTCTCATTTTGCTTATAAAATTCTTTACCACCCTAACTTACAAACTATACAAAAAAGCATACCATTACGGTATGCTTTTCCTTATGAAATCGGATAACGCACTGTAAGGCATAATTGCCCTTGGCTCGTTGCCGTCCCTGTTGTTACAATTTGAATTGTAGTAAAATACCTTACTGTAAACGATCCACTACTTTGTGGTTGTACAGTAATTGTATTAACTACTGTCGCTCCTACTAGAAAGTTTACTGTAACTGGATTTACACCCACATCATATTTTACATATCCAGATGCGTACAAGTCTTGTGTAATATTATTCGTATATACCGTTTCAGTGACCGCACCAGTAGCAGCCCAATCTATACACACCTGATCTTGAACAAGTGTTTTACTGGAACAACATGATAAGTTAGAATTGCACATCTTAGTCCTCTCCTTTTCTATTATGAAAGTGGATAACGTGTTGTTATACAAAACTCTCCTTGATATGTTCCAGCTGTTCCAGCAGGTAAAGTTACTTCAATTGTCTGGAAACGACGGTACGTAAAAGCTATACTCGTTCCAGGATTTAATGTTTGTGTATCAAGTGTAGCTCCTGTTGCATCCAAAACTGTCAGCGTGATTGGACCTGGCCCGACGTCATACCTAACGAACCCTGTTCCAATCATATTTTGATTAATATTGTTGTTATACAGCACATTTGTAATTGCAGTAGCAACTACAGTTCCTGACCATGGACTACACACTTTATCTTGTACAAAATTTTTATCTGGGCAACAAGTTAACGCCGCCCCTGAGCATTCACAAGCCATAGAAAATTCCCCTCTCTCTTACTTATTCCTTATATGTGTATGTCCTTAAGAGTCCTTTGCCTGTATTATTCATCTATATTCACCAAAAATTATGCGCCTTTATCTTTAAATAGATTCCGTTTTGTCCCTCTTTTTCATATATTTATAGATTAAGATACAAGCCACAATTACAAGGACAACGACTAATATAGGTAACATGTACTCCCCAACAATAGCCCCTGCTTTTTCCCAATGCGGACCTAATTTCATTCCAAAATAAATATACAAAGTCGTTAATGGGAACATTGCTACAAATGTATATATGCTAAATTTCCATATGTTCATTTTTGCCATACCACATGGAACGGAAATAAGCGTTCGAACTCCCGGGATGAAGCGTCCTAAAAACGCTACAACCGGCCCATATTTCTCAAAGAAATCATCTGCTTTTTGAATTTGTTCTTCTTTAATGAAGAAGTATTTCCCATACTTCACTAATATAGGGCGCCCTCCGTAATAACCGAGCGCGTATAAAGTTAAAGGCCCTGTCGTCCCACCAAGTGTTCCAGCTAATACAGCTAGCCAAAAATTCATATCACCCTCGTATACCCAATATCCAACCATAGGCAAAACTACCTCTGCTGGAATAAACTCAAACGTTAAAGCTAACACAACTCCAAAATAAGAAAACTGCTTTAAATACTGGATTATATCTAAAATAATTTGCTCCATACTTTTAACCCCTATCCTATATTTACATTATGCTTTTCTCGCAATTGTACTGGTGCCATCTTTACGATTCGGTTCAAAATGAACAACACAATTCCAATATCATCTAAAATACCGATGAACGGTAAGAAGTCTGGAATTAAATCGAGCGGCATCGCAACATACCCTACTAAAAAAGCAATGGATAAGATTTTCTTCTTTATGGAAACCTCTTTTGAAGTGAAAAAGTCAAATAGGAATGGAACAAAACGGCGGACATGAAATACAACTCTTAATCTACTAAAAAGTTTTTTCATTTTTATTTCTCCTCTCTTTGTATACAAAAAGGACCCTACCAACTATGGTAAGGTCCTAAAAAAACAATAAGGGGCCTTTACCATTGCTGGTAAAGGTCTCACTAACAACGAAATCGTTGCCAATAAAGCCGAGGGTTTCTCCCTGTAATGACGACTTTATTGTAATAAGTTACTCCCCTTTATATACACAATTTTATACAATCACATTAAAATATTTGGAGGAGCTTGTCAATATTTTTTTCATCGCCATTAAGATTATTACATTACAAAAGAAGCTATTCTGTATTCTCTTTTGATACAAATTGGAGTTTAAAACGATCTGGGTCATAGAAAGTTATTCTTACTTCTTCACCACAGCAATCTTCCACAAATGATATATGATAAAACTCTAACTTTTTCTTTATCCGCTCGATATCTGAGGTTCTTAAAAATATCTCCGTAGCTGATGATGTGACAGTCTCTCTATGTTCTCCCAGTCCCCTGTTTACAACAAAACAAATTCTCGTTGAGCCGATATCATACCACACACCTGTTACACGTATTTGTGGCCTCTCCTTGCTCGGTTTAAACCCTAGAATTCCTTCATAAAAATATAATGTTTCCTTTAAGTTTTTAGATTCTAATACAATACATGTTGTAACACTTTCCATCCGCACTCCCCCTGCCCCTTTTAGTTTTCTATATGAGTCATAATTTGCAATTATGTACGAATACAATACGTAGTGATGAATATTTCATTTATAAAGGAGGCGTGTAACATGGATGAATTTATGAAATCCTACATACCTTTTCATGGCCCAAACGATCCTTGCCCTCCAATTGGAAAGAAATATTACTCAACTCCCCCACACCTATTTATAGGCTTTCAACCACCTAACTTACCCCAATTCCCACCAAAAGAAGCTTTAAGAAAAGGGACTTTATGGCCTGCATTTTATGATTATTATGAAAATCCTTACAAAAAAGGACGGTGAATAAAAACGTGACACAAACATTGCCTGATGAATATTACAAATGGATTGAAGAGCTGCAAGAATTAGACTTTGTATTAGTTGAACTTACTCTCTATTTAGATACGCATCCCGACGATACTGCAGCTATAAATCAATTCAATGATTTCTCCTATAAACGAAGAGTATTACAACAAAAAATTGAAGAAAAATACGGGCCACTTCAGCAGTTCGGAAATAGTTATTCTAACGCTCCATGGCAATGGAGCCAAGGACCGTGGCCATGGCAAATATAAAATGAAACTTTAATCAAGTGGAGTTTACGGGCAGCAAATAGCGGGATAAAGGAGAGAAACTATGTGGATTTATGAAAAAAAATTACAATATCCAGTTAAAGTGAGTACTTGTAATCCAGCACTCGCCAAATTATTAGTTGAACAATATGGCGGTGCGGACGGCGAACTGGCTGCTGCTCTTCGCTACTTAAATCAACGTTATACAATTCCTGACAAAGTCGTTGGCTTACTAACCGATATCGGTACAGAAGAGTTCGCCCATTTAGAAATGATTGCTACAATGATTTATAAATTAACAAAAGATGCAACACCTGAACAAATGAAAGCTGCCGGATTAGACGCGCATTATGCGAATCATGACAGCGCCTTGTTTTATCATAATGCAGGTGGCGTTCCTTTTACTGCCACTTACATTCAAGCGAAAGGAGATCCTATCGCAGATTTATACGAGGATATTGCAGCTGAAGAAAAAGCACGAGCGACTTATCAATGGCTAATTGATTTATCAGACGACCCCGATATAAATGATAGCTTACGCTTTTTACGCGAACGAGAAATTGTCCATTCTCAACGTTTCCGAGAGGCTGTAGAAATTTTAAAAGAAGAACGTGATAGGCAAATTTATTTTTAATACACATATCCTAGCGATATGTGTTTTTTTACGTTAAAAGTGAAATTCTTCCTGTATTAACATATAAATAGTATATTTATTCAATTTTACGCATTTTTTTAAAATATTTTTAAAATTCCCTCTTGCTTTCTAGTCATCAGACCTTTAAAATAATAACAGTCAATCGACAAATTATTTGAATTTTCGACAAAAAAACGCTCATTAGGAGGCTTTTCTTTATATGCGTACAACTTTAAAACCAGCGCAAATACTTTCGATTAGTTTATTACTATTCGCAGTTTTCTTCGGTGCTGGTAATATGATTTTCCCGCCTCTTCTCGGTCTTTCTTCCGGAGAAAATATGTGGGTTTCCATTACAGGATTTATTATTACAGATGTCGGTTTATCTTTACTAGCTATCGTCGCTGTTGCCCTTGCTGGTGGTAGTTTTAATACTTTAGCGAGCCGTGTTCACCCAAAATTCGCAGCAGTATTCGCTATCATTATTTATCTTTCCATCGGCCCACTATTTGTTATTCCACGAACTGGAACTGTATCTTATGAAATTGGGATTGCACCACTTTTCCCAGATCAATGGTACTCTATGTTAGTTTTTAGTGCGATTTTCTTTATAGTCGTCTACTTCTTATCGTTAAATCCATCCAAATTAGTAGATCATATCGGAAAAATATTAACGCCAATTTTGCTTGGAATTATTGCAATTATGGCAACAAAAGCGATTCTTTCACCAGGATCATTTGCAGAACCTGTTGGTGACTATAAAGAAATTCCATTTTTCAAAGGATTTCTTGAAGGCTTTTTAACGTTAGATGCAATCGGAGCACTCGTATTATCAACGATTGTTGTAAATGCAATTCGCCAAAACGGTATACAAGATAAGAAATCCATTGCGAAATATACAATTATTTGCGGAAGCATTGCGGCTCTTTTCTTAACAATTGTTTACTTCTTACTAGGTTATATCGGCGCTTCAAACGGAAACTTAGGACAATTTGAAAATGGCGGTCAACTATTAGCAACTATTATGTATCAATTTTTTGGGACAAGCGGTAATGTTTTATTAAGTATCGCAATTATAGCTGCTTGTTTAACGACTGCAATCGGTGTTGTAAGTGCATTCGCCAACTATTTCACAACAGTATTAACAAATGTTTCATATAAGAAGCTTGTACTATACGTTTGTATTTTTAGCTTCGTTATTTCAAACTTAGGATTAAGTTTATTAATCAAAATTACATTACCCGTATTAATTATTTTATATCCAATTACAATCATTTTAATTTTCGTATCATTTATCGATAAATATACGAAACGTAAACCTTCTGTCTATATCGGAGCGATGATCGCAGCATTCATTATTAGCTGTATTCATGCACTTGATAATGTGGGAATGATACCAAGTTTTATCGCTAATATCGTACACACAATTCCTTTTTATAACTTAGGAATCGGCTGGATCGTTCCAGCAATAATCGGTGGTATAATTGGATACTGTATTCCGCAAACAGAAGCTGCAGCTGAAGTTTCTACAAAATAAAGAAAAGAAGCAAGCATGCAATCCATGCTTGCTTCTTTTTATTTTCTATCGCTGAATACAGTATTTGTATATGAGCGAACAGTTAACATATAGTAGCCTAAGTAAATCATGATATACACTCCTATACTACCTAGTAAAGGAAGACTATATTCAAACATTCCTGTAAAGCCCATCAAACTTAAAAATGCAAAGAATGTATGACAAATCGCAAGCAGTAATGGTACTACGAAAATCGCTCCTACTTGTTTTCTTACAGACTCTGTTGCTTCTCTTTTCGTTAGTCCGATTTTCTTTAACATTCCGTATGCTGGTCGCTCTGCCAGCGCTTCTGTTATTTGTTTAAAGTATAAAATACAGCCAGTAGCAAGAATAAAAACAATCCCTAAAAATACACTTGCAAATAACAACACTGCACCATCTTGCAATTCAGATTGGCTCGCCTGCTCAAATGATTGGAATCTCGCTTCCTTTGAAAGGATAGTCCCTAAACTTTTCGTTAGCTCTCTACTACCGTTTCCTTCAACGATAAATCCACTTACCTTTGAAACAGCATTTCCTTGCTGCAACTTATTAAATAACGAATCTTGAACAACAAGTCCAACCGGTGCCAGTTTCGCACTAACAATTGTTTCCTCACGATGATCAACAATTGTTATACCATTCTTCATCCCTTCAAAAGACACGTTGTTTCCTTCAAGCGAACTCTTTTCAATGTTATATGATTTATACGGATCTAATAAAATTGCTTCCTTTTCCGAATGAAGCACAGCTTTTTTATTACCTAACATAGAAGCTGATTTATTAAAATCCGACTCTTTTATAACTTGTACATTACCATTACCTATTAAATACCCAGTTAATATTTGTTCTCCATCTATCTTCCCTTGCATAGAGATCATAGCTACAGACGTTTCATGTTTGATTGCTAACTCATGCTTTTGAATTTCTTCTCTAACTTTCTTATCTAATCCTTTTCCAGTTGTTACATACTCATAACTAACTGGATTCATTAATGCCGCTGTCTTCTGCGCTCCATAATACATACTAGAACTAATTCCAATCGTACATAACGTTACCGCACTTAATAAAGATAATAGCGCCAGCATCTTTACGTTTCCTTTTATTCTGAAGAACAATGAAGAAATGGATAAAATGTTCGTTCCATTCCAATATTTCGTTTTATCTCCCTTTATTTTATGGAGTGATTTCACTGTATATTGCTCAAATAGTAAAAACGTACCTTTTACAATACACCCAAAAATAAGTAGACCTGTAATAAAAATTGCTCCAAACCCAAAAACTTGTGTGAGTAACGCAATTATATAACCTGTCATTAATAAAACAATCGCTCGTTTTGCCTTCTTACTTGAATACGTAGGTGCCTCTTCTTTCTGATTTTCACCATATAGTAATTCAACTAAACGATGCTCATAAATTAACTTTTTACTTTTCCATGATGCAATAAAGAAAATCGCACCTATCGTTATAAGGACTTCTACTATAGATAAAAATGAAATCGTAAATGTGAACGTAAACGCACTTCCCATTAACTTCACAAGAAGCCCTGCACATATATTCGCTATAAATAAACCAGAAATAATACCTAATACACTTGCCGCAGCACCAACTAATAACGTTTCATAAAAGAGTAACTTCGCAATTTCTTCTTTACGGATACCTAATAAACTATATAGCGCAATTTCTTTTTTCTTCTTTCTCAAAAAGAAGCTATTACAATAAAAAACAAATATCGTTAAAAAGATAATCAACAATATTTGTGCGAACGTAAATGTCGTTTCCACTTTATCCGACTCTTTTAAAAGAGCTACTACACTTTCATTTCGTTTAATCGATACGAATGTAAAATAAATAATAATGCTGCCTACTAATGAAATAAAGTATAGAAAATAATCTTTCATATTTCGTTTTATACTACGTTTTGATACTTCTAAAAAATCCATCGTACACCTTCACCTGCTCTCACATTTCTCTATACATGAAGTGTACACAAAATTGTATTTCTCCCCTATCGATTTTCATTACATCTCTCTTACGATATTGTAATATAACAAAATAAAAGAACCTAGTTTCCTAGGTTCTTCACATCGTATGTTTAAAAGTAAATAACTCTTCTTTTGACTGCACAGCAGATTGTTCCTCTTCTGCAACGTCCTTCTTTATCTCTCCTCCTAACCTTACTTTCATCATCGCCTCTTCTATACTTTTTACAATCATATTTCCTGAAAAAATAGTAAGTCCAAAAAATGTGATGGGAACGAGCGGAATCCACGGATTCACTGTTAATGATCTAAAATAGACTCCAATTAAACCTGACCATTCATGAGTGTAAGATTCTATTTCTTCTATCGGTCCTAAAAACTGAACTGTTCCGCCAAAGAATATTTCCAGTAATCCTAAGTGCAGTAAAATAGTAAGAGTTTGCGTAAACTGCTGAAGAAATACGAGTATAAACGTCATATAGAGATGCGGGAAAATATGCTTTATAACAATGTGCCTTCTCGATCCACCTAATATGCACGCAGCTTCAATAAATTCTTCGGTTCTCAATTTACGTACTTCCTTCGCAACATACAGTGCAATAACTGGCATCACAAGCATTACAAGTAATAAAACTTGAAACGAAGCTCTTTCAAAAAAGGTTGTTGTTTCCTCCCCACTCCCAAATGCATTTGCAAGGTGAAGAAAAAAATACGCAATCATAACTGTTGGAATAACTGTAAAACTATCAAAAAAAGCCTCGATTTTTGAAAACCCTCTTTTTACATATGTTCCAAGCACAACACCAAAAAACACACCTATCACCATTCTAAGTGCCGCAATTAAAATAGATATACCAATCGTCCACTTCGCACCTTCAATGACTAAATGTAACAGGTCGTATCCTTTCCGGTCTGTCCCAAGCAAAAATTGTAATGAAGGTGAAAACGGTGGCACTTGTGGATTTTCATCCGCATCATATTGCAATGTAACTTGTCTAATATGTCCATCATTCCATATCGTATTTCCGATGCTCAAAAGAACTAATATGAGAAGAAACCCAATGCTTATCCAAAATCTTTTATCGCGTTTTATATACGTCCACATATTATAGTCTCTCCTTCATCGCAGCTGGAATGAGATAATGAAACAATTTAAACAAAATAAAAATCGGAATATAAATAAGCAGCACACTAACGATGAAAACCTCAACCCTAATACTCTCATACGATTTCAAAAACATAAAAATACCACCCGTATTAAAAATCCATTCTATAATATATAAATTAGATAACATAAAAAAGATATTCGTTTTCGCAAAGTAAAGTGTACTAAGCAACACATTTCGTAAAACATGACGATTTAAAATATGAAAACGATTCAGCCCTTTCGCCTTAGCAAATAGTACATAATCTTTTTCTAGCTCATTTTCAAAACGAAGCACTAACATTTTTACAAACAGAATCGTAGTCGGTATACTCAAACAAAATATCGGCAATCCTCTAATCGACTCGCCTCCAATTGACGCAATTTGAAAAGGTAAAAAGCCTGTTCTTTTAAAAAACCATATAACTAAAATTTGTGATGCTAAAATAAGTAGAATGTCTGGAATAGATTCTAGGAAGATGAGAAATGATTTAATGCGATGCTGTATACGCGGTGAACTATTCATAATGACATAAACAATACAAAATGCTACAAATAATGAAATGAAAAAAGCCGCCAAAAAAATCACAATCGTTTCTTTATAATGGACGAACAACTGCGGAAATAAAAATTTACCTCTCACATATTGAAAATTGGAGATATCCATTAAGTTCACAAACACTTCTTTTAAACTCTGTATGTACTTTGATGCATGCAACTCAAATCCATAAAATAATTTTGGCAGTGCCCCTAAAAAAATAATACCCAAAATCGAAATAATAAATTGAACCGTCACTTCCATCCCATTCAGAAAAACTTTTTTGACCACGTTTTCCCTTCTCTCTCTATATAATTTCCCCTTTAATTTTATTCTTAATTTTCTGAATTGTAAATATTTATACATAAAAAAAATCACTAGGTTATGATTCTAGTGATTCTTTATGCGCATGCCCTTCTCTTTTCGCAAACGGCATATACAAAATAAAACATCCAATAAGTGCAGCTATTTCTAATGAAATAATATAGTAAGGGTGTGGCCCTAACATATCGAGTAATGAAGCAGTTTCTGGCTTACGAGCTAAAAACATATAATTGCCACCTGTTTTGTAGTTCACAAAAGAAACGATTGGAATTATTATGTTTAAAAATATCATCGTACGCTTAATTGATTGCAAGGTCGGTCTATATCCTTCTACCCACGTCATAAAGAGTGGTGCCCAAATGAGTAATACATGTGCAACGAAGAATTCTATAAAGCGAAAATGCGGAAAAGCATATTGCACGTTCGGCGTTAAAATAGCTTGTGATGCACCGATAATTCCTGTAAAAAATACAATCTCATATATGCGATAACTTTTCGTTACAATCATAATCGATGCTAACAATAAACTAATCGTACATAACTCGAATGGTAATGAAGTGCCTAGTTCAAAAATCCTCGCTTTCCATTCCCACATATGGAGCCCAATTTCACTCCCAATAAATAAAAATGCAATCGCATATCGAACCGCTATATTCCACTCACTTTGCCGTAATATATCTTGGTATTGATACAGAAAAAATATCCCCACCAACATAATAAATAATATAAGGACGTGTTGCCTTGAGTATGGAATAAATGGTTTTAATGGATGCGCACTAAAATAAGCTTCCATCTTCCTTCCTCCTCTCCTTCATACAATATTATTGTTAGAAAGAAACAACGAGTCAATTCATCTGCTTAAACCATGTACAACCTCTACATTACATTTACATATCGATACCTTACAAAACTGTAAGGTTATTGTAAGCTAAAACGATTTGTCAGATTCTTCACCTCTTCTATACTTAATGTAGATACTAAAACGAACGAAAAGGTGATAAATAGATGAAGAAGAAAAATAAAGTGTTAATTACTAGTGTAGTAGCGATCGGAATTGCAGCTGGATCATATTTTGCATTTGCTGGCGGTGGTTCAGAAGTAGCAATGGCATATAGCGGTTATAAAATTACTGAAAAACAAATTGAAAATGCACAAAAATTTGGCGGCGAAGTTATTCCAAATGGTATTGAAACAATTTCATTCGATCCAACAAAAGGTACGTATGAATTAGCTGTTAAAAAAGGTGATGAAGTGAAAAAAGGTCAGCTTCTGTTTAAATATAATGACCCTACTGCTAAACAAGGTGTAACAGAAGCAGAAATGCAAAAGAAAATCGCACAAAAAGAAGTAACATTGTTCCAAAAACAAATTGATGCAGCGAAACAAAAATTACAAAAAGATAAAAATGCAGGCCTTCCCGCTGAAGCATTAAAAGCATCAGAAATTGAAGTTGGGCAATTAGAATCACAACTTGAAATGAAGAAGTTTGAAGTAGAAAAAGCTGATGAAATGATTAAAGTAGCAAAAGAGAAAGTAAACACACTTTCTGTAACGAGTCCAGCCGACGGTGTAATTGATGATATCGTAAAAACTGCTGATGAAAAAACTGGTATGAGTGGCATTACACTTCGTCACGCTGGTCAATTTAAAGTAAAAGGTCAACTTTCTGAATATGAACTTGCTAGTATGAAAGTTGGGCAAGAAGTAACTGTTTCATCAAAAACTGTCGCTGGTAAGACTTGGACAGGAAAAGTAACAGAAATCGGTTCTACACCATTAAAGAGCATGGACGAAAACAAAACTGTTTCTAATTATCAATTCACTGTCACATTAGATAATAGTGAAGAATTACAAAACGGCTTCCATGTTTACGTAACGAGTAAATCTGGCGAAGCAACTGGTACGATTGTTCCGAAAAGCAGCATTGTGAAAAAAGGTGACAAAAATGTTGTCTTCGTTGTAAAAGACGGTAAAGCCAAAGAACAAGCAGTTACTGTTGAATTCGAGACAGATAGCGAAGCAAAAGTTTCTGGAGTGAAAAAAGGAGAGGAAATTATCTCTAAACCTGAAAAAGACTTAAAAGACGGTATGGAGGTTGTCACTCAATGATTAACTTAAAAGGCATCACGAAATCTTTCCAAAATGGTGCAGAGTCCGTTCAAATATTACACGGAATTGATGTAACACTAAACCAAGGAGAATTCACTTCTATTATGGGACCATCTGGTTCTGGTAAATCAACATTAATGAACATTATCGGTTGCTTAGATAAGCCAACGACAGGTGCGTACGAACTAGCTGGTCAAAACATTTCAGACATGTCTGAAACAGAACTTGCACATGTTCGTAATAAAGAGATCGGATTCATATTCCAAAACTTTATGTTATTACCGAGACTTACAGCACTTCAAAATGTAGAACTACCTCTTATTTACGCTGGAGTCGATAAAAAAGAAAGACGTGAGCGCTCATTAGCAGCTTTAACAAAAGTCAGTTTAGCTGATCGTGCTACTCACTTACCAAATGAATTGTCAGGTGGACAAAAGCAGCGTGTCGCAGTCGCACGTGCAATCGTAAATAACCCGAAATTTCTCTTAGCAGATGAACCGACGGGTGCACTTGATACGAAAACAAGTACACAAATTATGGATCTCTTTTACGAATTAAACAAACAAGGCTCAACAATCATTATGATTACCCACGATCGTGAAATTGGGGAAGCAGCAGCACGTCAAATTGTAATTCGTGACGGAAATATCGTCCAAGATTGGAGAGGTTAATTTTGAACACGAGTGAAAATATACGCATGGCCCTTTCCTCTATCTTTGCTCATAAAATGCGTTCTATATTAACAATGCTAGGTATTATTATCGGTATTAGCGCCATTATTACTATCATTTCAATGGGTGATGGTACAAATGCAAAGTTTAAAAAAGAGTTAGGCCAAGGAAAAGATACTGAAGTAACGATTTACTACAACAACCCTGATTATGGAACTGATAGTGCCAAAATCACACCCGATATGCTAAAACGTCTTCAAACTGTACCAGGCGTTAAAGATGTTTATCCAGATGTAAGTATGAAAGTAAAAGCATCTTCTGGTTCAAAAGATGTCTCTCTTGATTTAAAAGGTGGAACAGGCGCCTTTATGACAGATTCGAAAATAAAATTAGTTCACGGTCGTGAATTAAACGACAGCGAATTAAACCAAGCAATTCCTGCTGTTATATTAAATGAAGAAGCTTTCAACAAATTATTTAGTGGTTGGGAATCAAATCTATACACAGATGTAAAAGGAAAGCCGTATAAAATAGTCGGTGTATACGAAACGAAAAACGAATTTGGAATGGCTATGCCTGAAGGTTATACATCTCTTGAAAACGCGCCTGTCATTTCAGGAGTAAATGAGTATGACTCTGTAAAATTAACAATGACCTCTCCGGCCGAACGTAAAAGTGTAGAAAAACAAGCTGTTTCTGTTTTAAACGACATGAAAGCTCCTAAATTCGAGCACAAATTCGAAGCACAGGACTTAGGTGAATTTACGAAGCAATTAGACGAATCCATCGGTATGATGAAAATGGTATTCGGTGGCATTGCCGCTATCTCCTTACTTGTTGGTGGTATCGGTGTAATGAACATCATGCTTGTATCTGTAACAGAACGTACACGTGAGATCGGTATTCGTAAAGCACTTGGTGCAACGCGCGGTAAAGTATTAACACAATTCTTAATTGAATCTTGTATTTTAACAGGACTCGGTGGTTTCATCGGATTCATGCTCGGTATTTTCTTCGCTTGGATCGTCTCAATCTTTGCCGGATGGCCACTCGTTATCTCAAAAGAACTTGGACTTCTTTCAGTAGGTATCTCAATGCTAATCGGTATTGCATTCGGTTTACTACCAGCAAACAAAGCTGCTAAACTTGATCCAATTGAATGTTTACGATATGAGTAAATAAAAAAACGTAGGAGTTTACACTCCTACGTTTTTTATTTTGTTGAAGGCAAATGTAATTTCATCGACGTTTTGACAAAAATAAGAACCTCTAACTTCTATTATATAAAGTGAAACTATAATCAGTGGGGATTTTACTGCCCACAAATAGCGGGATAATTCTACTGCAATTCGTGAACCAATTCATAACGATATCGTCCCTCTAAATCATGTTTCTTCTATTATATATGTTTCATGTTACGAATATCTTTTTATCATTTAAACTTTCATTTCTCGCGAAAGCTATCAAGCAATCCTATTATTGCAAAAATAATATGTAATAACACAAATTCAAGGCGTAATTTTTTCCATACTACAATTTACTTTGTAACAATTATATCTCTATTTCATTAAAATCCCCCCTATATATACGACTTCACACACAAGAAGATTATATTTTCATAACTACATTACGATTCAAATAGTTAAATATCCCTTTTTTGTAATGTTACAGAAACATTTACGTAACATCACTGATACATTATTAATCTATTAGCAATTAAAATTGTATTGATTTTATGATTCTTATGTTCTAATCCCCTAAAAAACGCAAAGAAAACGCTATCAGGATATTAATGGAATTATTACAGAATATTAATGCCTCGTTACGAATGCTTTGTAGTTTTGTGTTTTCCGCAAATAAGAAAATAATGGTTGCTATAATGAGGTCAACGAAAACAAATGCAATGGAGGCTATTATGAAAAAATTTATGGGTATAGCAACAGCAGCGGTTTTTGGTCTTGGGATTTTCACAACATCTGCTAAAGCAGAAACAATCGTAACGACTGATGTACTAAATGTACGAGAAAACCCAACTACTGAATCACAAGTTGTCGGAAAGTTATTAGATGGATATAAAGTTAACGTTTTACATACAGAAAACGGCTGGTCAAAAGTTAAATTAAATAGTGGTAAAGAGGCTTTCATAAGCGCTGACTACACAAAAGATACTTACTACGTAACAGCAAACGTATTAAACGTACGTGCTGGAGCGAATACAGATTCAGCGATTCTTGGTAAATTGAAAAAAGATGATGTAATCGAAACAACACACCAAGTACAAAATGATTGGATCCAATTTGAATATAACGGCCAAACAGCTTATGTACACATTCCTTACTTAACAGGAAAAGCACCAGTTAAAGTTCAGCCAGTAGTTAAAGCTGAAAAAGTAACTAACGTTCAAGATACAGCTAAAGTTCGTGAAGCAGTTAAAGCCGGGGAAGTAGCTGAAACTCAAGCAAAAGCTAAGGCTCAAGAAGCAACTAAAGCTCGTGAAGCAGCTGAAGCTCAAGCAGAAGCTAAGGCTCAAGAAGCGGCTAAAGCTCGTGAAGCAGCTAAAGCTCAAGAAGCAACTGAAGCAGCTAAAGCTCAAGCAGAAGCTAAGGCTCAAGAAGCAGCTAAAGCTCGTGAAGCAGCTAAAGCTCAAGAAGCAGCTGAAGCTCAAGCAGAAGCTAAGGCTCAAGAGGCAGCTAAAGCTCGTGAAGCGGCTAAAGCTCAAGAAGCAGCTGAAGCTCGTGAAGCGGCGGCTAAAGCTCAAGAGGCAGCTGAAGCTCGTGAAGCAGCTAAAGTTCGTGAAGCGGCTAAAGCTCAAAAACCAGCTACACAACAACCTGTTGCGAAAGAAACTGAAACAAGTGCACCATCTTCTTCTCGTGAATTAAGAGTTGTAGCAACAGCTTACACAGCAGATCCACTTGAAAATGGTTACAAAGCCGGAGATCAAGTAAAATCAGCTATGGGCCATAACTTAACAGCTAATCCAAACATGAAACTAATTGCAGTTGATCCAAGTGTAATTCCATTAGGTTCAAAAGTATGGGTTGAAGGTTACGGAGTAGCAATCGCTGGTGATACTGGTGGAGCTATTAAAGGAAATAAAATTGACGTTTTAATGCCAGATAAAGGTACATCAAGTAACTGGGGACGCCAAACAGTTACAGTGAAAATTTTAAACTAATTATAAAAAAAGAGTTAGTCTCATTATTGAGGCTGACTCTTTTTTTATGATTCTTACATTCTTTCTTTCTCTTGAAAGTAACTAATATTATCTCGAAGCCACTTTCTCTCTGACATAAACAAGTTCCCTCGTTTTTTATATACTTTATCAAACGTCTTTAAAACTTCTTCTTGATCAGCAAACTTATGTAAGAAACGAAGAGCAATAACAATCTCTGATTCATCGGTAGGTACTACTTCATTTTTACGCCTTCTAGAAACAATCTTATTCACACGTTCACAAATTGGCTTAATCGCCATCTCATCTCCATATGCATAAATAGCTCGAATGGCCTCGTATTTCACCATAATATTTCTATCCTTTAAAGCTTCAATATAAACTATTTGTAAGTCCACTCCCCCTATTTTTGCTAACACTTCAATAACGGTTGAACGAACATAAGCACTATCCCTATATAAAAGCTTTGTTAATGGAAGAATCGATTGATTTGTTCCAATCTCAAGCAAAGTATAACAAATATTTGTAATCTCACCCTTATTTTCTTCAGTAGCTAGTAACTTTAGTAAAGCACTTTCCGCTTCTAATGATTTATATAACTTTAAGGAAGAAATAGCCCAAGAACGAGCTCCATCGTTTTTATGATAAATATAAGGAATAATTTTATTGGTATTACTTACTTCTGGTAACTGATAAATATTACTAAGCATTTCACTTAACAGAGTCGGACTTTCTTCACATTCCAAACGATCTATAAGGTAATCAGCAATACAGATTTCTTTCGTATTTATAGCGAGTTTCGTCATTAAATAATAAATATCTTTCTTCATAGATACCTTTTTTGCTTTTATTAACTTCTCCTGTAAATAAGGAAAAGTTAATAGGTCATATAGCTCTTTTGCTTCATCATATGCACGATGCCATATATCTGTCTCTTCATCGGCCATTCGCCTTAATAAATCATCTATATACTCTTCCATCTCCTTCTCTCCCGTCCAAATTAAATCTATCTCTTTGCATTCTATATACGATAGATTACTATTTCAACAGAAAAAAGAGGATGCCATAGCATCCTCTCCTCCCTTCCCTATTCCACACAAGTAAACTGTGTCCAAGCTCCTACATAATCTAGTAAGAATAACTCTTCTTCTGCAATTGTACCGACAATATTTTTCCGTTCATCTATTGGCATTTCTTTCAAGATGATTTGTAGTTCACCTTTATACTTTCCGAATAAGTTATTACCAATTACAACTTGCCCTCTTTTCTGTCGTACACTTTCGCGCACTGGGAAGTCATAGTCTTTGTACTTTTTACGTACTTCTGTAGAACGTACCATATACTCTGTTATGTCACCGCGTCTTACGTGTAATTCTTGCAGTGTCGCTCTCTTCTCTACTTCAGTCGCTTCGTCTACAAATTGTACCTTTAGCTGTAACATGTAACGATTTAAGTTTCCTAGTTTCTCTAACTCTTCTTCACTCGCATAAGCATTTCCGATAATAACATCATCAATAAGCCCTGTTGCCCATAGATGTTTCGCTTGTACTTCAATCGATAAGTTACGATGTTGTTCTAACGTACATAATCCGTCATTAATATCCCATGGACCGATTTCAGCTGCATGTGATGTAATAAAGGCTGCCGTGCGAATACCATGCTTTTTAAAGCGTTCACTACAGCGAATGAAATAATCATACGGAAGACCAGTAAATTTTTGCGGATAGAAGTTATGACAACCAATTAAAGCTGATTTATTCGCCTGATGTGAAAGAATATTTTCTAAGTATGCAATATCATTACTTACGTTTAGCTCAATTTTTAAGTCGTACGGATTATTCGTCATTTTCGCTTCTGTTAATCCGTCAAAACCTACATCTAAACGAATACCATCTGCACCTAACTCTGCAAAGAATGATAGATCACTATAACTAATATCAAGTTGATCGAATACAGCCGGAGCTACATCTAAAATAACTTCCATATTGTTATCTTTTGCATGATTAATAATTTCTTTAAATTCAGCTACAATTTCCTCTTTTGGACGATTAACAGACAGTAAACATGTGAATATTCTTGAAAAACCGTGGCGTGCCGCTGCCGAAATGTATGCCATATCTTGTTCTTTCGTTGAATGCTCTGGATAAAGTGAAATTCCTAATTTACGCTCCATGCTTTTGCATCTCCTTCACACGTTGTATTAATGCCATGCTCGTAAATCTATATTTTGCAGATAAACATGTTGCACATAAAATCGTTGGTACGATGATAAAGTACGGTGATTCTAAACTAAATGCCACATAAGCTCCCATTGAACATCCAATAAATAATATCGACACAAGTAGTAAAACTAATAGCGATTTACTTTGTACCCACTTTGAATAATGTGCAATACACTGCCCCGCCACGAATGTAATTAAGATGATAATTGCTCCGAGCATTCTGTTTTCTCCTCTCCTGCTAATTGTTGTTTCTCATACATTTTGAAGAATGGATAGTAAATAACGAATGAGATAACAAAGTTAACAAGTACAAGTACACCGGCCATAATTGTCCAGTCCGTACTAATAATCGCTGCAATTGGCGCTAACATCGTAAATGGCAGCTTCGCCATCATGAGCGGAATCATACCTGAAACAACTGCGAAATATGATACCGTCGTTGTAACTAACGGTGTAATAACGAATGGAATAATTAAGATCGGGTTCATTACAATTGGTGCCCCGAAAATAATTGGTTCGTTAATATTGAATAATCCTGGTACGAATGATAATCTACCTAACTCTTTTAAGAACTTAGATTTAGAGAACATAAACATAATAACTAAAGCTAACGTTGAGCCTGATCCACCGATCCATACGAACCATTGAATAAATTGCTCTGTAAATAAGTTTGGTAACTGATGCGCATTTCCTGTAGCCGTAAATACTTCCATATTTTCAAGAATTGCTGAATCCCACATCGGACGAATGATTGGTCCTAAAATCGCTGGGCCATGTATACCGAACGACCAGAAGAACACGATTAAGAATACTGTTAATAAACCGCCGAATAAATTATTTCCTACTAATACTGATTTTAATGGTGCGATTAAATATGTGATTGTTGTGTTTACATCAAATTTTAAACCGTAACGAATCCCCCAGAATAAAAGAATAACTACTAAAGTTGGAATTAATGCTGCAAACGAGTTTGCAACTGCTGGTGGTACACTATCTGGTAATTTAATCGAAATATTATGCTTAATCATAAAGTGATAAATTTCTACTGCAATTAATGCTGTAACAATTGCTCCGAATAAAGAAGTTGCACTTAATGTTCCTACTGAAATATATCTACCTGCATCAATAACACCTGGTACAGCTTTTGTTATTTGAATTGGTTCAACTGATGCTAGTAAAAAGGCGAGTACAGATAATAATCCTGCACTTAATTGATTGAGCTGATAAAAGTTCGCGAGTGAAGCCCCTACCCCAAACGCTGCGTATAATGCCATTAATCCTACTGTAAATCGGAATGGAATATCTAAAATATGGCGAAACGGTGCAATCCACTCCATATATGCATCAATTGGTAAGTTTAAAAAGATAACGAAAAATGACCCGACAATCGTTAACGGTAATGTAGAAATAACTCCATTTCGAATTGCTAATAAATGTCGTTGCCCCGCAATCTTTTGCGTTGTCGGCATAATCTTCTGTTCCATAAAACTCATAAAACCATTCATCGATAACCCTCCCTATATTCAATGTGGCGAAATTCAAAAGTTATAACATTATAATGTTTATATTTAAAAAAATATAATTACGCTAAAACTAATTGTTCAGCTTGCTTAAGTACTTTCAAACCATCACACATGCCATAATCTCGTTGTTCTATAATTGCAACTGGTATATCGTATGATTTCGCAAGAAACTCTACTGCTGGAAACAAATACTTCACCTGTGGTCCAATTAAAACAACATCAGCATTTTTTATTTCCAGTTTCACAAGTTCTGAATCAACTGCTTTAATTTTATAATCCTTCCCTTGTTTCTTTGCCTCTTCTTGCATTTTTCTTACAACCATACTCGTTGACATACCTGCCGCGCAACATAATAAAATGTACATCTTATACTGTCACTTTCTCTTCCACCCGTTTATGAAGAGTAATAAATTCTTCAGCAAGTTCTTTCACTGTAATGGCATTCATTAAATGATCTTGTGCATGCACTAATAATAAACTTATTTCTGCATGATTTCCTCTTGCTTCTTCTTGAATTAAATCCGTTTGAATACGATGAGCGGATGATATTTCCTCACTAGCAAGTGTCATCTTTTCACTCGCATTCTCAAAATCTCCTTGTCTTGCAAAAGCAATTGCTTCAAGCGCCGCGCTTCTCGCGTTGCCACCATGTAAAATTAACGCAAATGGAGTTTGCATATCAGTCATTTAAAATTCCCCCAAGTTATGTTTTTTCTATATTTTTATCTTATTATGAAAACGCATACAATTAAACATAAAAAACTTCCGTTGTGTAACGGAAGTTTTAATATACTTTTTCATAATGATAGTAAGATTTCTTGAAAATCATCAACAGCTTGAGCCTGATGCAATTTTTCTATTATAGTTTGATTAGACATAATATCATATAAAAAATCATAAAGCTTTTGTAAATCTTCATTATTATTGCGCTTCACACTAAATAAAATAATAACTTGTACTTTTTTATCTCCCCAGTCAATCGCCTTATCGAGTGTACAAAACATCAAAAATGTTTTCTCACTTAATAACTGCATCGGATGCGGAATTGCCACTAAATTTCCAACCGCTGTAGGAGATGTGTTCTCTCTCTCCATAACAGAAGCATAAAAGTTTGCGGGTACATAGTTTTTCTCAGCAGCTTTCTCACATAAAAACTGGATAACCTCTTCTTTTGTAGAAGCACTACGATTTAAGAAGATCAAATCTTCCTTAATATATTGCTGCACACTACTATTTACATGCGTAAATAACTGCTGACCAATCGATTTAATCTCTTTATCATCAAATATTGAGTTTACCTTTATAACTGGCACAGGCAAACCACTCGGTATATGAATCGTACTAATAATACAATCTATTTTATCTTTATAAAGATCTTCCACTTTCAATTGATAGTACCCTGTAATACCTACAATCTCTAGTTTATCTCGGAACTGTGATAGAATTTTATATTTCAATAGCTGTGCACTCCCTTGGCCAGTCGCACAAACTAATAAACATCTTTTCTTTTGATTCTTTTCTTGCAAACGACTCATCGCTCCGCCGAAGTGAATAGCAATATAACCAATTTCACTTTCTGGAATCGACTCACCCGTATATTCACCAATTATGTCTCCAACAAGAACCGCAATTTCAAAGGCATATGGATAATTCTTTTTCACTTCTGCCAAAAGAGGATTTCTCGTATTTAACTTATATTTCAAACGATTTAATAACGTTTTTAAATGAACACCAAAACCAAATAATAATTCTTCATCATAATAAAAAGTAAGATTCCGTTCTTCCGCTACTTTGAAAAGAATATGCTGCATGAATGCATATACGTCTTTCCCTAATAGCTCTTCCACATTTTCATAGCGATCTCTTGCTGTAACAGCCATACTTAATAAATGCATCGTCACATATAAAATTTCTTCTTCTGGAAATTGAAGTTTTAGCTCTTCCCCTAAATTCCCTAAAATCTGTTTCGCAATTTTATATTCTTTCTTTATTATAAGTTCAGATTCCTCTACATGCAGTGCTTGAATGTAATGATCATCCCTGCATCTCTTTAAAGCAATCGCAATATGAATTGATAAATTATCAATTTCTATATCTGATAAATATATCGTCCCTCCCTCGATATACTTTAATATAACTGAGCGGATGAGAGAAATATGGGGTAACGATAAATATGTGTCCGTCTGCTCATAGTTCTCATGAAACGGAGTATGTTCATACCGCGGTAAACCATATTGTGATAAACAAGAACGAATATTAAATTCTTCTCCTACAATACGTATACCATAATATGGTCTTTTTTCAATTTGTAACTCATAGCGACTACAAATATCTGTAACATCTTTCATAATTAAATTTACAGTAGATTTACTCACATAAATCTCTTCCGCTAGCTGTGAAAGCTTCACATACCCATCTGTCGTTAAAATACGGTGTAAAATATAAGCTACTCTTTCTTCATAAGAAGTTGGAATCTTTTCTGTCTGTTTTTGAAATACATTTACGCAAAAATCTTCAAACTTCTTAGTTTGTATAATTTCTAGTTCGTACCCATTCCCTCTTTGTGATTCAATTTTCGCTCCGTGTTCTTCCAATATATCATTTAATAATTTTATATCCTTTTGAATCGTCTTCGTTGATACGTGTAAACGGCTCGCTAAAAAAGCTCGATTTAGCATCGATTTCTCTTCTAAAAACTCCTCTAAAATGGAAATTAATCGCTGATGCACTTTTGTCATAGCTCTTCCTCTCGCTCTTTATATAAAAGGGAAAAAGCCACTGAAATCAGTAGTTTTTTCCCTTTTATCCCGCGTTCATTATTTCTTTAGCGTAAATCCAAACTTATCCCAAGCTTGTAAATAATCTAATAAGAAGATTTCTTCCTCTATAATTCGGCCAACTACATTTGTTTTTCCTGTATTCACCATATCTTTTAAAGCAATTTGCAATTCACCTTTATATTGGCCATATTGCTCATTATCAATTAAAAGATCGCCACGCTTAATTTCACGCGTATTATGCGGTTTAAACTCTTCCTTTTTATATTTCACACGACTTTGTGTAGAACGAATCATATATTCAGATACATCCCCGCGATAAAAATGAGGTTCTTCTAATACGATAATTCTTTCTAAATCTGTTGTTGTATCGTATAGTTCTATATCAAATGTTTGTTTCTCTTTATTTAACGCACCTAGTGCTTGTAATTCTTCTTCTGAAGCATAAGCATTCGCAATAATAACATCATCAATTAATTCTGTTGCAAACAAATGCTTCGCCTGTGTTGTCATCGGTAATTCGCGATGCTGCTCTAACGTACATAACCCTTCTGTTACTGGCCAAGGTCCGTATGTTGCATCAAATGATGAAATAAAAGCAGCCGTTCTCATACCGTAATCTTTAAATTGTTTCGAGCATTTAATGAAATGATCGTATGATAATCCTGAATAACGATGTGGATAAAAATTATGGCAACCAATTAAATTTTCACGATTTGGTCTATGACTCATAATGTTATCTACATACTTCGTACCGTTACTCATATTAATCTCAATTTTTAAGCCATATGGATTGTAAGTCATAATCGATTCTTCTAAACCAGAGAATCCAACATCTAAACGAATACCGTACGCTCCTAACTCATGGAAGAACGATAAATCATTATATGAAATACCTAATTGTGTAAAGACAGACGGACTAATATCAACTAATACTTGGAACCCTAATGCATTTGCATGAGAGATCGTTTCTTTAAACTCTTCTATAATTGTCTCTTTCTCGCCATCTACAGATAATAAACATGTGAATACACGTGTAAATCCGTATTTACTCGCTAATGTTACATACTCTTTATCTTTCTCTACTGTCGAATGCTCTGGATAAATAGAAATACCTAATCGTCTCATATGTACACGCCTCTTTCTTCATTGTTTTGTAAACCTTTTCAAATATATGTAGTGCAAAAGTATATATCCCCTTCTCATCCACTACTTTTTTGAATCCGCTTTCTTTAAAGAAAAAACAATTTCTATCATTCATAACAACTACAAGTCTATACATCTATACTTTACATCTTTTTTTCATAGTTGTGTAGCATTTACACAAATTTGTCAGTTTTTCAACTTAAAATTGTTATCCGCTTTCAAGACACCTTCCTTGACTGTTACATTGACCAATACATATACTCGAAAGAACAGAGATAAAGTGAAACTTTGATCAGTGTGGGGTTTTGTTCATCCCCCACTGATTATTAGCCTTCACCAATCGGGCGTTTACGGGCAGCAGGGCTCCCACCTAACTTCTTTGCTCCAGCCGGATTTTGAGGTGGGAGTTTTACTGCCCACAAATAGCAGGAAAAAATTTATATAGGGGATGAATATATGGGAGAGGCAGTACTCGTAAAACGAGAACCGTTATGGACAAAAGAGTTTATTGCGCTAATTCTAGCAAACTTATGTATGTTTTTAGGATTTCAAATGTTAATTCCAACTTTACCTGTTTATGTGAAAGAAATTGGGGGCACAAGTTCAAATATCGGATTCGTTGTCGGCATGTTTACCGTTGCAGCACTTTTTATTAGGCCGCTAACTGGAAATGCCTTGCAGAAATTCAACAAAAAAATCATTTTAATGATTGGTACCGCTATTTGTTTACTCGCTATGGGCAGTTATCTTTTCGCTTCAACCGTTTTTCTATTGCTTGCCGTTCGAATTTTACACGGAGCTGGTTTTGGTATTACAACGACTACATACGGAACTGTCGTTTCAGATTTAATTCCGCAAGCTCGCCGCGGAGAAGGCATGGGATACTTCGGTCTTTCTGGAACTATCGCCATGGCGCTCGGTCCGCTTATCGGACTTTGGCTTATGCAAGCATATAACTTCACGATTCTTTTTTTATGCGCACTTTCATGCACAATAGTTTCATTAATATTAACGAAACTACTTCAAATCAAAAAATCGCCGCAACCACCACAGCAAACATCTGGTACCTTTCTCGATGGATTTATTGAGCGTAAAGCTTTACTTCCTTCACTATTAATATTATGTATTACATTAATGTACGGGGGAATTGGGAGCTTTATCACATTATTTGCTACAGAAGTCGGGATTGCTGATATTAGTCTCTTCTTTTTATTTAACGCACTTGCAATCGCTGTAACTCGTCCGTTTTCTGGAAGATTATATGATACGAAAGGCCATACATTCGTCATCATTCCAGGAGTTATTATTACGTTTACAGGTATTATCTTGCTGTCGTATACAACTACAATTCCGAGCTTAATTATTGCCGCAGCGTGCTACGGAAGTGGTTTCGGAGCAATTCAACCAGCACTACAAGCATGGATGATTGACCGAGTAGCACCGCACCGGAGAGGAGTAGCAACAGCAACATTCTTCTCAGCATTTGATCTTGGAATTGGTGCTGGAGCGATTATTTTTGGATTCATTGCACACTTTACCAACTATGCAACTGTATATCGATATTCCTCTCTATTACTTATCGCTTTTCTTTTCATTTACATCACAAGCTTACGGAAGCAAAAACAGGGGGATAAAACAAAAGAAAAAGCCGTTGGGTAATGCTAATTGGTTCTTTTTCGAAGTACTTAGACCAAAAAATCATGTATACACATTGAAAAAAGTAGTGGATTCCTAAAAAAATCACACTGCTTTTTTCATTTAATATATTCATTTCAAACCTCCCCATTTCCCCTACATATTTTTCTAACTTTAATCAAAAAATATACAAAGAACCATTATTATAAATAAGGTGACACTTTACTTAGCGCATCCAATTTGGATAGTTTACCTCTCCTATTTTTACTATCCGCAAATAGTGTGATAAATGTGACTTCTTTACAAACCGATCAGATATATCATCTAAAAAACCAATTAAATCCAGGTGTTTCTTTAAAGATTTGTAAACTTTTTATCCCTTTGTAAATTTAGTGTAAATTTTACTGATAAACCGTTTACAGTGCCTCAAGGTTTAGTTAATAATTACATCGTACATGAAATTTAAGGAGTGGAATGCGTGGAATACAATATTCAAGATATGATCTTCCAGTTCATTGGTGGATTAGGTATTTTCTTATTCGGGATTAAATACATGGGCGATGGACTGCAACAAGCAGCTGGAGATCGTCTTCGCGATATTCTAGATCGTTTTACAACAAACCCTCTCATGGGCGTACTAGCAGGTATGTTAGTTACAGTATTAATTCAATCAAGCTCAGGAACAACCGCTTTAACAGTCGGACTTGTAAGTGCTGGATTTATGACATTAAGACAAGCAATTGGTGTTATTATGGGTGCGAACATCGGTACGACAGTTACTGCATTTATTATCGGGATTAAAATCGGAGAATACGCTCTCCCAATTATGGCAGTTGGAGCGATTTTACTATTCTTCTTTAAAAATAAAAAAGTACATTCTGTAGGTCAAGTTGTATTCGGTTTTGGTATGTTATTCTTCGGTTTAGAATTAATGAGCGCAGGTATGAAACCTCTTCGTTCTTTAGAGTCATTCCAAGAGTTAATGGTTAGCATGAGTGATAATCCAATTTTAGGAATTATTGTCGGTACAGTGTTCACTTTAATTGTACAAAGCTCAAGCGCAACAATCGGTATTTTACAAGAACTATTCGGCCAGGGTGCTATTGATTTACAAGCTGCTCTTCCTGTATTATTCGGTGATAACATCGGTACAACAATTACAGCCGTATTAGCAGCAATCGGTACTTCAATTGCAGCAAGACGTGCAGCATTAGTTCACGTTATCTTTAATATTATCGGTACCATTATCTTTACGATTATATTAATACCATTTACAAGTTTAATTCAATATTTCCAAACGTCATTAAATTTAAATCCAGAAATGACAATTGCATTTGCACATGGAACATTTAACGTAACGAATACAATCATTCAGTTCCCATTCATTGCATTATTAGCCTGGATTGTAACAAAAATTATTCGTGGTGAAGATGCATCTATTAACTTCAAACCGCAACATTTAAATCCAATCTTTATTGAGCAATCTCCAGCTATCGCTTTAACAGAAGCTCAAAAAGAAATCATTCGTATGGCTGAGTTTTCATTACATGGATTAAAAGAAGCAAACCAATTTTTAAATACACAAGATAAAAAACATGCTGACATGGCTACTCAATTAGAAGGAGCTATTAATAATTTAGATAAAAAAATTATTGAGTATTTAGTTTTACTATCAGAAAAACCACTTTCACCAACAGACTCTGAGAAACATTCAGTTTTAGCAGGTGTTGTTGGAGATATTGAACGTGTCGGTGATCATGTAGAAAACCTTGTAGAACTTGTAGATTTCCAAATTTCAAACCGCGTTTCACTATCAGATGAAGCACTAGCTGAATTAAATGAAATGCTTGAATTAACAATTTCAACATTACAAGATGCAATCAATGCTTTAACAAACTTTGACACTGAACTAGCTCAAACTGTTATTGCAAAAGAACGTAAAATTGACCAAATGGAACGTGTTTTACGTAAACGCCATGTGTTACGTCTGAACGAACGTAGCTGTTCAGGTGATGCAAGCATCATCTACGTTGATATGGTAAGTAACTTAGAGCGTATCGGTGATCACGCTGTAAATATCGCTGATGGTGTTTTAGGTGAACAAGGAAAAGTAAATTTAAAACAATCATTATAATAGGAAAGAGACGCTAATTTAAGCGTCTCTTTTTTCATTTCATCTTTACAACCGTTCTTCCTTTTAACTTTCCTTGCAGTATAAGTGCAAACTTCTCATCTAATTCTTTTAATGTACATTCTTCTGTATAAGATAATAGCTCTGAATTTTTCCACTCACCTGCTAGCAATGCCCACACGTCTCTTCTCACATCTACTGGACATTGAACTGAATCTATTCCTAAAAGGCTAATCCCTCGTAATATGAATGGGTATACAGTTGTATTTAATTCATGCCCTGCTACATTACCACACGTTGTTACACAGCCTCCATACTTAACTACCTTTAAAGAACTTTCTAACATGTTCCCGCCTACAGTATCGACAACCCCAGCGTATATTCCTTTAAGCATCGGTCTTCCTGATTCATCACTCAACTCCGCGCGATGAATCATCTTTTTTGCACCTAAACGTAGCAGCATCTGTTCCTCTTCCATTTTCCCAGTTGATCCTACTACGTTATATCCTAGCTTCGCTAAAATGCTCACTGCTACACTGCCTACTCCGCCCGTAGCACCCGTTACTAAAACATCTCCCATACTAGGCGTAATTCCCGCTCTAATGAGCTTATATACCGATAAGGCAGCTGTAAAACCGGCTGTCCCGTACATCATACTTTCCTTCAAAGACATTTCTTTTGGTAAAGGCACAACCCAAGATGATGGCACGCGAATATATTCTCCGAAACCACCAGAAGTATTCATACCTAAATCATATCCAGTTACAATAACTTGATCGCCTTCCTGAAAGGCGTTATTTTCACTACTAACTACCTCTCCCGCTGCATCGATACCTGGTGTATGAGGGTATGTTCTCGTTACACCTTTATTACCAGTAGCTGAAAGGGCATCTTTATAATTTAATGAAGAATAATGAACACGTATTACTACGTCTCCTTCAGGTAAACTATTTACTTCTCTCTCAACAAAGGTTCTTTCAAATTGATTATTTTCCTTTTCTTTCACGACCATTGCTCGGAATGATGTATGATTCATTACGCTCTCTCCTTCATCCGTAAAATCTTTCTTTATTATATAAGAAGTACATATACAGCTAATCACATCTTCTTGGCTATATTTCAACAAATCTTACTTCTCTATCACTTTCTCACATTACATATTTTCATTTCTACTAAAACACATTATACTTGTTCTACATCTTTAAAATAAAATATAGAAAATCTAACTTTTTATAAATAAATTGAATTTTTACGAAATGTAAATGATTTGTAATGTTTTTTTTCGCTAAATTTCATTATAATAAGTGGATATGAGTGTCGTATTTCAATCCAAATGAAGGAGTACAAGAAATGGAGCAAAACCCATCTTTACAAGAAAATACACGAAGTAAACCGAAAAATAGTAAGAAAAAAGCAAAAATTATTATAAGCGTTATTCTATTAGTTTTAATAATAGGTGGCGGTTATACATGGTTTTTAGTAAATAAAGCATCTTCTGCTGTTCGAAACGCCGCTCACGATTTAGCACGCGGTGATAAGTCTGATTTACGCGCTAAAGCTGTAAAACCTATTACAAATAACGTCTCTGTCTTAATAATGGGCGTTGATGAAAGCGATGTCCGCGGAAAAGAATATGGTGAAGCTATAAGAACGGATGCACTATTACTTGCAACGTTTAATAAAGATAGCAAAACTGTAAAGCTATTAAGTATTCCACGTGACACATATACTTATATTCCAGTAGAAAAGAAAAAAGATAAAATTACACACGCTCATGCATTCGGTGCTACCAAAAACGGAAAAGATGGTGGACCACAAGCTAGTATTGATGCAGTTGAAAAATTAATGAATGTTCCCGTCGATTACTTTGTAAAATTCAACTTTAAATCATTCATGAAAATCGTTGATGATTTAGGCGGCATTGAAGTTGACGTACCAGTTGAGTTTACTGAACAAGATAGTAATGATAACGCCGATGCAATTCACCTAAAAAAAGGTGTTCAAAAATTAAATAGTGAAGAAGCTCTTGCTCTTGCCAGAACAAGGCACATTGATAGTGATGCAATGCGTGGACAACGTCAGCAACTTGTTATTGAAGCAATTTTAAAGAAACTAACAAGCGCTGGGTCTGTAACAAAAGTCGGAAACATCATTGATGATATTAACGGACAATTCGTTACAAACTTAACATTCGATGACATGCTTTCATTCTATAAATATGGATCGGATTCGGAAATTGAGAAATTACAACTTCAAGGTGAAGATTGTTACATGGCAAAAGGTGATGATACATGTAGTAAGTCAGCTGGTGGTGGCCGAACTTACTACTACAATCCAGATAAAAAAGAATTAGCTAATGTTACAAACGAACTTCGTAGTCACCTTGGACTACCTGCCTATACAAAATCTGATTCTGATTCGAAAAAAACAAGCTCAGAGAAAACAAAAGAATCTACGTCTGAAAATACGAGTGAACGCGAATCAAGTAACGATGAAACTCAAAATAAGAATAACAGTGAAGATACAGAAACATCGTCTAATAACAATGAATAAAGTGAAGCAGTGCTCTATGGAGGTAGAGCACTGCTTCTTTTTAATGCTCTCAAAACAAAAAAATCAGAACTTTCCAACTATCTTTTTTAATATTTTTAAATTATAATAAATAATAGTAATCTATTCCAATTATCAGGGGGCTCACACATATGAAAGCTGCAGTAAAACATAACATTTCAGATTTTAAAGAGTACTTAAAATCAAACGATATATACATGGAAGAAAATATAGATGAAAATGATGGTTCGGTACATTTTTCAGTAGGATTAGAAACAGAAGCTGGCGCAAAAATTCAACTTATCGCTGCTTTCCAAAGCGAACATCCTGCTGTGGATATATACTGCTTCAATGTTGCTCTTGTACCTGATTCAACATCAACAAATGATATTTTACATGTCATCAATGAATTAAACACATCTTATCGATTTGCAAAATTCACGCTAAACAAACAAAATGCAATTGATATTTCAACATCTCTTGCATTCTCAGAACCAAACTTTAATCCCGCACTTGTCTTTGAACATACGAGAATGCTATATAAACTGGCAAACGATGAATATAAGAACTTAATGAAAGTTATTTGGGCATAAAATAAAAGGATGGGCTGCAAGCAGCACCATCCTTTTACTTCAATATCATATCGATCCACATCTTTATCGCAGTTCCTACAATTAAAATAGACAATACGTATTGCAAAACTTTTTGATTCACTCTCTTCCCTACTCTCACTCCAAGAGGAGCGGCAAATAAACTTGCTATCGCAACGATAAGAGCCGGAATAACAACTATTTGTCCAGTAATCACTTTCCCAGTAGTAATTCCTATCGAGGAAATAAAAGTAATAGCGATAGATGTTGCTATTGTTGTACGTATCGGTAGTTTTAAAACAACTAGCATAATCGGTACTAAAAGAAATGCACCACCAGCCCCAATAATGCCGGAAACACTTCCTACAATAAACGCTAGTAAACTAGCGAGCCACTTATTGTACATAATTCCCTCTGATCCCTTACGATCGCTTCGCTTCGGTATAAACATCATAATAGCCGCGATAGTAGCTAATATTGTATAAACAACATTTACAGCATGCTCATTTAATAGATTCGCACTAAAGCTACCTACAAAGCTTCCTATTAATATACTAGCTCCCATATACACAACTAAAGTTTTATCCATATCGTTACTTTTCCTATACGCCCACGCGCCTGCAAAAGTTGCAAAGAATACTTGAATCGCTGTAATACCACTCACTTCATGTGATGTATATCCAGCAAATCCTAGCAATACCGGAATGTATAAGATCATCGGATAATTAATAATTGCACCGCCAATTCCAACCATTCCTGATATAAACGATCCTATAAACCCAATTATAAAAAGTAATACGACTAAGCTCATCTTACATCCCCTCCCTTCTAAAAAGAAGGTGAATTAAATGAATAAGTTTACATTCCCATCCGAAGCATCTGCTAAATAAGCTCCTACTCCTGCAAACTCTACCCCATCCATAATCTCTTCCTCTTTTAACCCTAATAAATCTACTGTCATTTGACAAGCTACAAGTTTAATTCCCTGTTCTTTCGCCAAATCGATTAAATCTGGTAAAGGCATCGCATTATGTTTTTTCATAATACCTTTAATCATCTTTGGTCCCATACCGGCAAAATTCATTTTTGATAATCCCATCTTATCAGCGCCGCGCGGCATCATTTTTCCAAACACTTTCTCTATAAATGTTTTCTTTACTTTCACATGCTCATCCTTCCTAAGAGCATTTAAACCCCAGAAAGTATGAAAAATAGTCACTTCATGATCGTACGCCGCTGAACCATTTGCAATAATATAAGCAGCCATTGCTTTATCATAATCTCCGCTAAATAAAACGATTGTTGTTTTCTTCTGTTGTTCCATGTTGTTCTCCTCCTAATTACCTATAGGGGTATTTTAAAATTTGTAAAAAGGCTCAAATTATCTAGCTACACCTAATGCTACTTTTCCCCTTACAAAACGTTCATACCGCCTGAAACATTTATAATGCGCTGAAATCCTAATTTCTTTAATACTTTTGCTGCTTGCTTACTTCTCATCCCACTCTGACAAATAACAATTACTTCCTTATTTTTATCTAACTGATTTACTTTACTAGCTAACTCATTTAGTGGGATATTCTGAAATCCTTTCATATGATTTCCTCTATATTCTCCAACTGTACGAACATCGATAAATTGTTTTCCCTTTTTCCCCAATATACTCTTTAATTCTTTTCCATTTATATTTTGAACACCTTTCACCGGTAAAAAACGTGAAATAACAAGCCATGCAGCAATTACAATGAAAAGCGTACTTAATATTGTATTCATATAAACAACCTCTCCGCCTTTACAAAACTAGTTCTTCACTACGCCTTCTTAATCCAAAACTTCAGCACATCGTCTTCTATATTATGCTTTACTATTTCATGACCGCCTGTTTTTGACCATGCTGGAATATCTTTTACTGATCCTTTATCCGTTACATGTACTTCTAACACTTCTCCAGATTGTAAAGCATCCATCGCTCTCTTCGTTCTTACAATCGGCATTGGACATGCTAAACCTTTCGCATCTAATACTTGTTTTACATTCATCATCTATTCCTCCAGTTTGTTATTTTATAATGAATCATGAACTGCACAACGATTTGGGCCAATCTCCATTTCACGCTCTTCTTCCACACTCGGATAAATCTTACCCATATTCGTTTGACGAATTTCTTCATAAGCATTCGGCTGAGGCGGTAAGTTCTCTGTCACAGTTTTACGAAACTCTCCCTCATCAACAATATTTAACCCTACATTCTCCTTAAATAAATCTTGTAAATGCGCACTCACAATGCCTCTGTCGTCCATTTCACTTATTTTTGAATAATGAGCTGGTAAAACAATTAAATCTTGAGACAGTTCCTTATAACGTGTATATAAAGTATTTCGTAAATCGCCCACCCAGTCTTCCGCCTTCCCAGCAAGATCTGGACGCCCGATTGAATCTACAAATAAAATATCACCTGATAATAAATAAGTCTCATCGATAATAAATGATGTACTTCCAATCGTATGCCCTGGTGAGTATAGTGCATCAATATTAATTAGGGTACCCCCTACCGTAATAACAGTACCTTCTATTAGCGGTTCGTAAGAGAAAACAACTTCCCCCGCATCTTTTGGAGGTAACCAATACGTACCGCCTACTTTTTCAGCTAATTTACGGCCACCTGAAATATGATCTGCATGTAGATGTGTATCCATTACGTTAGTAATAGTAGCTCCGTGCTCTTTTGCAAAATCTACGTACGCCTCAATCGTTCTCACCGCATCAATGACTGCTGCTTCACCATTTGAAACAACCATATAAGATAAGCAGCCTTTTCCAAGACGGTTAAATTGATATATACTTCCTCCGCCCTGTACATCTCCTACTTTTAACGGCTTTACATATTCACTCCAAGCTTTCATCCCACCAGCTAAATAATAAACATCATTGAATCCGGCATCTAACAATTGCTCTGCGACAAACTGAGAAGAGCCCTCTTTCGCACATACGACTAAAATTTCTTTCTCCCTCGGCAATTCATCTACAATATGATCTACACCATCTAATAAGTCAAAATACGGTTTATTTATAGAAGTGATTTGTTTCCCTTCAATTTTCCAATCTTCATAATCCGTCTCGTTACGAACATCTAAAATAAACAACTCTCCTAATAAAACTTTCTCGGCGACATCTTTTACTTGTAACATCTTAACGTTCATTTAAGTACCCCCGTAGGTATATTTTTGTTTAAAAAAATTATTTCTCCACATTTCCTTGCCACTCTAACATACCTGGAATGACATTTTTCACATTTGAATAACCTTTCTCTTTCAACATTTGGCACGCTATATCACTACGGTTACCAGTTCGGCAAACAACATAAATTGGTTTCGCACTGTCTAACATAGCACTATCTAATTCACCTAATGGAACCGAAATAGCAGATGGAATATGACCAAAGGAAAATTCCGCTTCTTCACGAACATCTAATACAGTACACTCTTCACCACTTAATAATAGATCTTGCAATTCCGCATTCGTAATTGTATGAGGATACTTCACAACTTCATTTACTTCATGTTCGTGTGCTTTTCTTACATAATGCTTTAATATATCTCCCTCTTGTTTCGTTCCAATATATTGATGCCCTACTTTATTTGACCAACTTTGAATATCTAGCGTAGAACCTTTATCTGTCGCCTCTATTTCAATAACTTGCCCTGATGCCAACCCTTCCATCTCCTTTTTTGTCTTCACAATTGGCATCGGGCAAGCCAAGCCTTTACAGTCTAAATTCATATCAACTTTTATACTCATAATCATTTCCTCCCTAGTTATTATACATATACCTGTAGGGGTATAATAAAATGTTTTTGAAAATCTGTCAACACATACGTTTGACAGATTATCTGCTTTTTACAAGTAATTGAACAGCTTCTTTAATTAACTCTTCATTTGAGCCATTACCTGTCTCAAACTGCTCACGTAAACATTGCTCTAAATTTGTTCCAACAACGAGTCCAATTGTACGATCAAGTGCAGAACGGGATGCAGTTAACTGTGTAATAACATCTCGGCAATCTTTTCCCTCTTCCATCATGCGAAGCACACCACGAACTTGACCTTCAATACGTTTCAATCTATTTTTCATATCTTGATTATATTCCACTGTAGACCACCTCCGTAATTATAACTATATTATACATTACTTTGTAACTTTGTATAATATCATATACCCTTAAGGGTATATTGTAAAGCTTTTAATTTTAAGCCTATAATACTTTCTAATCATATAAAATAGACCGAATCAACCATATGATGGGTTTCGGTCTATTCTCATTAATTTACGTTAATCGTTATTAATTCAGCTACATTTCTATCATTAATCACAATCGCTTTTTTCTCATTATTCGGCAGTAAAATTATATACTTCCCTTTTCTTGGAGTCTTCCAAATGAATTTTCCTTCTTGATTAGTTTTCCCTATCGAAATTACGATTTCTTTGCTAGGCCCAGGTGATTCATCTTTTATAAGCATAATTTCAAAATCTTTCATTGGTTGTTTCTCTTTATTGTGAACATAGAAAGTTATAGGATTACCAACCTTGCTAGCATTTCTCTCATC
This sequence comes from Bacillus cereus group sp. BfR-BA-01331, assembly GCF_022663915.1. Taxonomy (NCBI): domain Bacteria; kingdom Bacillati; phylum Bacillota; class Bacilli; order Caryophanales; family Bacillaceae; genus Bacillus; species Bacillus cereus group sp. BfR-BA-01331. Next base: position 283,321 of record NZ_JAKUGJ010000006.1, read on the forward strand.
ATTTGCTATACAATTAGACATCAAGATTATGACCAATATACAAAACAAAATCCCAATAGACTTACTATATTTATTCAGACCATTTTTTAATATTATTAAAAACATCGTCCAGCTGTAAGCACTGTATCTTTATTAATTAGTGCTCCTGTACACCCATAAATTTCTCCATTAGTATACTGAGTTGCTACATGGACTATAGCGCTATACGGATATGAAGTTGTATCATTGACCCTCATTCGATCATTTATTCCTATAACAGAATAGGTAAGAATATTAGATGAATAATTTAACTTAGTGTTTTCCAATAAATATCCCCCAATCTTCCCTACCATGTTTACGCCCTTCAAACGAAGGCGAAATAAGATCTTCTCCTCTTAGATCATTACTATACAAAGATTGTTCTTGAAAAAGTGCTCTTTCTCCCTCATTCGAAACTGATGTCCAAGGTACATCTTCTGCATATACCTTCTGATTCATCACAAATACTATTCCAAAAAAGACAAGTAGAACACCAAGACCACAAAGAAACAACCTACCTCTTATAGAAATAAAGCTATACAATATAACTTACCTCCTAATATAAAATGATAGTAAATAATTGAGGATCCCTTTATAAATTCTAATTTTTCTTTTCTTAGAAGTCAATGTAATTAATAATGATTATCATTATTAATTATATTGACTTAACAAAACGATAAAATTATTTACATTCTTTACTTTGAGTTAAAGAAACTTAGTTCTTCCAAGGATTCGGCTGTAAAGAAAAGGAGTTAGGTGGGAGATCAACTTCCCGTAAATGCCCAATTGGTGATGGTTAATAATCAGCGGGGATAATATGACTAATGTAATAAATCTACTACAAACAATTCATTTCATCTACGAATGAATTAATCCATCGTTCCATTGTCATACTTCCTATAACCTCTTTGTAAAACTATAATCCATTTCTCCACCTAACGCTTTAGGTGTATCACCAGTTTCTCTAAAATCATGTGTATAAATTTGTTCAAATGAACCGAAATCTACTTGCTTATAAAATTCGAAACAAGGGAATCCATCATGTTCTCCTTGAATATCGATACTACCATCCTTGTTCACACATACAGTTAATAAATAGTCCACAGGAGGGGCATACACATTTAACGGATTACTAGCGCTTGCACTCATTTTGAATTGCACACCATCAGAATTCCATGAAATATCCGTACACACAATATTTTCAGTACTCGCTTTTCCTGTTCTTTTATTCACAGAACCATCTGGATTTGTGACCTTCTCTGTCGTAATACCCGTGTTTGCATATGAAAACACTTCTTCTTTATAAAAGTCCACTACTACCTCTTGCTCAACTCTAGAGCGCATAGTATTTACCGCATGTGGTGTAAATTCACGTGAATCACCTTCAAACTGGATTACTTTCCCTGTTTGTGCATCCTTCCGCGGTTCTGTCCAAGACATTGGAATAAATACACTGGCTCTTATTTTAACGATATTCGTCATAAGAAACACCCCTATAATTCTAATTTTATATACTGCATGCTATTGAATAAAATAGACCACAATTTCAATCCTAGAACCAATAGCTTTCTCTTTTACGTTTGCTACTTCCTTCTAAAAAATAGCGCTATATTTATATCTAGATTTTCGTTTTAAAGCTATATTCCATTTCTCCAGCTAGTGCTGCTGGGGTATCATCCGTTTTTCTGAAATCATGTGTATATATTAATTCAAATGAACCAAAGTCGATTTGTTTATAAAATTCATAGCAAGGAAAACCATCATGTAAACCTTCAACATGCACAGTACCACTTTCATTAACTCGTATAGTCAAAAAATAATCAGCTGCAGGTGCTGCCGCGTTTAACGGATTACTTGCACTTGCTCTCATTTCAAATGAAACTTCATCTTCACTCCATACAATATTTGTACATGCAATGTTTTCTGTACTTGTTTCTCCTTTTTGATACTCAATTGAGTCATCTGGATTTGTAATTTTCACAGTAACGATACAAGCATCTGCATATGTGAAAATTTCTCTTTTATAAAAATCAACAACCACTTCTTGTTCTAATCTTGAACGCTTTGTGTTCACAGCGTATGGTGTAAATTCACGTGCATCTCCGGCATATTCAAACACTCTTCCCGTCGCAGGATCCTGAATAGGTTTCAGCAAAGCATACGGTGCAAATACACTCCCTCTAATTTTAACGATATTAACCATGTGAAACCTCCATAATTCATTGATTTTATTTAGATAAATCATTATTTGTTCTATTACTATTATATAGTCAATTTGATTGACTATATCCTGTATAGTACAATAGATTCTACTTATAGTCAATTCAATTGACTATAAGCAAGGAGGTTATATACATGACTCATCAAACACTTAACGAACTAGATCTTACTTCACTTTTATCACTATCCTTCAGTACATTAATTACTGAACTACACGACAAATTAAGTGAATTGGGATTTGAAGATATTAGGCCCGCACACGGTTTTATGTTCAAACGTATCCTTCCTAATGGAGCAACCGGTATAGAACTAGCTGAATATTTAGGGGTTTCAAAACAAGCCATAAGTAAAATGGTAGATTCTCTTGAGAACAGTGGTTATGTCACGCGCCAAACGCATCCTACTGATAAAAGAGGTAAAATTATTGTTTTAACCGAGCGTGGTTTAGCAGTAATGAAAGCAAAAGAAGAAATAGTAGCTGAAATAGAACAACGATGGATTGCAAACATAGGTGCAGAACGAATGCAAATGCTTAAAGAGGATTTAACAACATTCGTTACTAAAGAAAATACAGGAAAATTATCATCGAGCATACGACCTGTTTGGTAAACAAAAACTCCATATAAAAAACGAATCCACTTTGATTATTCTTTTTCAAAATGGATTCGTTTTTTACAGCTTTATTAAAATCATTGATTCCTTTAAATTTTGTTTTAAATATATGGGATACCCATATTTTATACATTATATAATTCCGTAACTCTCTGCACGATCAACTCTGCCGTATTCGCCTCTGGCGGCATCAACAAATTTGTAACCGGCCCATACACAACAGGATTTAATTCCACCTCATACCCACCATATGCATACTCCTCTTTTGTCGGTAAGTAACCAATATATCCATTCGTATAGCCACCAAAGAAAGCTAGTTCATTTTGGACACTCTCTTTCATTTCTAAAGCGGTTTCTGAAAAAGGTTCCATCGGTATTCCAGAGAATATCCCATCATTAATTTGAAACAATTGAATTTCTAAATCAATACTTACTTGCTGAATGTTTCTCCTATGCTTTTCTAAAACGATAGTAAGCCATTCTTCAGTATTCACACCCCACTGCTTCTCAGCTAATTGGGCCATTCTTTTTATCTCTTCAATTTCTGGAATATCCTTTAATTTCATTTGCATCGTACTCGAAATAGTTCTTAGATTTACAATTGGTCTATATGTAACTGTTGGTAATATCGTTAACACATGTCCACTGATTACGTAAGCCATTTGTTTTAATGCTTCCTGTGAACCACGATACTTCGCATTCACATTTCCAGTGGCACCTTGAACAATAATAACAGGACAGTTTACTATTTTCTCCAGAATCCCTCTCGTCATTCCAGGATAATCTGCTGATAATACATCGCTATCCCCTTTTAAAACATTCGGATGAGCAGTACAAAATACAATGACCCCAGCTAACTCCTTTGACTCAGCATTTCTCATTGCTAAAACACCAATTCGTTTATCTACAATACCCTCTATATTTATGCCCATCTTTGCTTTTCCATCAGGTGTCCTCTCTCTTCGGTTTACTCCAATATCACCTGTCGTAACATCCCACCCAACTTCACATGGCGTCATGTTGGTATTTGCAATAACAGCACCTTGCACTACATTATTTAGTAAAATCGTTTTATACGACTTTATTAAAGGATGATTACCAACCGTTTCCGGACCAGAGTGTGTATGTGTATAAACAACTGTTATTCGCTCAACTGGTATATGAAGCTCACTCGCTACTCGTTCACGAATAATATTCGTATCTTCTACTAACATCCCGATATTATCAATGCTTATAAACGCAGTCTTCATTTCATCTTTTTCAAACACAAAGACCGTCCCGTAAATACGCTCTTCAATATTATTAATTCCTGTATCTCTATGATATCCGATAAAATCAATACCTAAGGGTGGTGTAATATCCACCTTACATACCCCTACTTTGCTCATTTGAATCGCTCCATTTCTCTATGTAAATCCCTCTCTTCAAGAATAGCATATTTACCATTTTCAAAATAAAAAGAACGGACAAGAAATTCTATGTCCGTTCTTTTCATCACACATACTTCCGATGCACCATCTTCCCATCATAAGAAAATACAACACCCTTACTCTCCACCATCGACTCCATATGCACTGTTCTTCCCCATAGCTGATGAAGATACGGTAATACTTTTTCTAAGTATTTTAAATCTAACTCAATTCCTTCATAGCTATGTTTAATGTACAATTCCCCATTCTTTAAGTAGTCTCCATCTTCTACTACTAAGTACGGGAAACCTCCATTTGTGCGCATATTTACGAGTTGATCGCGTACATGTTCCCACTCTTTATCAATTACTTTATATTCTTTACCTTGGCGCTGGAATAAGTACATATCTTCTCTCATTACGAGTTCTTTATTTAAGTAGTTTCTTAGGAACGATACGTCCCATTCAATTTCTCGTACTTCAAACATTTTCTCACGACCAGAACCTGGCTTCACACCGCGCCGCTTCATTTCTTCTGTCGGGTTGTTATAGCGTTCTTCAATATCTTCAAACATCTTAATACCGAGGTAGTATGGATTAATGCTTGTTTTTGATGGCTGTACGACACCTGCATTTAATTTCGCAAATTCAATTGCTTCACCAGATGTTAAGTCCATTTCACGAAGTATACGTTGATGCCAGTACGAAGCCCAGCCTTCATTCATGATCTTCGTTTCAAGCTGTGGCCAGAAATATAACATTTCCTCGCGCATCATCGTTAATATGTCGCGCTGCCACTCTTCTAGCTCACGGCTGTATTCTTCAATAAAGAGTAGTAAATCTTTTTCTGGTTGCGGAGGGATTTTCTTCTTTTTATGCATATTAGGTCGTTCTCTCTTTTTGTTTCGATCATCTAAATTCCATAAATCATCGTACTGTGATATCTTTTTCTTTTCTACATCCTCTTCTAAATCTTCAATACTCCATGCAAGTTTCGGGCGCATAAGTGACGGGTCAATATGTTCTTGAATGGCAAGTACTGCATCCAAGAACGTTTCTACCTCTTCTTTTCCGTACTTATGCTCATATGCTTTTACACGTTCAGCTGTTGCTGACATGCTCTCCACCATATCACGTTTCGTATTAGAAAAACGAACATTATTTTTGAAGAAGTCACAGTGCGCTAAAACGTGCGCCACGATTAGTTTATTTTGAATTAAAGAATTCGTATCTAATAAAAAGGCGTAACATGGATCAGAGTTAATAACGAGTTCATAAATTTTACTAAGTCCTAAATCGTATTGTAATTTCATTCTGAAAAATTGCTTTCCAAAACTCCAATGTGAAAACCTCGTCGGCATCCCATATGCACCAAATGTATAAATAATTTCCGCTGGACATACTTCATAACGCATCGGATAAAAATCAAGCCCAAATCCAGTCGCAATTTCCGTAATTTCCGCAATCGCATATTGCAGCGCTTTATCTTCACTTGCTCTCATTATTTTCCCTCCTTACACTTTCCCTTAAGAAAGTGTATGATGAGGAACAAGCTTTCATGAGGATTGATTGCATAATAAAAAGACACCCTCTTAAAAAACGAGAATGCCTCTTTCTAATTAACCTTCAATAATCTCCATCTTCTCCGTAATCGGCGTACGAGCTTTTCCTTCTGGTGCTTTATCGAAATAGCCGATATGAAGAATTCCAATGACGCGTTGACCTCTTGTTAAACCGATTCCTTCTATAAATAGTGGATTGTAGTTTAATCCACCTGATTTCCAAACGCACCCTAAGCCGCGTTCCCAAGCAAGTAATTGGAAGTTTTGCATAAATGCACATGTTGCAGCGTAATCTTCGTCACGTTGAATTTGACGCGGATCTTCATTAATGTAAACAACGATTTGTGCAGGTGTGCTTAAGAAACGATCAGATAAAATCTTGCCGCGTTTCGCTCTTTCTTCTTCTGTGAAAGAGTTTAATACTGCGTCTACTAATTTCTGACGGCCTTCTCCAATGTATAATTTACAATTCCATGGTTCACGGTGTTTATGATTCGGTGCCCATGTTGCGTCGTTTAATAGTTCAATTAATAGCTCTTTTTCTACTGCTTTATCTGTAAATGTACGAACAGAACGTCTTTCTTTAATAACGTTTGCGATGGAAGTATATGTAGTCATATTTTTCTCTCCCTTATTTTTATCTATATGTATAAGTTTTTTATTGATATTGATTTTCAATTTCGATTATAACCTAGTTTTTCACTATTAATCAATGTTTTATGTTGGAAAACCATGAAAAACTTCTTTTTATACTGTGAATAAAAAAACTTAACTTGTTCACAAGTTTTTCACATTTTATGGAAATGATATGTGTAAGTTTTCCACATTACCCATCTAGGAGGAGTTTACATGTATAAGAAAATCGCAGTAAGTATGACTATGGCAGCATTATTGTGCGGGATATCTGTCTTTCCTGCTTCTGCTTCCGCTGCCACGCCAAAAGAAGTAACAATGCACCATCATAAGCCTATTTCAGAAGAAGAAATGCAGTCGCTCGAAAAACTCGGCTATAATAAACATGAAATTTGGAAAGCTGCCCACATTGCAAGAATAAGTAAAAAAGAAATTAAGGACGTTTTAGCTTACTATAAGCAAAATAAATCTTGGAAGAAAACAGCCGAGCATTTCGGTGTAGATCCAAGTAAATTGAAAAAGCATCATATGAATAAAGAAACGAAAAAAGCACTACTGCAAGAATTAGCAAACATGCACAAATCTACACCTGATCAGCTAAAACAAAAAATGAAAGAGTATAACATCGGCTTACGTCAGCTCGCGGTATTAACAATCATCGCTCAAAAAAGTAATACCCCTCTCGATGATGTACTAAAAATGAAAAAAGATGGCATGGATATTAAACAAATTGCGGAAAAATTAAATGTTAAAAAAGAAGATATACGAGCAGAGATGATTAAATTAGTACAATCTATTAAAGAAAAGAAAACAAATTAATATGCCAAAAAGGAAGAGATATTCATTACTCTTCCTTTTCTTTATCCCGCTATTTGTGGGCAGTAAAACTCCCACCTCAAAATTCTGCTGGAGCAAAGAGGTTAGGTTGGAGTCGGGCTGCCCGTAAAAGCCCGATTGGTGCGGGCTAATAATCAGTGGGGAATGAACAAAATCCCACTGATTAAAGTTTCACTTTATGAACTTTCAGTTTTCAAGTATAAATTCCCGTCTTTCCCAAAAACTAACACAAGTAAATGGTGCATGTCAGGGGTGAGAAAATGTTTCGTTCAACATCTAAAAAGAATAAAAAAACAATCTGTTCCATTCCCGAGTTTATCCACACGATGAAAGAATCTAGTGATTTCGTTTCTTATAACGTAGTAGACGATGGGACATTATGTTTGTTTTATTATAAATCTACAGTAGAATCACTTATTATTAATCGATTCATTTTAACACCTATCAAAAAAGAATTAGATCACATTCAAAATATAAGTGACATAGCAAATATCGTCACACTTGAGGAGATTATCACCAATCCTTCTATTGATGATATCCGTGAAAAACTGTTAGGTGGATATGTACTTTTGCAGCTAAAAGTTAATTCCAAAGCAGCCGAATATGCACTTCTTCGCGCTGAAAGTTTAGCTTTAGGTACACGATTATATAACGATACAGAAAATGAATATAGTGTAATCGGTCCCAAAGTCGGATTCGTTGAAAATATTGATACAAATACACACTTACTTCGCCGAAGTATTATAACGGAGCAATTAGTTTTTAAAGAAGTTGTAGTTGGCTCTATATCAAAAACAAAGGTCATAGTTGCTTACATCGAAGGCATTACAAATGATCAGCACGTCAATACTGCGATGCAGCGCCTACAGGGCATTGACTTTGATGTTCCTTTCGATGCGACTATGATCGAACAATTTATTAGCGATAATAGTAACTCTCCCTTCCCTGTTTTACTACCTACAGAGCGCTTAGATCGTTCTGTTTATGCACTCATTAATGGCGGTGTTGTCATTTTAACAGATGGTTCACCCTATGCATTAGCTGGACCGGCGACATTACTCGATTTCTTCGTATCTCCAGAAGATTATTATTTACCATGGATAGCAGGCTCATTTCTTAGATTGGTTCGTTTTTTCGGAGCAGCATTCTCCCTATTTTCATCAGCTATTTATACAGCTGTATTAACGTATCACTATCAAATGATTCCCGCAGATTTACTTGGACCAATTATTTATTCCCGAGCCAATGTACCATTCCCACCTGTTTTGGAGGCACTTTTTTTAGAAATTACAATCGAATTACTGCGCGAGGCTGGAGCTCGTTTACCGACTAAAGTTGGTCAAACGATTGGTATTGTTGGGGGGATTGTCATTGGCCAAGCATCTGTTGAGGCTGCTTTAACGAGTACTATTTTATTAATTGCGGTTGCGTTATCTGCGCTTGCTTCTTTTACAACACCAACAGTAAAAATGTCTTCCACTATCCGGATATTACGATTTCCCCTCATCATTTTAGCTGGAGCATTTGGAGGTGTAGGGCTAATCGTCGGATTTGTATTCATATTAGCTCATTTAATTCGCTTAAAATCACTTGGATCACCTTATTTATTACCTTTATATCCATTTCGCGGGTTAGGTACAGCTGAAGGGCTCCTTCGTCTTCCATTTAGTCAAACTGCAGGACGGGCTTCTTTTCTAAGACCAAAGAAGAAATGGCGCTATGATCCAAACCAAGCGAAAGAAAAACGCGACGGTGAGGAAAAATGAAAAATATTTTATTACGCTTTTCCATTATCATTTTAATTTTTCTATCCGGCTGTACACAACCTAACATAGTAGATACACAGCGGATTATTCATGTGGGTGGATTCGATATAACGAAAGAGAAGAAATTTCGTGGGACGATTCTCTATCCAGATTACACAAAAGGAGTGCAATCAAAACCAGAAACTCAATCCACTACCGCTGGTACCATTGAAACAATCTCTTCACTTCTAAACGCAAAATCACCACATACGATTGCTGTAGGTCAAATGCGCGTTGTCCTATTTGGAAAATCATTCGGTGAACGTGGAATCGGAGATATTATTAACAACTTACAACGTGACCCTAACATTGGCCGAGATGTGCAGCTAGCGCTTGTAGACGGTTCAACAGAAGAATTACTTAAACATGTCAAAACAAATGGATCGCTATATCTATCTGATTTATTGGAGCAAAATATAGAAACGGAGACAATCCCTCGGATGGCCTTAAATATTTTTCTATATGATTTTTATTCATCTGGCTGCGATCCATTTCTTCCTTACATTCAAGTTGCAGAAGACAAGTCTGCTTCCATTAAAGGACTCGCTTTTTTAAAAAAGGATAAAGTAGCTATGTATACAGATAAAACAGGATCTTTTTTATTTAAATTACTCATTAATCCAACTAACAATGGACGTTACGAAGTTCCGATACGTCAAGGTAAACATAAAGGCTTAATCGCAACCCAAAACTTATCTGGAAATAGTGTTTGTTCCCTTTCCGAAGCCGGTGACATTCCGAAAGTTCACATTCGACTGAAATTAAATGGACTTATAAAAAATGCCCCTGACTGGCTTGATTTATCAAAGAGCGAAAATGTAACTTACGTAAAAAAACATGTAGAAAAGACACTTGAAAAACATTTAAACGAATTAATAAAACAATTCCAAGAAAAAGAAATCGATCCAATCGGTATACGTGAAGAAATTCGTAGTCACTCAAGAAAATGGAGCATGAAACAAATTCAAGAAATGTATCCTAGCGTAGACGTTGCAGTTAATGTGAAAATTAATGTCGTACAATCTGGTATCGGAGAATAGTGAGGTGCTGTAATGGCTGGACAAGATAAAACACATACTGTTTCCCCTTATTTCACATTTCTTCTATTACACTCCCTTCAAATTGGAGTAGGTGTGTTAGGTTACCAAAGGATTATTGCACAATATGCCGGTTATGATTCTTGGATTTCTCTTATTGTTGCGGGCATTGCAACTCATATCGTGCTATTTTGCATGCTTAAAATGTTAGAAAAAGATAATGATTTAATGAATATTCATACGACATGTTTCGGAAAGTGGACTGGAACATTTTTGTCCGTATGCTTTGCTGCATACCTTCTATTATTTTGCCTTACTGTCCTTCGTACATATATTGAAGTCATTCAAGTTTGGGTCTTCCCTACAATTAAACCGTGGAAATTAACTTTATTATTTTTACTTGTGACTTACTACGTAATTAAAGGTGGTTTTCGCTCTGTAACAGGAATGTGTTTTTGGGGCGTCGTAATACCGATTTTCGTCCTATTTTTCTTAGTTTTCCCAATGAAATACGCGCATGTCCGTAACATTCTCCCAATTCTAACTCATTCACCTTTAGAAATTCTAACTGCAGCGAAATCATCTGCATTAGAATTTCTTGGATTTGAAGCAATTCTTATTTTTTATCCATTTATAAAAAAAGAAAAATCATTAAATAAATGGGCGCATGGTGGTATTGCTTTTACAACAATTCTATACGTAATACTAGCCATCGTTTCCCTTATGTACTATAGCCAAGGACAACTACATCATACAATTTGGCCAACATTAACAATGCTAAAAATCATAAAGATTCCTTTTATCCAAAGGTTTGAGTACATCATTATTTTCATATGGTATCTTATTATTTTACCTAATCTTTGTTTAACAATTTGGTCTTCTTGTTGCATTAGTAAAAGGTCTTTTCATGTACCATTTAAAATTACACTTCCATTTTTTATTGCAGCTATATTTATTTCATCCTTATTTTTCACAAACCGTGAAAGTATTAATACATTAAATACAGTACTGTCTCAAGCTGGTTTATATATTGTATACGCTTATATCCCAATTTTATTTCTATTCCATTCACTACGATGGCGCTTCAAAAATCAGTCGAAAAAATCTTCACCCGACACACCATGATATTTGATACAATTTGGTTAATACATTTGTAAAGGGGACAAGCGAATGAAAAAGTATGTATTTTCTTTACTTGCAGTACTGAGCCTAATTCTTGCTGGATGCGGAAGTACTAGTACAAATGACAAAAAATCTTCTGAATCAAAAAAAGAACATGATCATGCCACGCACACTCAGCAAGCTGATATTCAAGAAAAAACAAAAGGAGTCGACACACTCCCTACCTTTCTAGACAAGCTTGATCCGCAAATGAAAGATATCTACACTGTCGCTGGACAAAATGCAGAGCTATTAGATTGGATTCCATGTTACTGCGGTTGCGGTGAGAGTGTAGGACATAAAAACAATAAAAACTGCTTTATTCGTGAAATTAAAAAGAATGGTGAAGTTGTTTGGGATTCCCACGCAACAACTTGTGTCAACTGCCTAGAAATCGCGGTTGAATCGGCTTCTATGAAACAAAAAGGAAAATCAACGCTCGAAATTCGTAACTATATCGACAATAAATACAAAGAAGGCTATGGCAAGCCAACACCTACGCCAATGCCAAAAGCATAAAAACGAGGAAATCCCTCGTTTTTCTCTTTTCATTCACCTTTTTTCTTAACAAATTCTTTCAAGTGTATTTCTCCTTACTTGTCACACACTATATATAACTCCTCGGTAAGGAGGGTACACAGTGCAAACATATAACGACTATGATAAAGCTCTCTATTACACGTATTGCTGTAATTGGGATAAATTACTCGTTCTCATGGTTCAAACGAACGATCAATTATTTTCTAAGCGTATTGAGCATTTTTTACACGCTTATCAATACAGTAAAGAACTACCAGAAGTTGATAAACAATTGCAGCTCCTATTTCAATATATTGACCACGCATCCCAAAAGTCACATGTAGAAGAAGTAGAGCAAATTCAAATGTAAAATATAGCGCTATTCTCTTTATGAGAATGGCGCTTTTTAAAATGTTCATATCAATAAATGTTTCTCCTCATAAAACTTTTATTGATAAACATATTTTTTCTTTCTTTTCCCTACTACTTCATACTATAATTTAGTATGTAACTATTATAAGTGAGGTATAAAATATGGGACGAGAAAAAAAGCAAGAATATGCTTTACTTACTGCATGGGGAGCTTCGTTTATTGCTACATTAGGAAGTCTATACTTTTCCGAAATTATGAAATTTGAGCCTTGTGTCCTTTGTTGGTATCAACGTATTTTTATGTATCCATTTGTTTTATGGCTCGGTATCGCTGTAGTAAAGAAAGACTATCGCATTGCAAGTTATTCTTTACCAATCGCAAGTATTGGTGCTTGTATTTCTTTATATCACTATGCAATTCAAAAAATCGCAGCATTTTCAGCTGCTGGGGCAGCTTGCGGCCGCGTACCTTGTACGGGAGAATACATAAACTGGTTCGGCTTTGTGACAATCCCGTTTTTAGCACTTATCGGCTTTATCACAATCGCTGTTTGTAGCTTCATCGTAATTAAAAACAAATAAGGAGATGAAAGAATGAAAAAAATGCTTATATTTGGCGGTATTATTATCGCCTTGTTTGCAGCAATTTTCGCTGTAACACAAATGGAAGAAAAAAATGCTTCAACAAGCCAAAAAATTGATAATGCTACTGATAGTAAGACAAATGGCCCTGACTACTATACAAATAAAATCTCTCTTTCAGATCTCCAAAAGAATTTAAAAGAGAAAAAAGAAGAAACAGTATACTTTTATCAAACATCTTGCGTTCATTGTCAAAAGCTATCTCCTATCGTAGTACCAATGGCTAAAGACTTGAATGTTGATATGAAAGTTATGGATATTGAAAAATTAGATGCTCCTTGGGATGAATATAAAATTAAAGGAACTCCAACAATCATTCATTTTAAAGATGGTAAAGAAGTGAGCCGTATTAGCGGCGAACAACCGGAAGACAAATTAAAAGAGTGGCTTGAGCAAACGAAAAAATAATAAGAAAAGGAAACTCCTTCTATACATGAAATGCGTGTAAACTCCCACACTAATGTATAAGGAGGGGGTTTTATGCCAGAAGTGAAATGCTCTGTTTCCAATTGCTCATTTTGGGGACAAGGTAACCTTTGTCAAGCAAGTGCAATCGTTGTTCAACCTGATGCACAAGAAGCAGGTCAAATTGAAAACAGTTCATATACAAACGCTACTTTAACAAACGAGACGCTTGAAAGTTCTGTAACAACGAGTGTAGAAACGTGTTGTCATACATTTAAACCGAAATATTAAACGTAAAAGCATACGATTAGTCGTATGCTTTTTTACATTCCTCTCCAAACATCATGCATCATAAAAAAGTACAAAATAACGAGAAGGACCGTCCCGCATAAAGTAATGCGTCGATATACACTCTTCTCCCCTTCCCTCGCTTTAACAAATGCCCAAATAAATCCGACGAACAATATTAAATCAATATATGGAACATAAAAGGAAAAGACGAGTAACGCATATAAATACACGATAAATAAACAAGTCGTGATTAAGAAAATTTTAAATGCAAATTCACTTTTCATAATGTGACCGCCCCCCAGTCTGTACTGTATTATATTCAGAAAAACATAATAGTTGCTGTTTCAATTTTTTCATCTCACTATTTACAGGCGCTCGATTGGTATGAAATCATTAAAACCAACTAAACTTCATCACAAATAAGCTACCGTCTATTTACGGTAGCTATTACGGGACATTATATTTCCGTTTATATAGGTTACTTAAAATCGAATAAGGTAATTGTTCATAACGAATTTTTTCTCCTGTTTCATCTACAATATACAAATTGTTTCCTATATAATAGGTTCCATCTTTTCGTTTGGAATACACTGTGTATCTTTCATTTGGCAATACTGTTTTTACTTTCGTCAATTGTCCATTTGGTTCTTGCCAATATATATTTACACGATCTACTAACGTAAGCATTCCAATTTGTTCTTCTTCTACTTTACGACCATTCCAGCTCACAACACGATAACCTAGCTTATATGCTTCATATTCGGGACTCGTATGAAAACGAGAAATAATTACTTTCGTCTGTAATTGTACCCGGTCGTATAACCATTGTATGTCCCGATCGTGCATGCGAATACAACCATTCGACTCCCTGCTTCCAATCGTCCATTCCCGATTTGTTCCATGAATTGCATATTCCTTTTTATCTAGACCTAACCACCTCGTACCGAGAGGGTTATTCGGAGCACCCCCAGCTATTTTTTTACGATGGTATTCTTTATTTTTATATTTAGTTATAATACAAAAATTACCCTCAGGCGTCGGGGTCCTGTCTCTTCCTGTCGTTATCGGAAATGTCTTAGTATAGTTTCCATCTTCAAAAAAAGACAGCTGATTCGTCGTAAGGTTAACTAATATTAAATGATCTGTATTAGCAAAAACGCTAGCTGGCAGGCAGAAAAATAGGATTACGATAAACCATACTTTCTTCATCTAAATCCTCCCTAGCACTAACATCATAATAAAGTGAAACTTTACTCGGTGGGAGGGTTTGTCCATCCCCTACTGAATATTAGCCTTCACCAATCGGGCATTTACGGGCAGGTATCTCCCACCTAACTTCCTTGCATTCGCCGAATTTTGAGGTAGGAATCTTACTGCCCGCAAATAGCGGGATAAATGCAATTAGCTTTACTTTGCTCTTATAAATGAAAACTATCCATTCACAATTACTCCACCATTTACATGCATCATCTGTCCCGTTACATATGCCGAATCACTAGACGCTAAATATACATATGCAGGCGCTAATTCATACGGCTGACCAGGCCTTTGCATAGGAACATTACTCCCAAACTGTGATACTTTTTTCTCATCAAAACTGGATGGAATAAGCGGTGTCCAAACTGGGCCTGGTGCAACACCATTTACACGAATTCCTTTTTGTACTAACGACTGAGATAACGATCTTGTAAAAGCGACAATTGCTCCTTTCGTTGCAGAATAGTCGATCAACGTTTCATTTCCTTCATACGCAACGATAGATGCCGTGTTTATAATTACATCCCCTTTCTTTAAATGAGAGAGGGCTGCTTTTGCAACATGAAAATAAGAAAAAATATTAATACGGAACGTTTTTTCTAGCTGTTCCGCTGTAATATACTCTAGTCCTTGCTGCGGATATTGCTGTGCGACGTTATTCACAAGAACATTTAGCCCCCCTAGCTGCTGGGCGGTCTCTTCTACAATCTCTTTACAATGTTGTTCATTACTCAAATCTCCCGGCAATAATACACAATTCACGCCTTCTTTTTCCACAAGTTGTTTCGTCTCAGTTGCATCTTCGTCCTCATCTAAATAAGCAATCGCAATATTTGCTCCTTCTTTTGCAAAAGCGATAGAAACAGCTCTTCCAATCCCGCTATCTCCTCCTGTAATTAATACATTTTTTCCTTTTAACTTTTCACTTCCTTTATAATTTGGATCTTCAAACTTTGGAAGAGGATTCATTAACGATTCAATACCAGGTTGTTTATTTTGATGTTGTGCTGGCATTGTTAAAAAGTTTTTTTGCTGCGGCATAACTTCCTTCAACTCCTTTCCCCTTATAATGCGCACAATAAAAAAAACTACTTACACATTAAAAAACCGAAATTCACACACAGTTTTACGATTAATATTCGAATTTACGACATAAAATATGAGTTGTTCTAAAGTTTTTATGCAAAACTATTGCAAAATAGTTAAAAAACGAATATTATATATAACTGTTGTGAAAATTATTCGTAAAAAGAAAGGATGTTTATATGTTTAACCTTTCAAAACATAAAACTTCTATTAAAACTGAAATTATGGCAGGTATTATTACCTTTTTAACAATGGCATATATCATTGTCGTAAACCCTGTCATCCTTGGGGATGCAGGTGTTCCGTTTGAACAAGCATTTACAGCTACTATTATCGCCGCTGTTGTCGGAACATTATTTATGGCAATCTTTACAAACTTACCAATCGCAATTGCACCAGGTATGGGATTAAATGCTTACTTCTCTTACTCTGTTGTAAAAGCTCATGAAGGCATGACTTTCGCGATTGCATTCTCTGCTGTATTCGTAGCAGGTATGATTTTAATTTTGTTATCATTCACATCTTTCCGTACGAAATTAATGGAAGTAATTCCTGAGAACTTAAAACATGCACTTACTGCTGGTATCGGTCTTTTTATTGCTTTTATCGGTTTGCGCTTAACGGGAATTGTTACAAAAAATGATGCAAACTTAGTTGGGCTTGGCGATCTTCACTCTGCTCCAGTTCTACTAGCATTAGCTGGCCTTGGAATTACAATTATCCTTATGTCTTTAAATATAAACGGGGCACTATTTATCGGAATGTTATTAACTGGTATTATCGCTTACTTCACAGGTCAATTAACATTTTCAAGCGGCGTTACATCAATGCCTGGATTACCAGAAGGAATTATCGTTTCAAATCCAATTACTGCTGTATCTGATGTAATTAACTACGGATTATACGGCGTTGTGTTCTCATTCTTCCTTGTTACACTATTCGATACAACAGGTACACTACTTGGCGTTGCACAACAAGGTGGATTTATGAAAGATGGAAAGCTTCCAAAAGCAGGACGAGCTCTTCTATCTGACTCATTCTCAGCAACAATTGGAGCTATGTTCGGAACAACACCATCAACAGCTTACATTGAATCATCTGCTGGTGTTGCAGCTGGTGGTCGTACTGGTTTAACAACTGTTACAGTAGCTGTTCTATTTGCATTAGCAGCATTCTTCGGACCGTTAGTGAGCGCTGTTTCTGGCGTTTCAGCTATTACAGCACCATCACTAATTATCGTTGGTAGTCTTATGATGGGCTCAGTTCGCCACATCGATTGGGATACATTCGATGAAGCATTCCCAGCATTTTTAGTAATCTTAAGCATGCCACTTACATCAAGTATCTCAACAGGTATTGCACTTGGATTTATTTCATACCCACTTATGAAAGTGGCAAAAGGACAATTCCGTGCTGTTCACCCACTTGTGTATTTATTCGGGATCTTGTTCGCTTATCAATTAGTTTTCTTACCACATTAAAATCCCTCGTTGTGAGGGATTTTTTATTTACAAAAAAACATTTGACAACAGCATACACTTATGGAATAATTCGAAATAGTTAAATATTCGATGTCTTATCAAGAGCAGGTGGAGGGATGAGCCCTACGAAGCCCGGCAACCGACCCATTTATGGGCACGGTGCTAATTCTTACAACACATTGTGTTGAAAGATAAGAGTAATATGATAAGACGTCTTTTCTATATGAAAAGACGTTTTTATTTTCACTCCCTCCTCTCTTTTCTTAATTTAGGAGGGATTTTTTTATGAAAAAATTATGTTCCACCGTACTCATTATTCTCTTACTCGCATTAACAGCTTGCACAAATGAACAAGATGCTATCTCTTCACAAAAGCAACAAACGGTGAAGAAAGAAGCTACTACAGCAGCAAATCATTTACAAACAGAAATTCCAAGCCAAGTAAAAAACCCATTAAAAATCGCATTAATTATGCAAATGTCCATCGGAACTTTTTCCTCTCAATATATTGAGGGTGTCAAAAAACAAGTCGAGCTATTCGGCGGCAGTGTGCAAGTCTACAATTCTGATAATGATTTAGCAAAAATGGCAGCAAATCTAGATACTGCTATTAATTCAAAAGTTGATGGTATTTTAATTGATCACGGTCGCTCTGAAGCACTAAAACCCGGAGTAGAAAAAGCATTACAAGCGAATATTCCTGTAGTTGCATTTGATAACGACCTACGCTTACCAGGCGTAACGATTATTGATCAAGATGACTATAGTCTTGCATGGAAATCATTAAAAACGTTAGCGGAAGATCTGAATGGACAAGGGAATATCGCCGTCGTATGGGTTGGCGGATTTGCTCCAATGGAACGTCGCAATGTTATCATTGATGCTTTTTATAAACGTTATCCAAATATAAAAGAAGTTGCACGCTTTGGTACCGCTAGTAATAACACACCACTTGATACGCAAACACAAGTAGAGGCTTTACTAAAAAAATATCCGAAAAAAGGTGATTT
Source organism: Bacillus cereus group sp. BfR-BA-01331 (assembly GCF_022663915.1). Classification (NCBI taxonomy): domain Bacteria; kingdom Bacillati; phylum Bacillota; class Bacilli; order Caryophanales; family Bacillaceae; genus Bacillus; species Bacillus cereus group sp. BfR-BA-01331. The sequence continues at coordinate 301,677 of NZ_JAKUGJ010000006.1, forward strand.
ACAAGCTATTTTCGCTTCGTGGGATGAGTTTGCTAAGGGGGCCGTCAAAGCACTCGAACAAGCTGGTCGTACAGATATAAAAGTATACAGCATTGACTTAAGTAATGAAGATTTACAACTCATGCAAAAAGAAAATTCACCTTGGACTGCTACGGCTGCAACCGATCCAGCTGAAGTCGGTAAAGTTCAAGTGCGTTTCTTATACAAGAAAATCGCTGGTGAACAAACGCCAGATATTTATTCACTAGAACCTTATTTAGTAAAGAAAAATAGTTTGCCACAAGAAAATATAACGATGGATCAATTATCAAAACATATAAACGGTTGGGGAGACTCGAAAGATGCATATTCACCTTGGATGAAAAAATTAGAGAAGGAGAAAAAATGATGACATTCTCTCTTCAAAACATTACACATTCTTATCACATCTCTACCCCTGTACTAGAAAATGTTTCTATTAACATACAAAAAGGAAAAGTTCACGCTTTACTAGGAATGAATGGTGCAGGAAAAAGTACTTTACTAAAAATAGCAACTGGTGAAATTCAACCCGTTGCTGGGAATATAAAAATTGATAATCAGTCTATTTCCTTTACTTCACCACGCGATGCAAAAAAGCATGGTATTTCTTTCGTAACACAAGAAGTGGATCACGGACTTATTCCTGGATTATCTGTATTAGAAAATGTACTAATCGATCATTTAGCAATGCAAAATAAAGTACTATTTTCAAAGTCAAAATTAGTCTCACTCGCTAAACAACATTTGCAAACTGTACAGGCTGATTTAAATGTTTCGGAAGATGTTTCAAACTGCTCATTACATGAAAAACAATTACTTCTTATCGCAAGAGCTTTATCCAACAATACAAATTATCTTTTATTAGATGAGCCTACTTCTTCTCTTGGACCGAAAGAAGTTGAAACCTTCGGGCAACTATTAAAAGATTTAACATCGAAAGGAATTGGCATCATCTTAATTTCTCATCGTTTATCAGAGATTCGAAATTTCGCGGATGATGTAACCATATTACATAACGGTAAAGTTGCAATTTCTGAAGCGATTACAAAGGTTACAGATCAACAAATTGTGGAAGCGATGACTGGAAAACAACTTACACTTCCTATTAATAGAGCGCCAAAACGAGGGAACGAAGAATTATTTAAAGTACAAGAACTTCCATTACACAAAGACCATTCTCCTCTTTCTCTCACCGTACGGAAAGGTGAAACTGTTGTGATATACGGATTAATTGGCAGTGGCAAAACAACACTTGCTGAAACGTTATTTGGTACTCATCATACTTATCACGCAGAAATAGATGGTCAAACAATAACAATTAAAACACCGCGAGATGCGATTAAAGCAAAGATCGCACTTGTACCAGAGGAAAGAAGAAAACAAGGCGTATTTCTTTCGGAAGATATTATAAGCCACACTAATTTACACCAATCAGGTTGGAGACGAAAGCAAACCGAATTAAATAATGCTACTACAGCAATTTCTTCTTTCAGCATTTCACCCAATGACCCAAAAGCATTTATTCATTCACTTAGCGGTGGAAACCAGCAAAAAGTCTCCATTGCAAAGTGGCATGGATTCAAACCGAATCTATTTCTTTTGGACGAGCCAACTAAAGGTGTAGACATAGCTGCAAAACAAGACATTTTTCAATTCATTCGCAACATTACAGATGGCGGAAGTTCCGTAATTTACTTCACAGGAGAACAAGATGAAGCACTACATATCGCTGATCGCATTTTTATACTCGCAAACGGAGAATTTGTAGGTGAATACTTACCAGACGAACTATCTCCTGAACAGCTTTTACATTTATCTGAAGGGAGTTATTCCATTGAATCTCGTTCATAAAACAAAAACTAAGAAACTATATTTACCTACTCATCTTTTTTATCAATTTAGTACGATTGCTATCATTATAGGTGTTACAATTTTCTTCTCTATCGTCAACGATTCTTTTTTAACATACAACAATATTAGTGATATTTTACGTTCCATTTCTATCGTAACGTTACTTGCAATTGGTGTTACCTTTACATTAATTGTAGATGGATTTGATTTATCAGTCGGCTCTACCGCTAGTTTAGCAACCATTGCCGCTGCTTCCTGTCTCATTTTATATCGACAAGAACTATTAGTCACACTCCTTGTTCCTATTCTTTGTGGGCTATTAGTTGGATTATTAAATGCACTACTCGTTATCCGCATTAAACTACCAGATTTACTAGCTACATTAAGTATCATGTATATCGTGAATGGACTACACTTAACATTTTCAAAAGGATCTTCTATTTATGAAGGAATGTCTGGTGCCAAAGGACATTTTATTCCATCCTTTTTATTTATCGGTCAAGGTTCTGTGTTAGGAATTCCAGTCCCTGTCATTATCATGCTTATCGTCGTTTTAATTGCATATGTATTTTTAGAAAAAACAACGTACGGTCGTTTCTTTTATATGACAGGTGGGAATCGAGAAGCTGCTAGACTAGCTGGTATTCCTACTGATCGTTACCGTGTATATGCTTATATGATTAGCGGTTTACTTGCCTCTATTGGCGGTATTATTCTATGTAGCCGCGTTGGAACAGGACAAGTTTCAGCTGGCGCCCCATTATTAATGGATGCAGTTGCAGCTGCCTATATCGGTTATGCAATGTTCGGTGCTAAGAAACCAAATGTCATCGGAACATTTCTTGGTTCCGTATTAATTGGAATCATATTAAACGGCCTTACAATGATGAACGTTCCTTATTATGCGCAAGATATCATTAAAGGCAGTATTTTAATTGCAGCTTTAGCCTTTTCATTTATTAAAAAGAAGCGTAAATAAAAAAGTAGCGCATCGAATTCCGATGCGCTACTTTCCTTTTGCAACAATCAAACGAACTACTTTCAATGCAAGAAGTAAAAGACCGTTCACAATCGCTGCAATCCCTAAGAAGACCGCTATCATCAGCTCTTCCATTCCGTTATTCAATACAAACATAACAGAAGAAATGACAGCCAAAATAAACAATATTAACGTTGGTATATATTTAATAACAGGCTTCTTATATGATTTTTTTGAAAGAAGAAACGTAATTAACAACGTCATAATGAAAACAAAAGATTGCCCGTAGTTAACCCTCACTACTAGCCAATCACTTGACTAGCAGGGCTTACTGATATATTTAATTCACTTTGGTTATAATTGGTTAAATAAATCGTAACAGTTAGTTACCCTTTATATACATTTTCCATATGTATCACCTCTCCACATACTTTTATCCATATTACACCATTATATTTATTGAATATTGCCATCAAGTAGTCGTATTGTCCTCTGGCAGTATGCAGCTACCTTTTGATCGTGTGTTACAACTAGTACCGTTTTTCCTTGTTTATTAATTTCTTTTAAAATGCTCATAATTTTTTTCCCGTTTTCTTGATCAAGAGCACCAGTCGGCTCATCTGCTAGGATAATTTTTGTATCTTGCGCTAATGCTCTTGCTATCGCCGTTCTTTGCTGCTCTCCTCCTGATAACTCGTAGGGATATTTGTTAATATGTCTCTCAAGCCCTACCATTTCCAGCATTTCTTTTGATATTTGCATACGTTTCTTATGAGAAATCCTTCTATATACAAGTGGAAGCATTACATTTTCAATAATTGTATAATCATCTAGTAGCGAAAAGTTCTGAAACACAAATCCAACTTCCTTATTTCTATACTTATGATAGTTTGATTTTAATGTACTAGTATCCATGCCATCTAAAAAATACTTCCCAGTAGAAGGGCTATCAATTAAGCCAATAATGTTGAGAAGAGTAGATTTCCCCGAACCAGATGGCCCCATAATAGCTATCATTTCACCTTTCTCTATTGTAAGATTAATATCTTTTAAAGCACTAAAATTACTCTTTCCGAAGTCCTTAACCACATTTGCGAGCTGAATCATCTATAACACCTCTTTCATATATGTATTTTTTATTTTTAATACATTGAAGTAAATAATTGCATATATAATGAGCATCATTATAATTGATAACGCACTTATAGCAATTAATGATTCTTTAGAAACTTTTAACGTTCCAAAAAAAGATACCGTGCTATTCTCGAAATCTTTCTGAATATTAATTATTCCGCTATTATCCCATTGAAAATACATAGTTCCTATACATATTGATAAGATGAATAGCAACATATACTCAATAATAAACGGAAGACATATTTGAAAAGTACTTGCTCCTAATGCTGATTTAATAGAAATATTTTTACGCTCCATATAAAGCGCTGCCATTGATGTTAATAAAATAGATATAAATGAAAAGGATAAGACTGTACCGCTTAATAATAAGGGGTATGACATATTATCAATGCCTTGCTTTTCGTTTTCTAACAATTTATTCGGATTTGTAACATAATACGAATACCCCTTACCTTCTGTTACCTTTAATACTTTCTTTTGAAATTCATTTATATCCATTTTCTCATTTATTTCTATAATTAACCCATTATATAAAAGTTCTACACTGTGGAATTCTATTTCTTCTGTTCCAATGGGTAAAATAGCCATGTTATCTAATAATGTAATACGATTGTCTAATATTTCACCACTCCTAGGATGTGTAAAGGGTGAATTTTTTTCTAAAAAACCAATTACTTTTAGTTTCGTTTTTCCAGATGGTATGACATCACCAATAGATACTTTTTCTTTATAATTAGCACCTAATATAACCGGCCTAATATTGAATACTGATTTATGAAATTCCCATTCCTCAAAATATCTTCCTTGTGAAAGTCGTATATGAAAATATTTATTAATACCTTTATCAACAAGCAGAGTCTTTATCGTTTCATTTTCTTTATTTAAGGTAAATGAATATTCACGAAACAAATAATTTGTTGTATTTGTAATTGGTATCGTATTAGATAAACTTTGAATGAAATGTTGATAGTCATTTTTTGCTTTTTCTTCGCTAAACAACGTTATATCTTGTGTTGCATAAAGTTCATAGAAATTGTCATTAGTCGATAAACCGTTTGCTACTGTCATCATTTTTCGATATCCCGAAAGGTTACTAATAAATTCTATAGCTGAAGAAAATGCAATAACTAAAGAAATTACTATAATCACACTCGGTAACAGCCGTTTTTTCATAGACCGTATAGAATCAAGTATAAAAAACATGAAGACCTCCTATGTTCTTAAATGTTTTCCGGGATATATATTTATAATGTGCTTGATCGGAATTAAAGTAACAAACATTGTAAGAAATATTATAAAACCAACATTACATATCAATACATATAGTGTTAACGGTTTTGATAAGTATGTCTGAAAATACGTATGAATTGTTCCAGAAAATATTTCTAAAGTAAGAAAAACCAACAACATCGCTGCTAGAGAAACCAACAAAATTTGAATATATAGTTCGCAGTAAATAGATCTATTAGACGCACCTACTGCTTTTTTTAACGAAATCTCCCTTTGTTTCTTATAAATCCAAAATAAGACTGCGGAAATGCCAGAAACTATTGCAACAAGAATAAACTTATAATAATATTTATTTGCTGAATCTATATCTGTTACATTTAGTTCCTGAAGATCTCGTTCATTCAGTATTTGAACCTCTCCCGAAAGCACTTCTTTGCTCCTATTTATAAACGTTTTTATTTCGTTATGAATAGATGATGTAGGGTTAACAACTGTTAATTGTAATTGTTTACTAGCGATAATACCTTTTTTAGATATATTAGGTAAGTTTTGAAGTGGAATGTATATGTCTGATACACCGACATCACTGTCTTTCCTCGATACAGTTCCTATTTTTTTATATGTATCATCAAATTCATATAATTCCTCTACATTTGTTTGATCACCAACAACCATATCACTTGAATTTCCACGATAAAAATATTGCCCTTCAGAAATATATGGCTTCCAATAATAATCATCTTTTAAGTTCAAAGCTATAATTTTTATTGCACCTGAACTATTCAATGCTTTTAAATTCTCTACGTAAATATCACTTTTTACAAAAGTATCTTGAATGAAAGGAATGATTGATTCAAGCTCTGTTTCATTATCTATAGGAACTGTTAACATTTGATTCTTTTCTGGAAAACCGATTTGAAAAGCAGATATGAAATTTCGTTTAGATTCCGTTAAAAGCGCGGCAACTGATATAGAAAGAAAAGAAATAAAAAATGACATAAGAAGAATTATGGAAAACAGTTTGTTGCTTTTTATATTTTTAAAAGCTAAATACATACTTTGGCTCCTTTTAAATAAGAAGGAGATGATATACATCCCCTTCTCCTTATCCAAATATTTATAAAGACAACTGTTTAATGTTTTTTACCACTGTAATCGTAAGTTACCATTACTATCAAAAGTACCTTTGTGTGTATCTTCTTGATAGTCATTATTCTCATTAGCATAATGCTCAGAGTAGAGTCCTTTTGCACCAAAGGCGTTATATGCACCATTACTAACAGTAGCATTTAATGCTCTTCCAGATTCATGGGATCCTAACTTATCCGAGGCGCTTTCAATATATGAATAGCTTCCTTTTGAATTAATAAAAGAGATTGCTACTGAACAGCGAGATGCATTTTGATTCGTAGTCGTTTGAGCTCTGTAAGATAGTAGATTACCGCTTTTGTGACCACTTAAAGTTGGATAGAATGCACTTGTTGAGATTGATGTTGCTAATAATACTAAAGTCGTAATTGAAAAAACCTTTCCTTTCATTAACAATCACCTCATAAATTAAATAGTTTAGTAGCGCTACATCGTCATAATACCCTTCAAGCAAATTTTGCTCAATAATAAACCCATATGTTTTACAAACTCTTTAAACACTTAAACATTAATACATTTTTAAAAAGTAACGTATAAGTAGCAATACAAAAAAGGCTGCAGAGAACTCCTTCTCCACAGCCTAATTATTATTTTTGCAAAAACGCCTGTAAATCTGCAAATTGTCTCTTTGCATCTTCATAGCCTTGCTCATATAAACTTTGTAATTTAGCCGTATCCTTTTCCATACGATCTACTTGAAGCGGCACTTCTGGGCGAATAACAAATAAATTACCCGCTTGCTCTTCTTTTTCAATGTAGTGAAGTGTTTCATTATACACTTCATAACGATTCAGCATCGTATTTACAAGGTTTGGATACTTCTTATAAGCCTTTGCTGCAATCCAACCAAATTTTGATTTTTTCTTCGCGTAACCATGATTTCTCGTCAAAATAACGACTGATTTTTTAAATCCATCTTCCTGTGCTTTACGAACTGGGATCGGATCTGAAATCCCGCCATCTAACAATTGCTTACCTCGGTAGTTTACTGCCGGTGCAATGAAAGGTAATGAACTAGATGCTTGCAATAAATTTAGTGCATCATCATTCGTTCCCTCTTTTTCAAAATAAACAGACTGTCCTGTTTCACAATCAGTTGTTCCTACAAGGAAACGCTCTGGACTATTAAAGTATGTTTCAAAATCAAACGGTACATGCTTTTCTGGAATTTCATGAAAAATGAATTCCATATCAAATAGCTGACGTTTTTTCCACAAGTTTTTATACGATAAATACTGCGGATGTGATGCATAATCAATATTTACTGTTTTATTTCTATTTCTTTGTCTGGAAAGATACGACGCTGCATGACAAGCACCAGCTGATACACCAATTACATATGGAAAATATAAATCTTGTTCCATAAAATATTCTAATATCCCGCCCGTATATACACCACGCATACCGCCGCCTTCTAATACTAATCCCGTATTTTCAAGCATGTTATTCTCTCCTCTTTATATATATTGACTCTTTAATTATTCACTATGTTAAGTATCTTTTTCTATTATATATGAGTTCTTTCAGAAATTATATTTAAAAGGCTTGAAATGGAGGGATTTTTTCTTCCAATTATATTTCCAAATGACCAGAGACATCCTTTATAAACCTTTGAATAAAATCTTGCTCTTCTTTCGTATATCCATCTAAAAGTAACAGCCACTTTTCTTCAGCTTGTTTATGCAATTTTTCATGAGCTTTATATATTTCATTTCCTCTTTCCGTTAAGCGGAAGAAAATTTCTTTTTGATTATCTAACATTTGCATTTTCTCAACGAATTGCTTTTGAAACAACTTTGTACAAATTTTAGAGATTGCACCCTTCGTCATTCCCATTTCTGTCGTAATAGCCGTTACATTCATAAGACCCTTTTTTCCGATACACTCGATAACATGTAACTCAGATAAAGACATACCGCTTACACCTGTCTCACGAAGAAACTTCTCATTATTTCCTTTCAACTGCTCTTCTTTTTTATGAAAAAGTGTACGAATATCCGAAAGTATTTCCATTTGTTTCGCTGTACGTTCCAATCCGTTCGCCTCCTAAGTTTCCAAAGAAACAATTTAACTATATACCATTTTAAAATCATTTCTCCATCTTTACAAGTTAGAAAATCATGTTAAAATTAATTTAGTTTCCAAGGAAACTAAATGACAAGGAGGTTAACATTATGGAAAAAACCAAACTGAATTTCATTTTATATGTTGTCTGTATGAGTGCCTTACTCGGTTCCTTCGCTCAAAATATTTATACACCTATCTTGCCGATGATTCAAAATTCGTTTCATACTTCTCTTTATCTTGTAAATTTAACCGTTTCACTTTTCACATTCGTTCTTGCGGTTATGCAGCTCATATACGGACCTTTAATTGATACAAAGGGCAGAAAATCTGTCCTTATCCCTAGTTTAATTATTAGTACAATCGGCTCAATTGGTTGTGCTTTCTCACCTAACATTTACTTATTTCTATTCTTTAGAGCTGTTCAAGCTTTAGGAATAGCGGCTATACCTATAGTTGCAGCAACTATTATCGGTGATTTATTTGAAGGAAAAGAACGCGGAGAAGCGATGAGCCTTTATCAAATGTTACTTGCTCTCGCACCTGCGATCGGCCCTCTCATAGGTGGTTATCTCGGCAGTATAAATGGCCACTTATCTGTATTTCTGTTTTTATCTACAATTGGCATCATCTTATTAATTATAAACATTTCACTACTTCCAGAAACAAAACCAAATGTAATTGAGCAACCTAAAGCAAAAAAGAATTACTGGCTTATCTTAAAAAATAAAACTGGATTTTCTATTACACTTATTGGCTTTATTCAATTTTGTATGTATTTCTGTTTCCTCGTTTTTTTGCCTAGCATATTAACAAATATATATCATCTACACGCAAGTGAAATTGGTCTTATGTTTGTACCAATGTCCCTTTCTATTATGTTAGGAAGTTATGGCTACAAATTTTTGCAAGAACGGTTCACAACAAAGCAAGCTTTATTCATTACTAGCTTCTTCAATATTATATGTATCACTTTATTCTCTTTCACATATAGCATCAATATCCCAATCATCATTATCGTTACCTCTTTATACGGTTTTAGCATGGGACTCTCTATGCCAACTCACACTACTTTATTAACGGAAGAATTCGTACAAGAACGCGCAACAGCTATCGGTATGTACAACTTCATTCGCTATTTTGGCATGGGTACAGGACCTATTGTAGGTGGGTTTCTTTTATTTAATCAAAATTACTTTTGGATTTTCTTTATAGGAGCAGTTACATTTCTACTTATAGTTTTATACGCAATGAAAATGTTACATTCCCATGCTGCACAAAAAGCAAAATAGAGACCTATAGATGGTCTCTTAAGCTCTTTGATCAGCAACGATATGAATATCAATACACTTCGTTTGTCTCATAATTTCATTTACAATAGAACCTTTTCGTATTTCTTCCCACCGTGTTCTCGCCGATTGCCCGAGTAAAACTTGTGTCACCTGTAGTCTTTTTGCAACTTCAATAATAACATCAGCGGGCTTTCTTCCCTTTGCTTCTTCTAATACAAAGCTCGCATCAAATTGATTCGTTAGCGATTTCCATTCTTCAATCGTTTGCTTTTTGCCAGCTGAAATAGAATCTATATTTTCTCTTTCAACGTTTAACACATACAATTCAGCATTTAACCGATCAGCCATGCGCCAACCTCTCCGTATTAATTTCTCTGCTGTTGAACTGTATTGTACACAAACGAGAATTTTTTCTTTCACACCGATCGGTTCTATTACTGTTTGGCTAATTTTCTCATCCATATCATCTGCAACTTCTCGAAGTGATAACTCTCTTAATGCCCCTAAATTATTTATCGTAAAGAAGTTTTGTAAGCTTTGTTGAATTTTTTCTTCCTTATATATCTTTCCATCGATTAATCTCTTCCGGAGTACCTCAGGTGTTGCATCAACAAGTTGAATTTCATTTGCTTTTTGCAAAATAAAATCTGGAATACGCTCTCTTACTTTTACATTCGTAATTTGAGCTACAATGTCATGAACACTTTCTAAATGTTGAATATTAAATGCTGATAATACAGATATACCGGCATCTAACAATTCCTGCACATCCATGTAACGTTTCTTATTTTTCGACCCGGGAATATTACTATGCGCAAGTTCATCCACAACAACAATTTGTGGTGCCCGCTTTATAATTCCTTCTACATCAAGCTCATAAAATACTTTCTCTTTATAATCTATTTCTTTTAAAGGAACTTTTTCTAAATCAGCAATTGCTTCTTCTGTCTCTTCCCTCCCATGTGTTTCAATTAAACCAATTACAATATCAATACCATCCTTTTTCATTTCTCTAGCATCATAGAGCATTTTATAACTTTTCCCTACTCCTGGAGCCGCTCCTACATATAGCTTTAACTTCCCTCGATTTTGTTGACGAATGTATTCTAGATACTCTTCTGGTGTTCGCCTTTGAAACGTCGGTTTATAGTCATCCGCATACAAAACACTCACAACCTTTCTTTCGAAACAACACTACCTCAATCCGTTAGATTGAGGTAGCACTGTTACTATTTCATTAATTTCTGTAATTCTAAATTTAACTTTAAGACGTTCACGCGATCTTCTCCAAACAAGCCAAGTGCAGCACCTTCCGTTTGATCCTTAATCAGTTGATTCAGCTTTTCTTTCGGAATATTCGTTAATTTCGAGATGCGATCTACCTGCACAGAAGCCGCTTTTGGACTAATGTCAGGATCAAGCCCTGAACCCGAATTCGTCACTAAATCTATCGGTACTTCTGTAACTGGAACAGCCCGGTTTTGTTTCTTCCAGTCTTCAATACTTTTCTCAACTCGTTTTGCTAAATCTGGATCAGACGGCGCATAGTTATTTGAGCCAGATGCTTCTGCTTTATATTCTATACTAGAAACACGTCCATGAAAATAACGTGGATCTGTGAAATTTTGACCGATTAATTTTGAACCAACTACTTCATCCTTATCATTATATATAAGACTTCCATCCGCATTATCCTTCATTACCGCTTGCGCAATACCAGTTACAATAAGCGGGTATACAAGGCCGCACAAGACTAAGAACGTAAAAGTAATACGAATAATTGGTGAAAGTATACTTTGTTTTTCCGCCATCTTTTTTCCCCTCTTCCTTATATGAACAAGCCGACAATCATATCAATTACTTTAATTCCAATGAATGGAACGATCACTCCGCCAAGCCCGTAAATGAGTAAGTTTCTGCTAAGCAATGCATTAGAACTCATTGGTTTATATGCGATACCTTTCATCGCTAGCGGAATAAGTAACGGAATAATAACCGCATTAAATATTAATGCTGATAAGATTGCTGAAAGCGGTGATGTTAATTTCATAATGTTTAATGCTTCCATTTGCGGAATCGCAAGTGTAAACATTGCTGGAATGATTGCAAAATATTTTGCAATATCATTCGCAATACTAAACGTCGTTAATGCACCTCGTGTCATTAACAATTGCTTACCGATTCCTACAACCTCAATAATTTTAGTTGGATTCGAATCTAAATCGATCATATTTGCTGCTTCTTTCGCAGCTGTCGTACCACTATTCATCGCTAACCCAACGTCAGCTTGCGCTAATGCCGGGGCATCATTTGTACCATCACCTGTCATCGCTACAAGTTTACCTTTATCTTGCTCTGCTTTAATAACTGCAATTTTATCTTCTGGTTTACACTCGGCAACGAATTCATCTACCCCTGCTTCTTTTGCAATTGTTGCTGCTGTTAATGGGTTATCCCCTGTACACATAACCGTTTTAATTCCCATTTGGCGCAATTGTTCAAAACGCTCACGCATACCAGGTTTTACTGTATCCTTTAAATAAATTAAACCGTAAATACGATCATCCACTGCAACTACAAGTGGTGTTCCACCCTCTTTTGAAATTAAATCTGCTTTTTGATTCACATCTTTCGGAATCGTTCCGCCTTTTGATTGAACCCATTCAATAACGGCACCAACAGCACCTTTTCTTACTTTCGTTCCATCCTGTAAATCAACACCACTCATTCTCGTTTCTGCTTTAAACGGAACAAATTCACCTTGTTCTGCAAGTTCTCTATTATATGATATAGATTTCGTTTGTACATATTCTATAACTGATCGACCTTCTGGTGTTTCGTCTAAAACTGAGCTAATCGCAGCCCATTTTCCTACTTGCTCAATCGTTTCATTCCCTACAGGGAGTAGTGTATGTGCCATCCGGTTCCCGAAAGTGATCGTACCTGTTTTATCTAAAATAATTGTATTAATATCACCCGCAGCTTCTACTGCTTTCCCTGACATTGCTAATACATTGAACTTTGTTACGCGGTCCATCCCAGCAATACCAATTGCCGATAATAACCCACCAATTGTCGTTGGAATGAGACAAACTAACAATGCAACAAGTACAGCTGTATCAATTTGAAACCCTAAATAATTTGTGAAAATCGGCAACGTCACAACAACGATTAAGAAAATAAGAGTTAAGCTCGTTAATACTGTATTTAAAGCAATCTCATTCGGCGTTTTTTGACGAGCAGCTCCTTCTACTAAAGAAATCATTTTATCAATAAATGATTCACCAGGATTACTCGTAATCACAATCGTAATCTCATCACTTACGACCATCGTACCGCCTGTTACTGAACAAAAATCGCCACCTGCTTCTTTTATAACAGGAGCTGATTCCCCTGTAATTGCTGATTCATCTACAGACGCTAATCCTTTAATTACTTCACCATCATTCGGAATCATTTCCCCTTGTTTTACAATAACAACGTCACCTTTTCTCAGCTCAGTTGCTGAAACTTGAACAATGTCTCCATTTTCTTTTACAACATTTGCAAACACATCTTTCTTCGATTGTTTTAAAGAATCAGCTTGCGCTTTACCACGCCCTTCAGCTAAAGCTTCTGCAAAGTTAGCAAATAAAACTGTAAATAATAGAATGAGAGAAACTGTTATATTAAACCACCCTGGTACACTACTAGAACTACTTGGAAGAAAGGATAAAATTAACGTAATGATAAATCCAATTTCCACAACGAACATAATCGGATTCTTTATCATTACTTTCGGATTCAATTTCGCAAAGGATTGTTTCATCGCATGTGTCACGATATCACGATCCATCGTTTTCGCTTGTCTAACCTCATCTTCTACAGCATGTATTTGTGACTGATCTACTTGTTTTTCTTTTACTACTACCGGTCTCATCATTTACCCTCCATTACTTCAATGTAAGAAATTCTGCAATTGGGCCGAGTACTAACATCGGGAAGAATGTTAACGCACCAACAATTACAATTGTTCCGATAAATATCCCTCCAAATAAACCATTATCTGTACGGAACGTTCCGACTGTTTCTGGTACTACCGTCTTCTCTTTCAGTGAAGCTGCAACAGCTAGCATCGTAATTAAACTGAAATAGCGTCCTAAAAACATAACTAAACCAGTCGTAATATTCCAAAACGGTGTATTATCCCTCAATCCTTCAAATCCAGATCCGTTATTCGCAGCTGATGATGTATACTCATAAACAACTTGCGTTAAACCGTGGAAACCGGAATGAGAAATTGCATCCGTTCCTAAACTTGTTGAAAGAGCTAATGCCGAAAATCCTAAAATAAGCAATGGATGAAATAATATCGTTACCGCAATTAATTTCATTTCCTTCCCTTCAATTTTCTTACCTAAAAACTCTGGTGTCCGTCCAACCATTAACCCAGATATAAAGACTGCAATAATTGCATACATGATAATGTTAACAAAGCCTGCTCCAACACCGCCGTATACTGTATTTAACATCATATTTACGAGTGGAACTAGACCACCAATTGGTGTTAACGTATCATGCATCGTATTAACGGCCCCTGTTTCCGCAGCTGTCGTTACTGTCGCATAAAGGGAAGAAAATACTGTTCCAAATCGGACTTCTTTTCCTTCTGTACTTCCTTGTACATGTTCGATACCCATTCCATTTAACACTGGATTTCCATGTAATTCAGATGTTGTAATCGTTATAAATCCTAGTAAAAATACCATGAATAGTGAAACGAAAAGGATACGACCTTGTTTTTTATTTCCTACCATTCGTCCGTACGTAAATGGAAGTGCTGTTGGCAATAACATCATAAGCATCATTTGCAAAATATTACTCATTTGCCCTGGATTTTCAAAAGGATGTGTAGAGTTTGCCCCGAAAAATCCACCGCCGTTATTTCCAAGTTCCTTAATTGAAACGAATGATGCAACTGGACCACGTAAAATACTTTGCTTCGCACCATCAATTGTTTGTGCTGTAACTGCTCCATCTAACGTTTGTGGTACACCAAGTGCGACAAAGACTAACGCCGCAATAAATGCGATAGGAAGAAAAACTCTCGTTAATGCTCTCGTAAAATCAACGAAAAAGTTACCGAGTTCTTTTCCAGCGAGTCCTCTTATAAAAGCCATAACGAGCGCTAACGTCGTTGCTGGTGCCGCAAACATTAAAAATGTAATTCCGACTAATTGTGATAAATAAGATAAACCATTTTCGCCGCTATAATGCTGTAAGTTTGTATCAGCCATAAAACTAATTGCCGTATTAAAAGCGAGCGTAGGCTCCATCCCTTCAATATGCGCTGGATTTAATGGCAATACGCCTTGTAATCTGAAAATGAAATATACGACAACAATCATAAATCCATTGAGTAAAACTAATGATAATGCGTACTGTTTCCACGTTTGATTGTATGCTTTTACACCCGTAATTTTAAAAATAAGTTTTTCAAAAGGCCCAAATACTTTATCTAGCGTTTTGCTACCTTGAAAAGCTTTTTCTAAATAAATCCCCGTTGGCTTTGCTACTAGAATAAACAAGAGCATTGTAATAACGACTGCAACCCAAATCATAATGAATGATTCCCCCTAATTAAAACTTTTCTGGATTTAATAATGCGTACACTAAGTACACCGTAATCGCTGCAACAATAACCGATAAGGCAATCATCATGATTGCTTCCCTTCTTTCACAACTTTATCTGACCAACTTGCAAGACTTGCCATCGATGCGACTAACCCAACAAAAATACCGATCATTACGACATCTAACATAACTACCCCTCACTTTTTGTTAAATTTTACCATCTAGTTATCAAAAAAAGAACACTAAGCTCTACTTAGTGTTCGAAACGAACAACACAAAGTAAACCTCCTCTCTAAACGCTTACGAGGTTAGCTGTCGGATTCGGGCCTAAAGAGTAGCCCTACTTTCAAAATTGAAAGATTCACCCCAAGTGACGATGCACAAAATTGGTTCCCCCGCTCCATTTCTGGAACTCAGCGATTTTAGGTTTTTTTTGGAAATTTCATGAATGATTTATGAGAGTAAATATACTCCTCTAAATTTAACTTGTAAAGGGGTAAATTACTGAAAATAAGAAAATATCCATCTATTTAAGCGTTTACATTAGTTGTTATTAATATTTTTTCATCTGTTTTCTCGTCTTTCCTTTCTTTTTCACAGAAATGATCTTTTAAATACGAAATAAAAAGAGCGAATTACATGAAGTGCATAGCATGTTGCACTCAGCATTCGCTCTTTTTTCATTCAATCTTTATTCTCCTCGTAAAAAAGCACGCAAATTTCTCCCTCGAATATAAACTTGTGATAATTCTGCATGTAACTGCTCATATTCGGTAATATCCGCCTCTAAATACAAAACATCTTTTGATGGTAATATAATATATGGCCCTGGAAAAAGAGGATCGAGCACTACCAATTCGTGAACTCTCTCTACCGATACCGCCCAACGATTCGCTATATCTCCTAGTAACAACACTTTCATCTTTATTTCCCCCGCCCTATTCAAAAAATAAAAAAGAAATATTATCACAGTTCGTAAACACTACAAATTTAGCTCCAATTGTTTCATAGAGCCTGGCCGGATATCGTTTATTCCTTGTAACAACAGTAATAGGCGCTTGAAAAGAAAAACGAATGCGTTCTGTGAAAAAACTAACTATCGGAAGCTCATCTCCTAGTAAAATCACCTTCTTAATACGCTCGCAAATACTAGTAAAATCCTGATCCTTATTACAGCTATAAGTCCAATCAAATCCACAATTTCTAACTTGATCTGCTATCTCTTCATTTGCTGTAAAAATAATTAACTCATGCTGAAATGCTGCTAGCTCTCTTAAACTCTTTACCTTATTTTCTTCTCCAACGCAAATAAGCGTTAATTCCATGTACCTCATCCTCCTTAGCATAAAAGAACTCAAACATAGATTGATATTCTCCTATACTAATCAGACCGACGAAGTGATATATCCATCATGGCACCGCCCTCTCTCAAGACGCTTACGAAGTTAGCTGTCGGATTCGGGCTTTGAGAGTAGCCCTACTTTCAAAATTGAAAGATTCACCCCTAGTGACGACGCACAAATTGGTTCCTCCGCTCCATACATTTGGACTCAGCGTATTACAAAAAATGTATTCTGGCTGATATATTACTCCTGTATTTGGAAAAAGTAAACAATGAAAAATCCTTAAGGTGGATTTTTCATTGTTGCTAGACATTATAAATATTTATATTCAATAGGAATTTTCATGAGTCGTATTGTAATAATACTAAATAAAAAAATGATTAAAAATTAAACGTGAAACGAGGATACTATATGACCGAGGATAAAAAGAATAATTTTATTAAAATAATAAACATTCTAGGTAATTCGTTACTTTTAATTCTAGTGATTTTAGTTACTATTACTAGTTATACTGAATTCCGTACTACACTAGAAATCATTTTTTTAATTTCTTGTTTGTTATTAATTTATAGTAAATACTTAAGTAATAATAAGAAAGCTATGATTCCATACCTTATATTTTTAATATTAATATCATCACACCTTTTATATATTTTATTTATCTAAAAGGACGCATTTAAACAAGATACCCAAATCAAATTCACTACCATATATTAAACTTTTATTAATCATTAACCTTAATAACCAGTGAGGATATAGCCCCACTGGTTGAATTTCCACTTATGCACGCGCTTTATTCAATTTATACGCAAAATGATTCGTCGGCCCATGACCACTTCCAATATTCAACGGCTCTTCAATCGCTATACTAATAAATCGTTTTGCTTCTTGAACCGCCTCTTCCATCAAGTAGCCTTTCGCAAGTCCTGCTGTAACCGCTGAAGCAAATGTACACCCGCTTCCGTGCGTTTGCTTCGAAGGAATTCGCTCGCTTCTAAATTCAATAAACGCTTCTCCATCGAAGAGTAAATCAATTACTTCATTCCCTTGATATTCTGCATGTCCGCCCTTCATAAGAACATATTTAGCTCCTAATTCATGCAATACTTTTGCAGCTTCCTTACTATCTTCTACATTATGAATCTCCATTCCAGTTAACACTTCTGCTTCAGGAACATTCGGTGTTACAACAGTTGCTACTGGCAATAAATATTCCTTTAATGCTTGTACTGCTTCTTGTTGTAATAATGATGCCCCGCCTTTTGCAATCATAACAGGATCTAGCACAATATTATTCCAGCCGAATTTTTTAATATGTTCTGCAACAATTTGAATAATTTCACTGCTAAATAACATTCCTAATTTTACAGCATCTGGCGTTAAATCCGTACCAATTGAATTCAGCTGTTCCGTAATTCCTTCTAAAGAAACAGGATATACCCCTTGAACGCCAAGCGTATTTTGAGCAGTAATTGCTGTAATAGCCGTCATTCCATACACACCAAGCTCTTGGAATGTTTTTAAATCCGCCTGAATCCCAGCGCCGCCTCCGCTATCAGACCCTGCAATTGTTAAAGCTTTATTCACTTTCATTCCACTCATCCTTTTCTACCCAAAATAGCGATGATAAATTGTTTTCGCTTCGCTTATATCTTTCGTTCCATGTACAAGTACACGGCCATCTTTAAAAGCAACTAATCTCTTTTCTTCAACCGAAAATGATAATAAATATGGATTTACATTTAAATCATTCACACGATCATTCAGCAATTTTTTATATTGTTCAAAATCCATTTCCTCTTTATGAGGTGGTCTAATTTGAACTGTATTTCTCCCGCATAACACCGCTGTTTTTGAAGTATTTTCCTTATTTAAATACGGATATAATGCTTGCTCACCACATGATAGACAATTATGTTTACGAAGCTTTTGCACATTCATACATGAATACTCATTTTTCCATACATCAAATGACACAAGTCCATCTCGAAGCGAGTCATAATCTTCTACTAGCAGTTTAAGTGTTTCCGTTACTTGATGAGAAACGACGAGAGATACAGCAGGTGATATAATCCCCGCTGTGTCACATGTCGCTCCGCCAAGTGGAATCGATTGTAATAAACAAGATAAACATGGCGTTTTGCCTGGAAGAATAGTATAAGAAAGACCGTAACTTCCTACACATGCCCCGTAAACCCATGGAATAGAATATTTTTGCGCTACATCATTCACAATGAAACGCGTTTCGAAATTATCAGTCGCATCGATGATTACATCAACATTTGTAACGTGTTCTTCTAATTCTTCAGCCGTTACATCTTGAACGAGAGCTTCTACTCTTACTTCACTATTAATCTCTTCTAGACGTTTTTTTGCCGCCACAGCCTTCGGAAGGTTATTCTCTACATCACGCTCTGCATACAATTGCTGCCTTTGTAAATTACTCCAATCTACATAATCGCGGTCAACAATTGTTACCTTACCAACGCCTGCCCTTACAAACATCTCTGCATTTGCACTACCTAATGCACCCGCACCGATAATAAGTACATGCTTTTCCCCTAGCTTTTGTTGCCCTTCTTCCCCAATTGGAGAAAATAGTTCTTGGCGAGAATATCGATTATTCAACTACGCTCATTCCTTCTAAAGGACTACTTGCTGTCGCGCAGCGCTTGCGTGCAATACGACCTGCTTCAAACCCTAATCGTCCTGCCTCAATACCTAATTTCATTGCGTATGCCATTTTAATAGGATCGTTCGCTCCAGATACTGCAGTATTTAATAACACACCATCTGCTCCTAATTCCATTGCAAATGCTGCATCAGCTGGACTACCAATACCAGCGTCAACGATAACTGGTACTGTCGCTTGTTCAATAATGAAACTTAAATTTAATGGATTTACAATACCAAGCCCTGAGCCAATCGGTGATGCTCCTGGCATAATCGCGTGTACACCAAGTTCTTGTAGTTTGCGTGCTAATACAACATCATCAGATGTGTAAGGAAGAACGATAAATCCTTCTTCTAGTAACATTTCAGATGCCTTTAACGTTTCTACTGGATCAGGTAATAACGTTCTATCATCACCAATAACTTCTACTTTTATCATGTCACAAAGTCCAGAGGCTTTTGCTAATTTTGCAATACGAACAGCTTCTTCAGCATTTTTTGCTCCTGCTGTATTCGGTAATAACGTATATTTTTTTACATCAAGTTTCTCTAATAAATTAGGCTGCTTCGCATCAAATATATCCATACGACGTACTGCGAATGTTAAAATCTCAGCCTCAGAAACATCAATTGCCTTTTGCTGCACATCAAAATCAGGGAATTTCCCTGTTCCTAATAAAAGTCTAGAATGAAATGAAAATTGTCCAATGTTTAACATAATCAACCGCCTCCTACGAAAGTTACAATCTCAATTTGGTCCCCATCAAAAACAGATGTATCGTTATGATCATCTTTTTGTAAAATATCTTTATTACGTTCTACTACAACAATTCTGTTATCTAACTCTAAATGTGTAAGTAGCCCAGCTACTGTTTTTACACTCTCTGGTACTTCAATTTGGTTACCATTAATTTTTAAATTCAAACTTCCATCCCCTTTCTACACCATTTTAGAAAGCAATAAATCTAGCAAGTGATTCTCCTGCTCTCCTTCTATTAAATCAGCCATATACTGACCAGAAACAGGACTTAATAAAATGCCGTTTCGATAATGGCCCGTACAAGCATATAAACCTTTTATTTCTTCATGCTCTCCCATATAAGGAGCTTGATGATTAGACTGCGGTCTTAACCCAGCCCACGTACTTTCCCATTCTGCTTCTTTTAAAGCAGGCAATATTGTGTAGGCACGCTCTAATATGGAAGTAATACTTTCTGGTTGTACAGATTTATTAAATGTATGAGGCTTCATCGTTGCCCCAATCACATAACGGCCACCGCGCTTCGGCGTAATATAAAACCTCTCCTGGAAAATAGGAGCTTTCAACAGAGGTTTCCTGCTTCTTACTGCAACAACCTCCCCCTTAACAGGATATGTACCCCAATCACTCTGAAAATAATGTAGCAATTTCGTACTCCATGATCCTCCGGCGATAACGACCTTTTCACATGTGATTACACCTTCGCTTGTCACAATTCCAGTCACTTTATTATTTTCAATACGAATATCAAACACTTCTGTTTGTTCATATATATCAGCTCCGGAAATTGCTGCAGAATGTGCGAATGCTTTCGTAAGCTCTGGCGCAATAACGTGACCATCTTTCGGATAATATACCGCTCCTATAATTGACTCGGATAGAAATGGCTCTTTTTCCCGTAAATGGTCCCCCGTTAGAAAATAGGAATCTTCACCTGTTTTCTGTTGCCAATCCATAATATGAAGAATTCTTTCCTTCTCATCTTCATTTTGAGCGATGCGATAAATGCCCTTTTCTTCATACCCAATATCGATGCCTGTTTTTTCACGTAAAACTGCTGCAAGTTGTGGAAATATAGCACGGCTTTCTCTAGCAAGCTCAAACAGCGGATCATATGCATCCCACTCTGCCTGAACACCGAGCAAACCAGCAGCTGCTTTCGAAGCTTCAGATGCGATTCTTTGTTTCTCTATAATCGCTACTTTATGCCCTCTTTCTGCTAGAAAGTGTGCAACTGAGCTACCAATTACACCTCCGCCAATAATCGCTACATCATACTTCTTACACATGTTTTTCCGCCCACTTTCTTATTGATTCCTTATAAGATTTCGCCCTGCTATACGGATTACTACTGCTTATAATCCCAGACATAACAGCAATGCCACTTACACCATTTGCAAGAACATCACCTGTATTTTCAGGGGTAATCCCACCAATTGCAGTTATTGGTATGGATAAGCATCTTGCCATATGAGCAATTTCTTCTAATCCTCTTGCTGGCACATCCTTTTTACAAGCCGTTGGAAATACATGACCGTAAACGAGTGAATCCGCTCCATTTTTAAATGCCACTATCGCTTCATCTAAAGAATGTACTGAATAGCCAACATGCAAATAAGAAAACTTTTCTTTCACCGACCTTACATCTGCGCTTCGATATCCTAGCTGCACACGCGGAATATTTAATAGAA
Organism: Bacillus cereus group sp. BfR-BA-01331; assembly: GCF_022663915.1. NCBI lineage: Bacteria > Bacillati > Bacillota > Bacilli > Caryophanales > Bacillaceae > Bacillus > Bacillus cereus group sp. BfR-BA-01331. The sequence continues at coordinate 323,480 of NZ_JAKUGJ010000006.1, forward strand.
TAGCAATATCAATTCGATCATTTATCACTATCTTCGATGCCGGAAAGCCTTTCCCCAAAAGACTTTCCACACCTTCATACAATTCCTTCGTGCTCTTCTCACGCTCACGAATATGCAAATAATCAATCTCACTCTCAATTTGCATCGCTACATTCACTAATTCTTCAAATGGCATATGGCCATTTGAGATTACATGAAGCTCATTTTTCATATTCATTCGCCTACTTTAAAATGTTTTCGAATAATTCATTGGCTGGAACAATTTCTTTCGCCATTCCTTTGTCTTTCAACCATTTATTTTGTTTCTCCCATGACTCTTTTGAATCCGATAAGAATGGCTCATCTTTCGTTTCCATCTTCTCTAATAAAATTTTCATACTTTCTTTTTCAACTTCTGGTACAAGTGGGAAGTTTTCTTTTTCTTGATGATCTAATAAAATATTTAATGCTTCATCCGGATTTTTCTTCATGAAATCATATCCCTTTTTCGCACCACGTAAAAAGGCCTGTAATGCTTCTTTATCCTTTTTCAAAGTTTTATCACCTGTTACAAACACAAGCTCATGATAATTCGGCACACCGTAATCAGCTGGATTAAAGTACGCTGGTTCATGGCCCTCATGACGCATAACAGGTACTTCATGGTTAATGTATGCTCCTGTTACAGCATCCACTTTTTTCGTAATTAACGCTGGTACTAAATCGAATCCAACATCGACTACTTTTACTGTATCTGGATTACCACCATCTTCTTTTACCATCGTTTTTAAATATGCTTCACTTAAAGGGGTCCCAGAATATCCAACTGTTTTTCCTTCTAAGTCTTTAGGTGACTTAATACCTGCTGATTTCAGCGATACAACATGATTTAACGGCGAACGTACGACAGCTCCAATTGATTTCACTGGAATTTGTTCATTTGCTTTTGCCATGACAACATCTGGTTGATAATACAAGCCAACGGTCACTTTCCCTGCTGCCGCTAGCGTTAATGGATCAGTCGGATTAGAAGGGAATTTAATATTCACCTTGACTCCTTCTTCTTTAAAGTATCCTTTTTCAATTGCCGTATAAATAAAGCTATGTACCGCATTCGGGTACCAATCAAGCATTACTGTTATTTCTTTTTCTGATTTATTCTTATCTGATGCCGAGTTACTCGAACATCCCGCAATCATTGCAACTAATAATGTAAACACAAAGATGCGTTTTAATAATTTCATGAATGTTTCCTCCAACTAATGAATTTCTTTTCTAATGTGGAAATAAGTATGACGAAGAAAATAGCTAATAATGATAACAATACAATTGGTGCAAATACACCAGCTCCGTCTAACTGTGTCATCATTCTTTTACTGAAATATCCAAGCCCAGCTTGTGCACCGAGCCATTCTCCAATTGCTGCCCCGATCACACTAAGCGGAACTGCAATTTTTAACGCTGAGAAAAAGTAAGGAAGAGCAGATGGCAACTTTAGCTTTAGAAAAATATCTTTTTTTGTTGCACCATACGTGACTAAGAGCTCCTCCCATTCTTTTTTCGTACTACGCAGTCCATCATACGTATTGACCGCAATTGGGAAAAACGTAATTAAAACGGTAACAACAACCTTGCTCCAGATGGTATATCCAAACCATAAAACGAAGAGCGGCGCAAGCGCAGTAATCGGGATTGTTTGTGAAGCAACTAATAACGGATAAAATGCTCTTTCCATCCACGTACTCGCATTCATTAACATTGCTAGCCCTACGCCCAGTACGATAGAAATAACAATGCCTATTAAAACGACGTACAACGTTGCAGGTAAATGAACCGTAAATAATATATCTTTCAGCACCCATATCTTCATTACAATTGCAGAAGGTGATGGCAAAATGTACATCTCATCTACAATTCTTGCTCCTACTTCCCATAGAGCAAGTAGAATTCCACTTAATATAAGGGCAGGTAATAACTCCTTCAAGCGATTCATCATACAAGTACCTGCCTTTGTAACATACTAAGGAGCTCTTCTTTAAGCGCTAACACTTCAGGTTTATATAAATCTTTTCTTGTTCGGTTACGATCAAGCGGCACAATTCGCTCAGTTAAAGTTGCTATCGGTTGATTTTCTACAACCAAAATTCGATTAGAAAGAAACAATGCTTCTTCAACATCATGAGTGATAAATAAAATTGTTTTTTTCCACTCTTTCCATTGTTCAAACAACCATTCTTGCAAAGATGCCTTCGTTAAAGCGTCCAATGCACTAAAAGGTTCATCTAACAATAATATCTCCCCGCCTGTTAATAAAGTTCGGATAAAAGATACGCGTTGCCTCATACCACCAGATAAATCTTTCGGATATTTTTTCTCGTACCCTTGTAAACCAAATTTATGTAACAGTTCTTTCGCTTTTACTTGCGCTTCTTTCTTCTGCACACCTTGGCACTCTAGCGGCAGAGCCGCATTCTCAATAATCGTCCTCCACGGCAAGAGCATATCTTTTTGGGGCATATACCCTACAGGATGACTCTTTGTTTTTGTCAGCTCTATCTGTCCAGTACTTGCCTCTTCTAAGCCTGTAATAAGGCGAAATAAAGTACTTTTCCCGCATCCACTCGGTCCGATAATACTTACAAACTCTTTATCTTGTATAGAAGCATTTAATTCATCGATGATTGGTTTCTCATCATAATGAAAGGAAACATTATGAAACTGTAGTATGTTCTTGCTCCTCAAAACCCCACATCTCCTTACGATAAGCCATATCCCAGAATAAATATTCAAATCGGCTGGAATATAAGAAAATCTCCTCTAATCGGTCTAGCTCTTTCTCTGACTTTCCAACTGCCATTTCATTTAATAAATCTATTAACCAAATACAAAGGTTACCGTATTCTTCAGAACTATATCCTTGAATCCACTCTCCAAAGAACTCATGATCTCTTGCTCCAGGAATATCATTTAAACGCTTTCCAATCTCCCAATAACTCCACATACATGGAAGTAAAGCTGATATTAATTCTGCAAGTGTGCCATTTTGAGATACAGACATCATGTAATTTGTATATGCTAAATTTTTAGCAGATGGTTTCGCAGATTCTATCTCCTCTACAGTAATGCCAAGTTTGTTTGCATACTGTTTATGGATCGTCATTTCTCCATTTAAAATCCCATCAATTTGCTCTGCAAATTTTGCCATAACTTGTGGATTCGTTGCCTTTACAACCCCAATTGCATATAGCTTTGCATAATCTAACAAATATAAATAATCTTGAATAATATAGTACTGGAATTTGTCTTTTTCCAACGTACCATCCCCCATACCTACTACAAACGGATGATTATGACTTTTCTCCCAAACAGGCTGCACCGTATTAAATAATCTTTCACAAAATTTCATTAATAATTCCCCTTCCTATATATCTATTTATTTCAATAAAAAAACCACTTCTGTATATAAGAAGTGGTTACAGCAAATAAAATTATAATTTATTCGTTGTTCCACTTCCCTTCGCTAGTATTATCTAGATCAGGTGTTGTAAGGGTTAAGGATTATTCCTCTCTCAGCACGAAAAGCACCCCTAGTGGTGTTAATATGAAATTTTCAAATAAAAAAGCCCCGTTTCTATACGCAAAGAAACGGGGACTCATTGTTAATGTCCGAATTGCTTCCCTACGCTAGCATAATCTAGATCAGGTAATAAAAAGGATCAAAGGCTTATGGCCCTACTCTCAGCTGGCAACACCAGCCCTCCTAGCAAACTATAAAATTATCACTGTCAGTATAACATCGCCATAAGACATCATCAACTGTTTTAATTTTCTTAATTGCGAATTAAATCTTAACGTGTTAAACAAATATAAATGCGACCTCACAAATGATATATACAATATTTATATACGAATCTCTCTTCTGACATTATTTTTATTGATTTCATATTACATTTATGTGAATACGACCAATATATTATATCTTTATACTATAATAAAATTACAACTATACAACTAGAGGAGGTCTTTATTACATGAATATGAAAGCCACAGCTTTAACAGCAACTACTATCGCAATTGCTTCTTTACTTCCTTCTATGGGAGAATCCGATATACAAACAGCGGCTGCTAAGCAACCATCTACAGTAAAAACTGGATATGTAAAAATTGACAACGTTGCACTACATCAAAATAGCCATACAGACAGTGCAATAGTTGATACCATTCGATTTAATAGCCCGGTTACTATTCTTGAAACAGTTCAAGATTGGTATAAAGTATCTGTTAACAACAAAACAGGCTATATGAAAAAAGATGCAATTCTATTCAAAAAAAATGTTCAACCAAAGTCTCAATATATCGTAAATGCAAACGCATTAAACGTTCGTTCTGAACCTAATACAGAGTCTTCTATTCTAGATATATTACCAAATGGTCAATTCATTACCATTCAAGGTGAACAAGGAGATTGGTACAAAATATTACATAACGGTCAAATTGGTTACGTACAAAAAACATTTGTATCTAATGGATCCACACCTCTAGTAAAAGGTGTAACAGTACAAGGTTCTCCTTCTTATACTGTTGCAACACCAAAATTAAATGTACGTAGCAATGCTAGCACAAGTGGCACTCTACTTGGCTCATTACAAAATGGTACACAAGTACAAGTAGTAGAAACGGTAGGTACTTGGTATAAAATTCGTTTTGGCACAGGATACGGATATGTAGCAAAACACTATGTAGTGCAAAATCAAAATCAAGCACAAGCTAAAACAGCTCAACCTGCATCAATTCCAGCAGTTTTCAAATTCCCTACTCAAGGGAAAATCAGCTCCACTTTTGATATGCGCTGGGAGCAAATGCATTATGGTATAGATATAGCAGCACAAGGAAATGTCTCTATTCAAGCTGCTGCTGCAGGTAAGGTTGTGAAATCTTATTATTCGGCTAGCTACGGCAATGTCGTGTTCATCGCCCATCAAATAAATGGGAAATTATATACAACAGTTTATGCTCATATGAAGGATCGCACTGTACAAGCTGGTGATCAAGTACAAACTGGACAATTAGTAGGTCATATGGGAAACACAGGTCATTCATACGGGCAACATCTCCATTTTGAATTACATAATGGGGAATGGAATTTTGAAAAAACAAATGCAGTAAACCCACTGCCATATTTAGTTAGGTAAATTATATGCCACGCAATATACCTCTCTTTATTGAATACCTGGCCTTTTTAGGTTTAATCTGTTGTTTAATCATTTATAATACGAACACTGTATTTTTATCTATTATTATTGCTTTTGTTGCTTTAGAAATCATTATGGAAGCATTACAAATGCGGCTAAAACAAAAAATTGCCCATATTTATAATGTGATTTTTCTTTTAAGTGCTCTTATAACAAATATAATTAGTAATGGTTTTTATTTATCTACCGTACTTCCTGTATTCTTTATAGGTGTTTTATTATTCATAGCTAGATACGTTCATGTTCCTAATAACCAAAAACATGAACAAGAAGCTTAGAAAGAGGAGACACTGTGTACCAATCTTTCAAAGATAATCCAATGAAATATATATTGAATTTATATGAAAAAATGAATACTTTTTTTGGTATACAAGGAAGTTATACTGCACAATTTCTCCTTTATGGAATGTTATTTCTTATCTTAGTTACTTTCTCCTTGCTTTACTAACAAAAAAAGGATCTCACATAAACTTGAGATCCTTTTTAATTTATATTAATTTTTAATATGAAAAATATGGTTTATCCACAAGCATATTTTTCATAAATGAAACTAAGATTATATTTTTTCTCTAAGCTCATTCTTTGTTCATCGTCGCACCAATAGAAAAGAATATCATGAATCGTTGCATAACGCTTATTTTTAAGAAATAGTTTAAAGAATGATGGTAAACAATCATGTAATTGTATAAATATATAATTGCGTAGTATTTCTTCTTTGTATTCAATTCCCTTACAAATATACAGTAATTCTTCACAGTAATATGCATGCTGTGGAACTTGGATCATTTCGAAAAATGGTACATATGATAGTAGCTTTCCAATAAAATGACCATACCGATCCATTACCCCTATCGTCATATGCTCCATCATTTCTTTCATCACATATAAATAATCATCTACATGAGTTGTCTTTAAAGGGTCTAATCGATCGGAAATTTGTGAAAGTACAGCTCTTTGACAAGCTAAAACTGCTTGACTAGGTCCATAATATGATAGGAAGTCTGTACACTTACGATACTTTCGTAATAAGTCATGTGTATATAAATCATATACAAAAGTATTACAATACATTGCCAGACTCATCATATCACTATTTAATTGCTCTTTTGACAGTGTTTTAGCTCGCTTACACATATAAAAGAATGTAAATTCCAATACTTCTTTATGAGATAATAGATGTTTGCAATCTGTTATACATTTCTCACTAAATTTAACTCGATCCCAAATTTCTACATCCTCAGCTGTTAATTCACCAATACGATATTTAATAATTAAATAGTTTAAAGCAACTGCTTTCGTCAAAAGATCCCATGTTTCATACTCCAATGAAGTTCGGACAAATTCATCTAGCCCTTGGGTTATCATAAAAGCATTTGCCTCTTCATACCAACCAATCTCTTGACATAAACGAAGAATACGTACTAGAGTTGGAATTTCATCTTTATGAAACTGCGGTAAATTCTTTACTTTATTCATGCCATATACGATAAATGGCGCTAAATTTTCTTCTTTATAAAATTCTTTTTCTTTCCATACTAATATAGTTCGCTCTTTCCCTTCACCTTTTGGATGACAAGGTACAAGCAAAGAAAATAACTCAGCGAAATCATTTGGTTCTATATATGTATCTGTAACCAAATTCCAATTTGGATCGCCCTGTACAGCCCTCATATAATTCCCCTTCCCTTTTTATCCCGCTATTTGCGGGCAGTAAGACTCCCACCTCAAAATTCTGCGAATGCGAGGAAGTTAGGTGGGAGATAAAACTGCCCATAAAAGCCCGATTGGTTCAACTAATAATTATTGGGGGATGGACACCCCCCAATAATTAAAGTTTCACTTTATCTACGTAGGAAATATTAATTCATTATTACATCATTAACAACGAATATTGTTATATTCAAAATCTATAATAACACTTATATCTCTCAGTATATCATTTTTTCTCTTATTAAAAATTAGGAATGACAAATTTAAAAAAACTGTCAAAAATATTGACTCTATACTTATTATATAATGTCTCAGATACATCACGCTAACATATTAGTTTAATCCGTATATACTAGAATAATGTATCTGATCTTTATACATAATTTATTCCATATGCTCTGAGATTTCACTTAAAGCAAACCCTGCTTGATCATCTGCTGATTTTCTTATAGCTAAATCACCTAGTGCTAGCATCCCAACAAGTTGACCGCTCTCAACAACCGGTAACCGTCTAATTTGATATTGTGCCATTAATTCTGTAGCTTTTTCAATAGAATCGTCTGGAGAAACTGAAACAATGTTTGTTGTCATTACATTTGTAATTTGATTAGATCCAGGATGTTTTTCAGCAATCCCACGAACAACTAAGTCTCGATCAGTAACAAGCCCAACAACTTGTTTATTTTCAATAACAGGAATCAATCCAACCGATTCTTCCTTCATTTTTACAGCTGCCTCATATACATTGTCTAATGGTGTACAATGTACGATATGAGTACTCATAATTTCTCGAACTTGCGTCATTTTTCATCTCCTCCTTTTAATACATACCATAGCTTTTCCTAAATCCCTTTATTTATTTCAGGAAAATAAGGTGATAAAAAGAGGCTTATACATAATAAAAAAGAGTCAGCATATTGCTGACTCTTTTTTTATGACCCGTACGGGATTCGAACCCGTGTTACCGCCGTGAAAGGGCGGTGTCTTAACCACTTGACCAACGGGCCATGGCTCCGCAGGTAGGACTCGAACCTACGACCGATCGGTTAACAGCCGATAGCTCTACCACTGAGCTACTGCGGAATATATATGGTGGGCCTAAATGGACTCGAACCATCGACCTCACGCTTATCAGGCGTGCGCTCTAACCAGCTGAGCTATAGGCCCATATACTTTACAGGGGCAGTAGGAATTGAACCCACACTGGAGGTTTTGGAGACCTCAGTTCTACCTTTAAACTATGCCCCTAAATGGTGCCGGCTAGAGGACTTGAACCCCCAACCTACTGATTACAAGTCAGTTGCTCTACCAATTGAGCTAAGCCGGCATAAAAAAAACAAAAAAATGGTGGCTCGGGACGGAATCGAACCGCCGACACGAGGATTTTCAGTCCTCTGCTCTACCGACTGAGCTACCGAGCCAACATAAAATGGCGGTCCCGACCGGGGTCGAACCGGCGATCTCCTGCGTGACAGGCAGGCATGTTAACCACTACACCACGGGACCATTGGTTGCGGGGACAGGATTTGAACCTGCGACCTTCGGATTATGAGCCCGACGAGCTACCGTACTGCTCCACCCCGCGACGATATTATGTTTTAAAAATAAATGGAGGAGGTAGAGGGATTCGAACCCCCGCGCGACTCTCGCCGCCTGTCGGTTTTCAAGACCGATCCCTTCAGCCGAACTTGGGTATACCTCCATGAAGGAAAAATTAATATCTTATTCATTTTTATATGTAACTAAACCACTTTTTAAAAAAATGGAGGAGGTAGAGGGATTCGAACCCCCGCGCGACTCTCGCCGCCTGTCGGTTTTCAAGACCGATCCCTTCAGCCGAACTTGGGT